>JAZBPC010000001.1:0-12190 GCA_036351455.1 Desulfuromusa sp.
AGAAAAACAGAGAGGAGGAAGACAGAGATTTTACGCCGACTGGCCCAAAGGGCACGCTGCAGATAATTGGACTCACCGACATATTGAACCAGCTTCAACACCCGGAACACCCGCAACAATCGGAGAATACGAATCACTAAAAAGAATTTACCGCTAGGCAATAACAAACTGACATAAGAGGGAAGAATTGATAACAGGTCGACAATCCCGTAGAAACTTCTCGCGTATTTTGTGGGACGACCGATACAACTGAGTCGGAGGACATACTCTGCTGTAAATAGGAGGGTAAAAAACCATTCGAGAAAAAGGAATAGTTGCCCATATTTTAGATTCAGATCGGCAACACTGTCGAGCATAACGACAATGACACTGAGGACAATGCTCAGGATCAGAACAACATCAAACCACTTCCCTGTCGGAGTATCTGCCTCGAATATTATCTCGTGCAGCCGGTGCCTGAACAGATAATTAGCTTTTGGTTTACGTTCCGGCATCTCAACTCCTAAAATTTCATTTAACGGAGAGACGCAAAGTTGGAGAGGGGGAGAGAAAGAACAAAACCTTTAAATCAGGCATCAAGAACACCAAGGAAAAACACAAATGCTTCTTTGGTTTTAAAACCTTAAAAACGTTTTTGACTTTGGTTGTCTTGGCGAACTTGGTGTCAATCGTCTGGTTTTGACTTTCTCTCCAACTCTCCTTCTCAGCGCCTCTGCGTTAAAAGATCCTATTCAGGCAAAACTTCCGCAACCAGATCAAGGATATGCACAACACGTTGTTTTTCATCGGCATGGTTAATACTATCCTGTAGTTGCATAATACAACCAGGGCAATCGGTAGCAACCAGTTCAGCGCCGCTTTCGCTTATGAAGCCTGCTTTTTTAGCGCCAATTTTCTTACTGGTGTCATAGTGATATACAGAATAGGTTCCCCCCAGGCCACAACAGGTCCCAGCATTCTCCATCTCAACAAAATCAACCTGCGGCAACGCTTTCAGAATTGCCCGCGGCTCCTTGGTAATACCATGGTTCCGTAAATGGCAGGGATCATGATAAGTCACTTTGGTTCGATTGTCTTGTTTTGGCAATTGATCAAGTTTCTCTGCAAACCCCTGTTCAATAAGAAAAACAAAGATGTCTTTAACTTTATCACTGAACTGATTGAATTCCTCACCCATCCCCGGATAAATCTGGGTCAGGCCAGAATGGCAGGAAGCACAAGCAGTGACGATATAATCGTACTTATTCTGCTGAAACACTGTCAGGTTTTCTTCTGCAAGGGATTCAACCGTCTTTGCCGCCCCGGCAGAAACTGCGGGCAGCCCACAACAAACCTGTCCCTTGGGAATGATGACCGTCACCCCAAGAAACTTGAGAGCTTTCAGTAGAGCTTCTCCTGAATCGGGATACATATAGTTGATGCCACAACCGGTGAAAAAAAGAACCGTCGGTTTATCGGCATCGCCAGGAATAACTTCTGGATGTCGTTCCCGAAACGGCTTTGCCGTCAACGGTGGCAAGGTACGATCAGAACTGATAAATGGGGCGGGGAAACGGAGTCTTAGACCACTCTGATCAGGGATTTTTTTAAATAATAATTTGGAAAAAGTCCCGCCACCTTTTGCCAACAGGTTCATCAATCCCTGATTTTTCAGGACCGTCCCAACCCCTTTACCAAAAGTTGACAGACCTTTGCGACTGGCAATTTCCCGTCGGGTCGCTGCAACAATATCTTCGGTATGAACCTTATTGGGGCACTGGGCATAACAACTTCCGCAAAGGAGGCACTGAGACATATCGAGAAGAAACTTTTCTTCCAGATCAACATCGCCTTTTAATAAGGAATCGGCCAGTGCAATTTTTCCCCGTGCGACGCGCCCTTCATGCTTCTCGGCCCCAAAAGCAGGGCAATGAGCACGACAACCACCGCATTTGACGCATTGATCAATTTCATCACGATAATCTTCTAACTTTTTCAACTTAGCCATGCGTAAACCTTTATCAACAATTTCAACGGAGAGACGCTGAGAAGGAGAGTTGGAGAGAAAAGCCAAGCCAGATATTGGACACCAAGACACGAAAAACACCAAGAGAATAAAAGTCAAAATCGTTTTTATGGTTTTAAACCAAAACAAAGTCCTTCTTGGTGTTCTTGGCGTCTCGCTTAAAAGCGCCTACTTCTGGCGGTGGCTATATTTAGGTTCTAAAGGTTTTCTCTCCGATCTCAGCGTTCTCTCCACCTCTCCGTTATATATTAAATATCACTCGGGAAAATTTTCCCGGGATTGAGGATATTATTTGGATCAAGTGCCCGCTTGATGGTTTTCATGTAATCGATGGTGTTTGAGTTGAGCTCCATCCCCAAAAACGGTGCCTTCATGATTCCGACACCATGTTCACCACTCATGGTTCCACCCAGTTCCAGGGCCCCTTCAAAAACTTCAAACACCGCTTTTTCAGCTTTTTCATGATCTCCGGGAATTTTCTCATCAACCATAATATTGACATGAATATTTCCATCACCAGCATGGCCATAATTAACAATCGGAATCTGGTAGTGGTCGGAAATTTTTTCAATTTTACGAATCATGTCCGGAACCTTGGAACGGGGAACACAGATATCTTCGTTAAATTTATCGGGGTTGACCTGGCGCAACGATGCGGAAATAGAGCGGCGAATCTGCCAGAGAGCTTCACTTTCAGCCGGGGTTTCGGCAACCCGGATCTCTACAACACCCAGAGGTTGAACAATGGCAGAAACTTTAGCAACCTGCTTATCCAGAAATTCCCGGTCGCCGTCCACCTCAATCAGTAAAACCGCCCGTGCCGCGTCAGGAACATCCAGATCGGTTGCCTGACGAATACAATCCAGGGTTCGCGCATCGAGGAATTCAAGAGTGGTTGGAATAATCTTGCCACGAATAATTGCAGAGACAGCTTGCGCGGCGCCATCGATAGAATCGAACAGCACCAGCATGGTTTTCTTGGCTTCGGGCTTCGGCAGCAGTTTGACGATAATTTTAGTGATGACCGCCAGAGTCCCTTCGCTTCCACAAATCAGCTTGGTCAGATCGTAACCGACAACCCCTTTCATCGTTGGTCCGCCAGTCTTGATGACATCACCAGTCGGGGTCACAATTTCCAACCCGATAATGTAGTCTTTGGTTACACCGTATTTGACACAGCGTGGTCCACCGGCGCATTCAGCAACATTGCCCCCCATCGTTGAGACTTTCAGCGAAGCAGGATCAGGGGGATAAAACAGGCCAACTTTTTCCACCGTTTTTTGAAAGTCTTCGGTAACGACACCCGGCTCTATAGTTGCGACAAGGTTCTCTTCATCAATATCCAGAATTTTGTCAAACCGGGTCAGACCAAGAACTATCCCTCCTGATGTTGGCACACTGCCACCGGTAAATCCGGTTCCAGCTCCACGCGGAAATACTGGAATTTTCTTTTCATTGGCCAATTTCATGATTTCACTGATCTCGTCCACACTGCCCGGATGAACAACAACATCAGGAAGATATTGTTTCTGAGTAGCATCATAGGAGTAACAGATCAAATCAGCCTTATCCGTCAGAACCTGTTCTTTACCGCTTATCTGCTGCAGGGTTGCGATGATATTTTTGTCAAGCATGAGTCAATTTCCTTTATATTCAAACAAAACCAAATGCCAACTCCGTAGACCACAAAGATACTACGAAGAGCCTCTTAACGGAGAGACGCGGAAACCGCAGAGAAAAGCATTCCTTGGGTTTAAAGTCAAAAAGTCAGTTTTTGACTTTCTCTGCTTCTCTCCGACTCTGCGTTAAGGCTTTTGATTTTCCTTATAGTTAATGATTGTCTTCATTATCGAATATACAACCAAATAAGTCTACTTTGATTTACCGAACCAGCCGCTCTTCTCTACAAAGGCTTCAACACGATTACGCCCTTTCTTCTTGGCCAGGTACAATGCTTTATCGGCTTGATCAATCAGCTCAGTTTTTTTCGTTGGTTTCCCGGTACCGTTAAAAACAGAAACACCAAAACTGCTGGTGACCCGGTAATCGTCGCCCTCATAACTGAAAGGGTGTTGTTCAACAGCAACACGGATTTTTTCGGCAACAATCAAAGCATCTGCCTGTCCGGTTTCAGGCAGGATAAAAACAAACTCTTCCCCTCCATATCGAGCGATGAGGTCATACTCTCTGATCACTCCACTACAGAGACTGGCAACCTCTCTTAGCACATAATCTCCGGCCTGGTGACCATAAAAATCGTTAAATTTTTTAAAGTTATCAATATCTGCCAAGACCAGACTCATCTCATTTTCCTGCCGAATCGACCTGTTCATCTCCTTGTCCAGAGACTCCTGAAAATAACGATGATTATAAATTTGTGTCAGGCCATCCAGATTAGCAATTCCTTCAAGATAAGTATTTTTCTCTTCTAACTCAGCGGTTAATTTCTCCAATTGCATCTTTGAATGAACCAGTTCCCGGTTGATCTGTTCATAACTCATATTCAGCAGGCTGAGTTCAATGTTAGCCTGCTGCAAAATTTCGGGAATAGAAGCTGTTCCTTCGATATTCAAGCCAAAATATTGCGCGGCCTTTGCAACTTCCCCATTCGCTTTTTCTAGTATTTCATCAATACTGGCGGTATCAAGCCTAAACATTTTTTGTGCGCGCTCACGAAATGGGGCGTGGTAATCAATCGGATTGCCGGAATACATAATATTAGCCAGCAAAGCAGCCAGATGCACCACCTGAATCTCTGTTTTTATTTCGGTGTTGTCTCCAGTATAGCTGTCTGGATCATGATGATAGATAATGGGAACAGCCAGGCTATCAGGGAAGTTCCATCTTTGTGCAGCTTCACCGCCAATATCAGCATGATTGGCTCCAAGTCGCTCGTTTTCCAACTCAATCAGCCGTTTTTCACTACCTGCAGCTTCTTCCAACAGTTGGTCATAGGTGTCACGGTAAGCACAGGCGAGGATTAATTTACCAAGGTTCTGCAACAAACTGACAGTAAAGGCTTCTTCCGGGTCATGGTCGGAAACTTTGGCCATAATCAATTTGGAAGCAACCGCCGCCGCAAGAGACTCTTCCCAGAAGCGTCCATAATTAAACCCCGCGCCATGTTTTGGGCGTTCCATATTCAAAAAAGAGAAGGATAACACCAGACTCCGCACGGCATTGGTTCCAAGGATCGCAACGGCCTGCTGAATCGTTCCAACTTCGTTGGGAAAATTGTAAAAAGAAGAGTTCACCACCTTTAAAATTTTAGTCGATAGCGAAACATCCTGGGCAATCAACTTGGAAATATCATAGATCGTCGTTTCTTCCTTGCCGGTGATATTTATCAGTGTCGATGCAACAGTCGACAGGGTGGGCAAAGAACCCGTTTCAATGACATGCTGGATAACATCTTCTTTTGTTGGCATAGCTATTGTCCTTTTGAGAAATCTTTAACGCAGAGACGGAGAGTCGCTGAGAACGCAGAGAAAATCTTGAACTACAAATATAGCCACCAAGACACAAAGAGCACCAAGAGAAACAACATCTTTTTTGGGGTTTAAACCTTAAACCGCCTTTGACCTTGGTGACTGACATTAAGGTTGAATTTTTCCTCTCCCCCTCAGCGCCTCTCCGTTAAAAGGCCTTTGATCTTGGCGGACTTGGCGTCTTGGAGGCAGCGTCTATATTCTGGCTTTCTCACTCAATTTCCATTAAGAAGCGATCACCGGTACAACCATCCCACCATCCGGGATCACCACAATCTCAGCATCTGCCGCAAGTTTCGGCATCACCAGATCCAGTGCACTATCCAAATCATTCGCTTTTTCCATCCCCATTTTTCGGGTTTGCTCGTCATTGAGTTCACTCACCAGAATCACTCGAAACCGACGTGCTTTTGACAAAGTTGCATGGGCAGTTTGCCCATTGATTTGGTAATCTTTACGCAAAGCGGCTTCAAATTCATCAAGATCCTGATAGCGGAACCAATCAAAAAACGTGGGGTAGCCAAAGCCATCACGGCAAGCCGCAAGAAAAATAATCGTCCCTCCCTCTTTAAGAGCCTGACAGCCATAATCGAGAGCTTTCTGTGCCTGTATAAAATTGATGTCCTTAGGCTCTCCGCCACAGGAAATAACCGCCAGATCAAAAGGTTGTTCCAGTGGCATCTGAAACAGTTCCCGCACCATCTTACATCCCTCAAGATGAGCCAGTTCCAGATCGCCACAGAACACCCCCAGAATCTCTTTTTGCGGAGACAAAACCGTGTTCAGCAAGAAATCGGGTTTAACCAACCGGGCAGCTTGAAGCAGATTCTGATGAACCGGATTTCCATCCAGAACCCCTGTCACAGCTTTTGGGTGTTTCCCCCCGACCTCTGGCGGATTGAAAACAGCAAAGTGGCTGGCCATGCAAGTTTCACGACTGGCAACCCCCGGCACTAACCCTTTACGCCCACCACCAAAACCGGCAAAATAGTGAAAGCCGATGGTTCCCGTAACGATCACCCGATCAGCGGCAACCACCCGGCGATTAATCTGCACCGGAATCCCCGAATCGGTAACACCAAGATCAACCAACTCAGCTGAATCATCGCATTCATGGTCATAAACGGCAATACGACCATAAACAGGACCAACGATCTTACGATGTTCCTCACTCGTCTGCTTGCGATGAATTCCTAATGCAATAATAATCTCGATATCAGCATCAGGAATTCCAATCGCATTCAATTCGTCAATCAGAATCGGCAGATAAATTTCACTGCCACTGTAGCGGGTAATATCTGAAGTCACAATCGCAACTTTCTCGCCCGGCTGCATCATTCCTCTGAGAGTAGACGTGCCAAAAGGTTTTGCTAACGATTCGCGAATGAGCTCTTCAGCGGCCCGTGGTTTCGGCAGTTGTGCTGGTTGCAGAACTCTTGCTTTAGGCAGACCACAAACAAATGAGGTCGTGCCATATTTTAATTCTACTGTTTCCATTGTCTATTGTTTTCTCCGCACCGAGATAGTTGGATTTGCTTCATCATATTGTGAATAGCAATAGTTCAGTCAACAATACTGAAAAAGGGTCCTTGAAACAAGCTTGGCGGAGAGATATTGTTGCAGCTTAGACAATGCTGTGATAAAAAATGTCTTCTTAATTTCTCACCGCTGGAGAAAACTATTATGGACTTACAAATTCTACCTGTGACGGCCCCAAAAGCAAAAATTGAAGATGAAAATCAGTTGGTCTTTGGCAAGCAATATACCGACCGGATGCTCATCATGGAATACGATAGCAATCGTGGCTGGCATTCTGCACGCATCCAACCTTACGGCCCCATCTCCCTTGACCCTGCAGCTATGGTTTTTCACTATTCTCAGGAGATTTTCGAAGGGCTTAAGGTTTTCCGCCGCCCTGACGGCAGCCTTTCCATGTTCCGTCCCGCTGACAATGTGACCCGTTTTAACCGCAGTGCAAAACGGATGTGCATGCCGGAAGTTGATGAAAAGTTCTTTCTTGAGGCCATGCTGGAACTGATCCGCCTGGAAGCGGACTGGGTCCCTCACAGTGAAGGAACCAGCCTCTACGTTCGTCCAACCATGATAGCCACTGAACCCATGCTGGGAGTTCGTCCAGCCAATCAATACCTTTGCTACGTTATTCTCAGTCCGGTTGGCCCCTATTACAAAGGGGGTATTGCTCCGGTCAAAATCTGGATCTCCGATTTTTATGTCCGTGCCACCGAAGGGGGAACGGGCGAAGCCAAAACCGGTGGCAACTACGCCGCCAGCCTTTATGCTGCCAGAGAGGCGGCAGAAAACGGCTATGACCAGGTTCTCTGGCTGGATGCCAAAGAAAAGCGCTTTGTTGAAGAGGTCGGCAGTATGAACATGCTTTTCCTCTATGATGGAAAAATCGTTACCTCTCCTCTGCGCGGCACGGTATTGGATGGAATCACTCGCCGCTCAGTTCTCACTCTGGTCAAAGAGATGGGGTACGAAATTGAGGAGCGTGCTTTAAGTGTCGATGAAATCATCGAAGGGACTAGCAACGGTCGTCTACAAGAAGCCTTTGGTGCGGGCACCGCAGTGGTCATCTCTCCCGTTGGTTCTTTCTGCTATAAAAATAACTGTGTTCAACTGGGTGATGGTCAACCGGGGAAGCTCACCATGGAACTCTACAATAAATTGACAGCTATTCAATATGGCAAGCAGCCCGATAACCACAACTGGATCACGCACCTTTAGTGCTTAAACCTTCATAGTTCTTTCTGTCTGTTTAGACAGAAAGAACTATGAAGAACGCAAAGAAAGTCATTTATAGGTTTTTCATCTGTATCCAAGGACATGTCACCCTGCCCTCTCCCCTTTTCTTCATGATCAACACCCTGCAACTGCTCTAATACCTTTAACTGTTCCGTCTCTTTTTTAAGCCCGGCATACCCCCCCCAACTCATCAGTTGTTCAATATTCTGTTGCGGGGAAGTCTCTGAACTCTCCTCTATACGAACTAACAACTGTCGTGTCCGCAAGGCGTCAAACCAATTGTCAAAAGCCTTCTGTCTCTGTGCCGATGAAGAGTGATTATTTTGTAATTTTTCCCAGATAGAAATAAAATTCAGCTCCATTAGAAATTTATGCAGGGCGGGTGAAATCAGCAGCGCTTGCTGTATGATTTGAACAGCTGACCGGTCTAACTGACAAGACACTAATCGCAACCATTGCTGTAAAATCCGGAAACCGCAAGCAGGGACAAAATGGAACAAATCTTTCCCCGTCTCCACCTGTTCCTGTACGGCCTTTCCAGTCCCGAACGGAACCCGGTCTGAAAATCGGGGGGACGGATGGACAACTGTTCCGTGGACCATTCCCACGGCAGAAGTTTTCTTCAGTTGCTGAAGAAAGTAAAAATCTTCCCCACCACAACGCCGATTCATCCCTCCGGCTTTAATATAATCTTTTGCCAAACAGGCAAACGCACTGCCAATGCTGTGATACGCATAAGGTGACCCCGCCAGTTGTAGACCAAAAAGGTAGCTACGCAGATAAAGTTCGTAGTGGCGGATGGCGAACTCCTGCTGTTGAGATGAACCAGATTGGTGCCGGAAGGGAATGACCGCCCCCCCTTTTTTATTGGTCATAAAATAAGCAAAGATTGTAGACAGATATTGGCTATCGGTGAGGGTATCAGCATCCAATGAAATCAGCAGAGGATCGACCTTCCAGTCGAGTCGTTGCAAACTCAAGTCAAAACCAATTTTCCGCGCGAGACCAACTCCATCTCTATCAGGCAGTTCCAATCCTGAAGAACTCGCGTCAACCCAACCAAGATTGAGCTGAGGGTAGGGATTTGACTGCAACCAATGAAGGGTTTTCTGATTATCAGTCATTTGATCTGCAGCAGGATTGACACGATTATTAACAACGATCAGCACCAAGGTCTGCGCCAGGTCATTACACGGATTCAGGCAAATCTTCTGCAGCGTTGCTGAAAGAGTATCTCTTTCGGCTAAAACCGGAATCACTATGACAGCAGCAAAGTCATCTCTTTGATTCCCTTTGATTGTCCAGGGTTCAGTGATAGCGCGTGTAATCAAATATTTTTTTATCTGCTTGTTCAAGAAAACACCTGGAAGGCTGTATATTCAAAATATTGAGAGATACGACTGAAAAGACTCAGTAAAATCTTTTATTTTCAAGGATTTGACACAATTCAACAAAAACATCTCCTTCTCCATTCAACCAACAAATCTCCACGCCATTCTTTTCCATCCGCCGGAAAAAAGTATCCTGCCGTTTGGCAAACTGCCCGATAGCACTGCGCAGCTTCTGCCCCATATCGTTGCGATTCAACTGCCCTTGCAGGTATTGAGCAATAAGCCGATATTCCAAACCATAAAATTCCAACTTCTCCCAAGGAACCCCTGCAGCATGTAATTGCTGCACTTCTTCAATCATTCCTGCTTCAAAACGCTCCCTTAACCGGATTGCTATTCTTTTACGCAAAATTTCACGTGGCCACTTGATCCCGAAGACCAAGGGAGAAATCTGCGGTAAAGGGGGTAAATCTTTGGCGGCAGATTTTTCACCAACAGCAATTTCTATGGCCCGGATCAACCGTTCTCGATCATCCATATTGGTTCTATTATGCTGCTCCGGCTTAAGTTGCAATAATTCTTGCCGCAAAGCATTATCACTGCAGAGTTCCAGCTCATCTCGCAATTGCTGATTCGGAGGGACAGAAACCAGACGATAGCCCCTCAGAACCGCATCAAGATACATTCCGGTACCGCCACAGATAATTGGTAGTTTTTGCCTCTGCCAGATGGATTCAATGGTATCGAAACAATCTTTTTGAAACTGGAAAACGTTGTACTCGCTTCCCGGTTCAGCAATATCAATCAGATGGTACGGAACATCGCCATACTCCTGCAGATCCTTCCCTGTCCCCAGATCCATCCCTTGATAGACTTGTCGTGAATCTGCAGAAATTATTTCGCCGGAGAAGCGTCTCGCTGCCTGAACCGCCAGGCCGGTTTTTCCTCCCGCGGTTGCACCCAGAATAACGAGTAAATTGTATTGTTCATTTTTCACATCAAAATCCTCTTGGTAAGTTCATAAGGGTACAGGAAAAAGCCTTCATTGCCTATGCATAACCTGCTATAGTCCGGTTGATTTTAACCCTGTTCCCTTGAGAAATCATGAATACCAACGAACCCGTCATTCTCCCCCGCAGTCAACATTGTATATCCAGAAAACAAATCGACACAGACAGCCTCAAAGTCCTCAATCGCCTCCATCGGCATGGATTCAAAGCCTATCTGGTTGGGGGAAGTGTTCGTGATTTATTACTTGGGCGCCAGCCAAAAGATTTCGATATTGGCACCGATGCAACCCCCAGCCAGATACGCAAGTTGTTCCGGAACTGCTTTCTGGTTGGCCGTCGCTTTCGTCTGGCACATATCCGTTTTTCAGGCAACAAGTTGATTGAGGTTGCAACATTTCGCCGCCAACCTGAGCAACAGGAGCTTCCCGAGAATCAAGATGACCACTTCCATTTCGTCCAGAATGTTTTTGGTTCTCCTGCTGAAGATGCAGCACGACGCGATTTCACAATTAACGCTTTATTCTACAATATTGCAGATTTTTCTGTGATTGACTTTCTGGGAGGTCTCGAAGATCTGGAACAAAAAAGGCTGAGAGTTATCGGTGATCCAATGATCCGTTTTGTCGAAGATCCAGTTCGCATGCTGCGTGCCATAGAATTTTCCGTCCGGCTCGGATTCACCCTCGAAGAAAATACATACCAGGCCATTGAGAAACATAAAGAGCTACTGGCCACAGCAGCGCCGGCAAGGGTTCGTGAAGAGATTATAGAATTATTCCGTCACAAAATCTCCGGGCCCGTATTGAAGCAGTGCCGTGAACTGGGAATGTTGCCCCACCTGCTGGCAGGCTATCCCGGCACAGATGAAAGCATTGCCCTGTTGGCAAAACTTGATCAAAGAACCGCAGCGGGTATTCCTATTGAAGAGAGCTTCGCCATTGCAGCACTCTACCTGCGACTGTTCATGGACAGAGTCTCAACGGCAGAGAAAAATAACATGACCGCAGCTTTGCAACACGCAAACGAGATCATTGTTCCCCATTGCCGCTATTTCAGTATTGCCAGTGGCATCCGTCATCAAGCGCGTGAACTATTGATCGGCTGTTTTCGACTCGCTCGCGGACGGGGCTTCAGAGCTGAAAACCGTTTTTTACAACACCCTCTGACACCACAAGCTCTCGAACTCTTCTCCCTCTGGGCACAAGTACGGCCTGAATTCATACCTCTTGTTGAAAACTGGACAACCGCTATCCAGAAACCTTCAACTCCCTTCCAAAAAAACCAACACCCCAGAAGAAATAAATCACGCAAAAAATCAACCTGAAGTTGATCCATCCCTCAATATATTCATATCTTGAGATTAATATAGGCAAATTAAACTATTGCCATTATGCTGCTCATTTGTTAGTATGCTGCTCAACATTATACTTTTCAAATATTCTAACAGCGTTTTTCCCTTCTCAAGAGGCCGAAATGAAATTTAACAGCATTCAAAGCAAGATCGGAGGGGTCCTGATCTTAATTTTGGTTATTATTCTTGGTTTCAGCTTTACCTTCGCAGCGTTTCAATCCAGAAGTCTGCTCCACAAG
>JAZBPC010000002.1:0-7063 GCA_036351455.1 Desulfuromusa sp.
GTTGCCAACATACCAACAGCCGCAATACCAATACCGTAGAGACCGGCACAGTAATTGGCAACAAAGATACTGATACAAATAATAAGAATAGGGAGAGCAGTTGATTCGAGACCAACAGCTAAACCATGAATGATATTGGTTGCTGGACCCGTTTTACTCGCTTCAGCAATTCTGACGACCGGACCATGAGCAGTGTAATATTCAGTGATTTGACCGATGGCAATACCGGCCAGGGTACCAGCTAAAATTGCCCAGAAAATTCCAGTGTTCAAACCAGCGAACTGAATATAAACAAAAGCAGCAATCAAGAAACCACCGGCTGCAACAAAAGTTGTATAGTGCAATGCCTTGGCAGGATCCATCCCCTTGAGAACTTTCATCGAACCAATTCCCAGGAAGGAAAATAACAACCCAATCATGGCTAAAGCCAAAGGCAGCAACATGGTACTGGCTTTAACATCGGCGCCAACACCCAGCTTGGCCAACAATTCAGGGCTGGCTGCAGCAGCAATTGCTATGGTCGCAATAATTGAACCGACATATGATTCAAAGATATCGGCACCCATTCCGGCAGTATCACCAACACAGTCACCAACATTGTCAGCAATAACGCCAGGATTACGTGGATCATCTTCAGGAATCCCAGCCTCAACCTTACCAACCAGGTCAGCACCAACATCGGCAGCTTTGGTATAAATACCACCGCCGACACGAGCAAACAGGGCTATGGAGGAAGCACCCATAGCAAAACCATTAATATACTTAGCTGTTTCAGGATCACCACCAAAGAAAATATAAGCGATACCAACCCCAACCAAACCCATAGATGCAACAGCCAGCCCCATAACGGCTCCACCGTTAAATGAGACTTCTAAGGCCTTAGCTTGGCCATGTGCTCTGGCCGCTTCACAGGTTCGAACATTTGCACGGGTTGCGGCTTTCATACCAATGAAACCACAGGTCATGGAACAGGCTGCTCCACCCAGAAAAGCGAGTGCGGTCTGGAAAGTCATAGCTATCGCAATCAAAACAAACACGACAACAATGAAGATCGCTAATACCCGGTACTCGCGTCCAAGAAAAGCCATCGCTCCAGCATGGATATCATCAGAAATCTCACGCATTTTTTCATTTCCAACCGGTTGTGCCTTAACAACATTGTAGAGCACAATTGCGATTACAAATCCAATTACTCCCAAGATAGGAGCCCACATTTGCAGTTGCATTGATTCTTCACCTCTCTGAGTTTGTGTTAATATTAATCTAGCAGATTGTAATTATTAAAAGAGTTCATTGCTTCGGTGATTCCACTTGAGACTATCTTTTCAACAGCATCGGCGGCAGTATCAAGCAACTGGGGAAGCAGTTGTTTTTCATTTGTCGCAAACTGGCTGAGCACATGACCGGTCACATCCCCACGTTCTGGTCGCCCAATCCCAACCCGCAAACGAACAAAGTCTCTACACCCCAAAATTGCGATTATGTCTCTCAAGCCATTGTGACCACCATGCCCTCCTTCGGCTTTGACCCGTAAGCGTCCGAAAGGAAGATCTAAATCATCATGGATGATAATCAAATCCCCCGGTTCTATTCCGAGGGATCGATAGGCAGCATTCACACTTGAGCCGCTACAATTCATAAATGTCTGAGGTAAAAGGATTGTGGCTTCACAGTTTGCAATCCTGCCAACCCCGTAATGGCCCTGATACCCTTTTTTCTTCAACGCTATTTGCTGACGTTGGGCCAACTGCTCTGCTACCAGAAAACCGATATTGTGTCTCGTTGCAGCATATTTATCGCCCGGGTTCCCAAGCCCAACCAGTAGCTTCACGCCAAATCCAGTCGCAGAGTTTTATTCAGCTGCAGCTTCGTCACTTTCAGCGACAACCCCTTCAGCAGCTTCCAGATCTTCATCTTCGCTAACCTCAACCTCTTCCTTAACTATGCTTAAGGTCATAACTGTGAAGTTAACTTCATGGACAAGTTCAACACCTTCTGGAGCCACAACCTCTTCAATGTGGACAGTATCTCCAATTTCAAGGGCAGTAACATCGATATCGATTGCTTGTGGAACCTGTGTTGGCAGACAATGCACTTCCAACTCATTCCGCACCAACTGCAGAGTACCACCTTCTTTCTGACCAATAGCTGTTCCGACGATATTGACCGGCACCATGAATAAAGCCTTTTCAGTGAGGTTAATCGCATGAAAATCGGCACAAATCATATCACGGCGCAATGGATGGATGTCAGCATCTTTCAAGATAACAACTTTACCAGCAAGCTCCGTCGCTCCCTTCAATGTTATCAGGGTATTGGCACCAGCTTCACCGGAGATAGCAGCCTCCAATTCCTTGGGATCAACAACTATCGTTGTTGGCTCAAGATCTTTGCCGTAAACAACTGCTGGTAATTTCCCGGCAGCTCGCAGCTTCCGCGCAACACCTTTGCCACTTTTTTCACGAATTTCAACATTTAATTCCGCTTGATCCATCTATCTGTCCTCCGTTAATAAGGTAACTATTTTTATACAAACAGTGAGCTGACCGATTCAGCATTATGAGTCCGGCGAATAGCTTCCGCCAACAGGTGACTAACCGAGAGACTCTGCAAGGTAGCACACTGATTCTGTTTCTCGTGTGTAGGTATCGTATCAGTAATAAAAACTTTTTTCAGTGGACTATCAGTGATCCGTTGCAAGGCGGGGCCTGAAAGCACACCATGAGTAGCACAAGCATAAATATCTGTAGCACCTTGATTCTGAAGTGCTGTAGCCGCAGCGCAAAGAGTGCCAGCGGTATCAATCATATCGTCAATAATGACACAGTTTTTGCCTTCAACATCACCGATAATATGCATAACTTCAGCAACATTCGGTCCACTACGGCGCTTGTCGATAATTGCCAGTCCAGCGTCTAGGCGCTTGGCAAAAGCACGAGCACGTTCGGTCCCGCCAGCATCAGGTGAAACAACGATTAAGTCAGTAATATTTTCTCGACGAATTTCATCAAGCATCACCGGTGCAGCATAAAGATGATCAACGGGAATATCAAAAAACCCCTGAATCTGACCAGCATGCAAATCCATAGTCAACAAACGATCTATTCCAGCCACAGACATTAAATCAGCAACAAGCTTAGCTGTAATAGGAGCTCGCGGTGCCACCTTGCGATCTTGCCGAGCATACCCAAAATAGGGAACCACAGCGTTTATTCTTGCTGCCGACGCCCGCTTAAGAGCATCAACCATAACCAGAAGTTCCATCAGGTTATCATTAGCCGGCGAAGAGGTCGATTGCACAACGTAAACATCACGACCACGGACGTTTTCACCGATTTCGACCAAAACTTCACCGTCTGAAAAAGTTCTGACCTTGGCATCTCCTAGAGTGACATTAAGATGCTGACAAAGATCGCGGGCCAATGGCTGATTCGAGTTGCCGGCAAAAATTTTAATCATCCCCACGGGTCATATACCTTTTCTGGCTGGAAGAACGCAAAATGGCTGAATTATGCCAGCTGCACAACTCAACCAACCCATTTGCAGATTTCTACGCGCTGATGCAACTAATGAATCAACATTGGTTCCGCTTCGATCCCTGAAAGAGACCACTGCTTTATTTTATGGCTGGGGCGCCAGGGATCGCCCACTTCGTCACCGACATCCCGTCGGTTCCTGCGTCGGCTCACCTGCTCTCGCTGACGCGGACCTCCTGTCCGCTTTTCTGACATTAAGTCAGCGCTCGCTCCGTTTCGATCCCTGAAAGAGACCACTGCTTTATTTTATGGCTGGGGCGCCAGGGATCGAACCTGGGAATGCTGGAATCAAAATCCAGTGCCTTACCGCTTGGCGACGCCCCATCAAAACTCTTAATCAATTAGAGTTAAAGTTTTTATCAAATAAAGAACCGGCAGGTTTTACCCAAGTTACTTTCTGCTGTCAACCTGTAATTCAGATTCATCTAAACAGGACGAACAGGGAACACCAGCCATTTTTTTTCAGCGGCCAGAACCTTAGCGGCCCTGCTAGCTGCTGCAAAGTCTCCAAAGACCCCAAAAACAGTTGCACCACTTCCTGACATCAAAGCTCCAAGAGCTCCCTCCGCAAGTAACCGTTGCTTGATTTCAGCAATAACAGGAAACCGCGGCAAAGTGACCGACTCTAAGTCGTTGTATAGCGCATCGCAAAGATCGTCTTTAGTCTTTACAGAAAACCTCGGAAGGTTAGCCAGTTCCCCCCCTTTTGTCAACTGTAAACTTCGGTAAACATCAGCGGTCGAGACTGTTATCCCTGGATTTATCAACAGGTAAGCAACCTTCGGTAAAACCGGAAGAGGTTCAAGAGTTGTCCCCGTTCCAGTCGCCCAAGCAGGTTTCTGAAAAATAAAAAAAGGGACATCTGCACCCAGCTCTCCACCCAACTGCATCAGCTTAGCCATGCCAATCTTTTTGCCTAGCATTTCATTCAAGCCAAGCAGTACTGTTGCAGCATTAGAAGATCCACCACCCAGCCCTGCGGCAACTGGTATCCGTTTTTCTATACGGATATCAACCCCAGCTTCCAAACCTGTTAGGCTCAGTAGTGCTCGGGCAGCCTTAGCCGCTATATTCTCATCCCCTTCTGGCAACTCAACCTCTGAGCACTCCACTTTAATGCCGACCCCGCCAGTGAGTTTGATATGCACCGTATCGTAAAGGTCGACTCTTTGCATCGCCATAGCAAGCGCATGAAAACCACTATCAAGGCGACCCAAAACATGCAGACAAAGATTGATTTTAGCTGGAGACCTAAAAGTTCTTTTCAAAATCGAAATGGTCCTTTCTTGTTCGTCTTAAAAATTGCAAACAATGCTTATCGGCCAAACTGCTCTCCCTGTCAAGGTAGGCAACAAAGCAAACATTAATCCACCAAATCCACGTCAAGCTACCTGCAATACCCGCACGCATAAGCATTATCAGTAGCCGTCTACTTCATTGAACGAATAACAATTTAGGGCGATTTTTCATTGACAATTATAAACTTTAGTACATCGTTATTGAATACACATATGAATAAAACAAACATATTTTTAAAAATGACATAATTATTACAGCAACATAGGATAATAGGCCCAGAGTAAAGTCAGCCATTTTTTAAAATTGAGTATTTCTTTCACTTCTAAATTAGGTTATATAATCTACTTATAATTTCAAAATACACAAAATAGCACTATGTTATTTTTCTGGTTTCAGTCGCGACAAAAAATCAGTCGGACCTGCTTTAAAGCACCATAGTTCAATAACCCGCACAAAGGAGAGAGTAAAGATGAAACAAGTTGTTAAAATTTTAACGCTACTTATTGTAGCAACCGTTGCCTTCAGTGTTCCCGCTTTCGCAAAGGATCGTATCGTTTTTGGCGGAGGTCCAGCTGGTGGCACCTTCCAGGTCGTTGCCAATGCTATTCAGGTCTATGGGCCAGTCAAAGCTATGGATTTTTCAGTCAAAGCTCAGTCCTCGGCAGGCTCAGTTGAGAATCTTCGCAAAGTTGACTCCGGAAGAATGGATTTTGGTGTTGTCTACTCCGGCCACGTTTATCTTGGTGCTAACGGCATGATGAAGAACGACACCAAGAAATACGAGAACGTTCGTGCAGTTTCCTTCCTCTATGGCGCACCAGCTCAGCTGATTGTCCGTGCAGGTTCCGGTATCAAGTCGACCAAAGATCTGGTCGGTAAGAAAGTTGGCGTCGGCAATGCGGGCTCCGGTGCATTTGCTAACTGCGAACTGTTCTTCAACCACATGGGTGTTTGGGACAAAATTGAGCGTAACGCCATGGGTTACAACGATGCCGCGGCTGCTTTTGGGAACAATCAACTTGATGCCTTCTGGCTCTTCACCGCTTTCCCTTCAGGTGCTGTGATCATGGCCGCCCAAACCAACGATATTGAAATGATTGACCTGGGTGCTGACGCTGAAGCTACTGGTTTCTTCAAAAAGTACCCTTATTTCTCCAAGCTTAAAGTTCCAGCAGGCACCTACAAAGGTGTAGATGTTGACACTCCATCCTTCCAGGATTCAGCTCTTTGGGTCGCCAACAAAGACGTGTCTGATGACGTCGTTTATCAGCTACTCTCTGCAATCTACACCGAAGAAGGCCTTGCCCACATGGTTTCGCAGAAAAAAACCTTCAAAGCTATGTCTGTTGCAAAAGGTGCTGACGGTATCGTCACCCCAATGCATCCAGGAGCAATTAAGTTCTGGAAAGAAAAAGGGGTTCTCTAATCCCTCATTGCTGCAAAAAATCAAGCCAGGGGCCCTGCCCCTGGCTTGATTTTTACACTAATTGACGATTTTACGCTCAGGAACAGAGAATAATGAATAAGATAGCATATCCAGTTTTGTACGTTATTCCCTGTTCCCCAGTTAGCAACAATAATCTTCAACTGAACCGAGGTCCCCTGTGTACAACGAATTAAATCGCATCGAACAAATCGTGTTTGACATCTGTGCTCTGTTCCTGCTGCTGTTCTACTCCTATGCCGCTGTAATCTCTCCGGCATCAACCCAGTTTCACCGGGGTATTTACGTCATCATCACGTACATTCTGGTCTTTCTGCTCTACAAGAGTAAATCAACACTGATGCGCATTGTCGACTATGTCTTGATTGTTGCTTCGGTTACGACCATCTCTTATTGGATATTTAATTTTGAAGCCATCAATTACCGGACCGGGGCTGAAACAACAACAGATATGTACATTGCTATCGTTGGCGTACTCATCAGTATTGAGTTGGCAAGGAGAGTGGTCGGTAACGTCTTTGTCATTATTGGTGTTGCCATGTTGGCCTATGTGGTTTACGGCGATATTATGCCCGAACTCTTCTCTCATGCCGGGGCACCTTTTCCGGAACTCTGTGTTTCAATATTCTATAAGAGTGATGGCATCTTTGGTATTATGGCTAACGTTCTTGCAACATATATAATTCTTTTTGTTCTGTTCGGAGCGTTCCTGGAAAAATGTGGTGCGCAGAAATTTTTCATTGATTTCCCCTTGGCAGCGGTTGGACACAAAATTGGTGGTCCA
>JAZBPC010000003.1:0-2449 GCA_036351455.1 Desulfuromusa sp.
ATCTATTTGAAATAAGCTACAGCTGCCTGAATAATACCAACAACAATTAAGGCAAAAGTGAGCCATTTCATATGTCGTGACTGTGAAATTATTTGCTCATGACGAATTGCCCCTCGTTCATAAGTTTCAAGAGTGGTCAATGCCTTGCCCGTTAATTTATATCTAGCAAAAACAGAAGGTGGGCTATTTTCAATAAATTCGAGTTCTCCAGATTCCCGAAACGACTCCAACAAGAGACCTGCTTTTCCCTGTAATCCCCAGCTATTCGGGTGATAAACCCATCTGCGACCATGAAGGATTTCAACAAGATCAACTTCACCGAATGTAGCATTTGGATTTTCCAAATATTTCTCGACCAGCAGCTTCAGTACTTTCGTCCTTTCTTTTAGTGCGAAGTCTCTCCGGTTAAAGAAAAATTGACCAATAGTATCTATAATAATTTCAATTCTATTGAAGTATGTCCAATCATAAAGAGCACATTTTAAAATACTTTGATATATAAACTCCCAATGATCAATAAGTCTTTGTATCTCTATTGACACATCGCTCATGCAACTGAACGGCACAGAGGCCGGAAAACTCTTTGAATTCTGATCATTCCAATATGTGCCGGAAATTCCTTTACTGTTTATCTTTTCAACATACAACAAGTATTTTCCCGCACCGTTTTTCAAATAAACACGGTAACATTTAATCCCTTTTCTCTCTGATCCACACACTGGAATCTGATCAGGACACGAGTGACGGATAAGTCGTTTTAATAAAAATAGTTCGAATTGACTAATCATTGAAGAAACCTGTCACTGGTCGTCATCATGCCTCCTGATTAACCATAGCCACCAAAATCCCAACAATCTTACCCGGATCAGTAATATGATATTCCGGCACATCAATATATGCAATTCCGCCCTCATACTTCAAAAATTTCCACGCATTTCCTGTTGTCACCGCACCGTAAATCTTTGCCAGATCCACGACCCCCTCCTGCTCATTAAACAGACGGGAAGCATACATTTCAGCAATGCACTGACCCAAGCCGCTGCCAATGTTTTCATTCTTCGCTTCAACAATAGCGACAACTGGCGCATTCAGATAATACTGCTCCGGCGATTTACTGATAACAAAATCGCAGAATCCGTTCAGATCGCGCTGCTTATCAATATCCAGACGCACTCCAGAAAAAAAGCTGACCTGATCATGCAAGATGCGCCGTACTTCCAGTAACATATTTGCAATAATCAACTCAGAACGAACTTTTTCCGTTCCAACGGCCAAGGCCAAGGGTACATTATATTTCAGCGTTTCTGGCAGATACTTGCTTATATCGATAGCATCGACAGAGGAATACAGCTCCTGATCCTCTACCACGCTGATACCAAAACTCTCTTTGACCTTTTTCAGGGTAAAATCACTATACGGCATTCTCGCTACCTCCCGGTAATCACCTCTGCCAACTCCGACGCCCCTTCCTGTAAGGAAAATCAACAAGTTATCAATATGGGCTTTTAAGAAGATATGAGAACTTTCCGCACAAACGCCCTCCATTCTTCAGGTGCTTCAACGACCTTGAATCCTGCAACCAATAAAATGTCATCCTTGTTCCGCCAGCGTGGAACGACTTTCAGCTTATAGCAATGAAACTCCGGCCCTCCAGAAACCACGAGAGTATATTTTTTGCCTTCCACGGAAAATTTTACTGGCAGCTTACTGAGCCGAAGGCCACTTAACGACACATCCTCCACTATTCCGGCATAGACAAAATATCCATCGGCAACATCAGCAATGTATCCTTTCAATTTTACCCTGACGCGTCGCCGTTTTTCAATTTGCTTACCCATATTATTCCTCTCGTCTTATTAGCTCTTCTGCTGATAATTGTTTCAGGATCAATCCTTATCCGGGGCAATCACCTCTGCTAACGCATCTGCCCCTTCCTGAAGGGAAAATTCGTTCTGCTCCTGGGTATTCATATCCCGCAGAATCCCCCTGCCCTGTTCCAACTCCTGCTCGCCGATGATCAGGGTAAAGCCCGCATTGAGACGGCCTGCCTGCTTCATTTGGGCCTTGAGGCTGCGGTTACTGTAGTCTATAGCTGCTTGCAGGCCGAGCTTGCGTAGCTGATGGACAAGGAGCGCGGCGAACTCTATAGCCTGCTCACCGAGCGCGGCAATAAAAATATCCGCACCGCCCTGCCCTTCCAGCTGCCCTTCCTGCTGCTGCATCAGGAGAAAGAGCCGTTCCATTCCCATGGCAAAACCGATGCCGGGAGTGTTTTTCGGTCCACCGAGTTGCTCAACCAGGCCGTCATAGCGCCCGCCTGCCGCCACTGCGGCCTGAGCGCCAAGATCTGTTGTCAAAAACTCAAAGGTGGTGCGGTTATAATAATCCAAGCCACGCACCATAAAACGATTCAGGGTGAACGAGACCTCAAGTCGGTCCAACTGCTGCC
>JAZBPC010000004.1:0-46246 GCA_036351455.1 Desulfuromusa sp.
AAGCTGCTTGTTCTGTTTGCACTTTTTTTGAAAACAGCCGCTTCACATGAAACGAAGCGGCTGGATGGATTTAACGGCTATTTTTTATGACAACCGCTGCATTTAAGAGGCCCACCTTGTTCTTTATGACACCCTTTGCACATGGCATGTGCTTTATCTTTTCCCAATTCAAATGGGCCGGGAGCAGCATCTGCATGGCAGGCAGAACAACCATATTGCTCTCCGTGTTGGGCGTGGGGCAGGGTGACATTGCCATTTTTATTTTCGATCACCAGTGTCTCTGGAATTTTAACATCAGGGGCCGCGGCTTTTATGATGTTGTTAGTACTTGTTTGCAAATTATTTATCAGCTCGGTTCCTTCTTGTTTTATCTGTGTTCCCACTTCAGCGACTTTATCCTTGGTCGTCTCAGCGGCAGTCGTCAGCCCTTCTTTAGTCGTCGCGACGGCTTCTTTGACTGTTTCTTCTGCGGCAACACCGGCATCTTTGGCTAATTTTGTGCCGGCTTCAACCATTTTGGTTGTTTGTGCGGCGACTTCGTTAGCCGATTTTTTGACTTGTTCAACGGCTGTTGATTTTTTAGTGGGGGCCGGAGTCGGTTCAGTTGCAGTGGTTGTTTCTTTTTCGCCGCAGCCTGAAACCAAAAGCCCGCAGACGAAAAGCATAATCCAACATGTTCTCATTTGTTCCTCCTTTGAAAGTTAAAAACACAAACAGCTTAGCTGCAAGAATAACACGAACTCTTTACTATGGTACTTGTTGAGAGTTTTTTGAAAGTAAATAATATTATGTGACCATAACGATCAACCTATTCACCATATTTGCCCGAAATTATCTATGAACAATTAAGCCGTAAATTACTGTTAAATCCCAGCTTAATGAGCTCTTCAGTCACAGCGGAAAGCAATTGACATTGATAACTTTCTATGATCTTCTAGGTCGCTGTTTGACTTGATTTGGATATGTTTTGATGCAGCTGAATGATTTTGATTTTATGCTCCCTGATGAGCTGATTGCGCAAGTTCCTGCCGCACGGCGTGATGCCTCACGTCTGTTGTGTCTGGAGCGTAAATCGGGAACAGTGGAGCCAAAGCAATTTGTCGATATCCTGGAATATTTTCAACCTGGTGACGTTCTGGTTATCAATGATACCAAAGTCATTCCTGCTCGGCTACTAGGTCAAAAGCAGACCGGGGGAAAGGTTGAAATCTTTCTGGTTCGCAAGGCTTCGGTTGCAACATCTGCCGATGAATGGCTTTGTCTGACGAAAAGTTCCAAGCCACTGCGGGTTGGGACCGTTGTTCATTTTACCTCTGAGTTTTCTGCAGAAGTTTTGGAAGAAATGGATGCCCCATACCGCTTGGTTCGATTCCATTGCCCCGGTGACTTCATGCAGATGGTTGAAAAGGTTGGTCATCTTCCGTTACCGCCTTACATAAAACGCGATGACAGCCAAGAAGACCGATCTCGTTATCAGACAGTTTTTGCCAGTGAAGAAGGTGCTGTAGCAGCACCGACCGCCGGGTTGCATTTCACCACGGACATTTTGCGGCAATTAACTGCTGCAGGTGTTGAAATTGTTAATTTGACACTGCACGTCGGCTTGGGAACTTTTCTCCCTGTCCGTGTCGAAAATATTTGTCAGCATAAGATGCACGCTGAAATTTATTCGATTCCTGGAGCAACTGCTGATGTCGTTAATTCGGCGCATAAAGAAGGTCGGCGAATTTTTGCTTTGGGAACAACCAGTGCCAGGGCTCTTGAGACTGCAGCAACAACCGATGGCTTTTTGCAATCAGGAACTGGGGAGAGTGAAATTTTTATTTATCCGGGATACCGATTTAAAATTGTCGATGCCTTAATTACTAACTTTCACTTACCTAAGTCGACATTACTTATGTTAGTTTCAGCTTTTGCTGGTCGTGATTTTATTTTATCTGCTTATCGGCAGGCAGTTGCTGAACGGTTTCGTTTTTTCAGTTATGGCGACTGCATGTTGATTTTATGAAACGGATGTAACATGTCTGCTTTCAAATACGCTCTTTTACAACAGGATTCTGACTCTCAGGCGCGACGGGGACGGATACATACACCCCGCGGTGAAATAGAGACCCCTGTTTTTATGCCGGTTGGTACTCAGGCGACAGTTAAGGGGATTCTGCCGGAAGCGTTGAAGGATATAGGGGCACAGATTATTCTTGCCAATACCTATCATCTTTATCTGCGACCCGGTCACAAGCTGGTTCAGCACCTTGGCGGGTTGCATAAATTCATGCATTGGGATCGACCGATTCTGACTGACAGTGGTGGATTTCAGGTTTTCAGTCTTGGGGATTTACGTAAGATCACAGAAGAGGGTGCTGCGTTTCAATCCCATGTGGATGGCAGCAAGCACATGCTGACTCCGGAACTGTCAATAGAAATTCAGCTTGCCCTTGGCTCAGATATTGTCATGGTTTTTGACGAATGCATTCCCCATCCGGCTGAACGTTCTTATGTTATTGAGTCGACCAATCGCTCTGCACGTTGGGCAAAGCGCTGTCGTGAAATACTTCCCGGTGGATCGTCATCTGCACTGTTTGGCATTGTTCAGGGGGGGATGGAGCTGGATCTTCGCAAACAGAGCGTTGAACAACTGCGCGAGATCGGTTTTGAGGGTTATGCTCTTGGCGGATTATCGGTTGGTGAAGAAACATCGTTGATGTATGACATGATGGAGTATAGTCTACCATTATTGCCGGTTGATCGTCCGCGCTATGTGATGGGGGTTGGCACCCCGGAAAATTTGCTGGAAGGGGTGGCACGGGGCTGTGATATGTTCGATTGTGTTATGCCGACGCGAAATGCCCGTAACGGTCTGTTGTTTACACAGTTTGGCAAAATCAGCATTAAGCAGGCGCAGTATCGTGATGATGAGCGACCACTGGACCCTGATTGTCGATGTTATGTTTGCCAGAATTACAGCCGTGCTTATTTGCGCCATCTTTACACCAGTAAAGAAATTCTTGCATCGGTACTTAACACGCACCACAATCTTTATTACTATCAGCAGTTAATGGCTGGGATCAGGCAGGCACTTGAAGAAGGAAGATTCTCTGAATTTCGCAGAGAGTTTTACCAAAAAAGAATTTTAAATTAATACGTTGACGCATACAGCTTTAGCGACATTTTCTATCTAAAACTCATTCTCAAGGAGGTATATTTCTCATGGCAACAGAAGTTTTTGCAATGGCAGGGGGCGCAGCAGCCCAAGGACAGGGAAGTCAGTATCAAGGAATTATTATGCTGGTAGCGATGTTTGCTATCTTTTATTTTTTGCTGATTCGTCCGCAACAGAAACGAGCCAAGCAGCAGAAGGAGCTTGTTGGCGGTCTTAAAGCAGGTGATACTGTTGTTTCTGCCGGTGGTATCCACGGTAAAATTACTGCAGTCGAAGAGACGACTGTGACTCTTGAAATTGCAACCGGGGTAAAAATGAAGATGAACCGCGCTTCAATTACCGAGGTCAAGCAGTAATCAGCTCTTTGGTTTGCCCATAATTGCTTAGAGGGAGATACAAAGCAAATGTCTAATAGTCTTAAATTCAGGAGCGGTCTGGTTCTGGCCTGCCTGCTTCTGTCGTTTTTTGCCATTGCTCCAACGTTGATGCAGGGAAGTTTGCCTCAGTGGTGGACAAACACTTTTAGCCCAATCCAACTTGGACTCGATTTGCAGGGTGGCATGCATCTGGTACTTGGTGTGGATGTCGATAAGGCTGTCGAGAGTCGGATTGATACCATCATTGATCAGACTGAAACACAACTGCGTGAGAAAGATATCATTTTTAAGCGGTTGGAACGACGTCAGGGTGACCGGCTTGTTGTTCTGGTCTACGATAATGAAGAGGGCGCTAAAGTTGATGCATTGATGGCGGATGAATATCCATCTTTGGAGGCCGAAACCTTTCCTGGTAGTGGTGGTTATATTGAAAAACATTTCCGCTTAAGTGATCAGGAAATTGAAAATATCAAAGACTATGCTGTACGCCAGGCCCTGGAAACTTTACGTAACCGGGTTGATCAATTTGGTGTCAGCGAGCCAACTTTGCAACGTCAGAGTGGCAACCGGATTCTGATCCAACTCCCTGGGGTCGAAGATCCAGAGCGGGCGATCTCTCTGATTGGCAAGACAGCTCGGCTGGAATTTAAAATGGTAGATGAGACGGCCAATATTCAGGATGCTGTTGCTGGAAAACTGACTCCTGGAACCCAGTTGCTGTACGAGCGAAACGTTAATAAAGCCACCGGAGCGACAACAGAAAAACCTCTAGTGGTCATCGATAAAACTGTTTTGACCGGTGATCTTCTATCTGATGCCAATGTGCGGATAGATACCCGTTTTAACGAACCCTATGTTTCAATTGAGTTTAATGCGGTTGGAGCAAAGCGCTTTGATCAAATTACCGCTGCCAATGTTGGCAAGCGGATGGCGATCGTCCTTGATGATGCTGTCTATTCTGCTCCGGTTATTCGTGAACGAATTGCTGGAGGCAGCGCGCAAATCTCTGGATCTTTCACCTCACAGGAAGCAACCGACCTGGCCATTGTATTGCGTGCCGGTTCACTTCCTGCTCCGGTCAAGATCTTGGAAAATCGGACTGTTGGCCCCTCTCTTGGACATGACTCGATTTCAAAAGGGATCAAGTCAATCTGGGTTGGTGCTGCCCTGGTCGTCCTGGCGATGATTATCTATTATCAGTTGTCGGGCATTGTTGCTGTTATTGCTCTTGTTCTGAACCTGGTATTTATTACTGCAATGTTGTCAATGTTTGGGGCAACGCTGACTCTTCCAGGTCTGGCAGGTGTTGTCCTCACCGTTGGTATGGCGGTCGATGCCAATGTGTTGATATTCGAGCGGATTCGCGAAGAAATTCGAATTGGTAGAGCGCCTAAGTTGGCGTTGCAATCGGGGTACAGTAAAGCGTTTATGACCATTATTGATGCTAACCTGACGACCCTTCTGGCGGCTCTGGTCTTATTTCAGTTTGGAACCGGACCGGTGCGTGGCTTTGCTGTGACCTTGTCGATCGGTATTGTTGCGTCATTATTTACCGCGATTTTTGTTTCTCGAGTTGTTTTTGATATTTTCTTGAAAGGCCGCGAAGTTAAGCGGCTCAGTATATAAGGAGGCTGACGGCATGCAGCTGATCAAGCCGGATACAAATATTGATTTTATTGGTAAACGTAAAATTGCGATGTTTATCTCGATTGCATTGATTCTTATTGGTTTGGCCTCTCTGGTGGTTAAGGGTGGTCCAAATTACGGAATCGACTTTGCTGGTGGTACTTTGGTTCAGGTTAAATTTGCTCAGCCCACAGACGCATCTACTATAAAACAAGGGCTGGAGCTACTTGATCTCGGCAGCCTTGTGGTGCAGTCTTTTGGCGATAATCAAAATGAATTTCTGATTCGTGTTGAGCAGAGTACAACCGAATTGCAGGGCCTTGCGCAGCAGATCCAGAAATCATTGGAAGCGACTTATGACAAAGGCAAT
The DNA here is from genome assembly GCA_036351455.1 of Desulfuromusa sp. GTDB lineage: Bacteria > Desulfobacterota > Desulfuromonadia > Desulfuromonadales > Geopsychrobacteraceae > Desulfuromusa. The sequence goes on from JAZBPC010000004.1 coordinate 5,534, forward strand.
GTTGACATTCGTCGTGTTGAAATGGTCGGCCCACAGGTTGGAAAGGACTTGCGCAGCAAAGGGCTGAAAGCCATTTTTTATGCCATGCTGGGTCTTCTGGCTTATATCTCCTGGCGGTTTGAATTTCGTTTTGCCGTTGGTGCGATTGTGGCGCTGGTGCACGATGTTATGATAACATTAGGTGTGTTCAGTCTTTTTGGTAAAGAGATTGATTTGCCGATCATCGCAGCATTTCTTGCCATTATCGGTTATTCATTGAACGATACCATTATTGTTTATGACCGAATCCGGGAAAATCTGGGTAAACATCATAAGGAGAGCTTCCCGTTTATTGTCAATCGCAGTATCAACGAAACTCTCTCTCGTACCTTGTTGACATCGGGGACGACTTTATTGGTTGTTCTGGCCCTTTTTATCCTTGGTGGCGGGGTTATTCATAACTTTGCTTTTGCCATGCTGATAGGTGTGCTGGTTGGTACTTACTCGTCAATTTTTGTCGCCAGCCCGATTTTGATTTTCTGGCAACAAAAGAAAGCAATTAAATCTAAGTGAGGGTGGGATTGAGAACTGAATGAAGAAAGAAACGATCTTATTTGTCATTATTGCCCTGGCTGCCGGTATCTTAATCGGGGTGATTACAACGAATTTAAAAAAAGATTTACCTTCTTCTGTTCCTGCTAAAAATCCGGTGCCGGCATCGGCACCGGTGGTTAATCAACAGCAGCAAAACACTATTCTTGAAGATATTGTTGCCCGTGAACCTGAAAACCGTAATGCCTGGATTGAATTGGGACATAATTACTTTGATTCCAATCAGCCGATGAAAGCAGTCGAGGCTTATGATAAAGCTCTTGAACTTAATGGTAATGATCCTAATATCCTGACGGATCAAGGGGTGATGTACCGTAGGTTAGGCTGGTTTGACAAGGCGATCAGCAACTTTCAAAAAGCCAATCGTATTGATAATAACCATCAGCAAAGCCTCTATAATCTTGGTATTGTTTACCGTTATGATCTGAAGGATTTTCCCAAGGCCATTGAGGCTTGGGAGCGATTACTTGCCATCGACCCGGGGAGCCCGGGGGCGAGTCAGATTCGTTCAGAGTTGGAATTCATGAAGACGCACCCTGAATTTCCCCAGCAACCAAAATAATTTATAATCACAGGCCGGACGGTAGTTCCGGCCTGATTCGTTTTGTCCTGGCTCTGCGGCAAATCTCGTGTTGCAGGTCGATTAATGTCGCAAAGAGAGATTTCAATGCAGCCGGTAAATTTACGAAAGTGGGCGTTGCGTTCTGAAGAACCAGAAGAGGAACAGATACTGCAACTTTCGCAGGGACTCAATATCCAAAAGTTGACGGCTCAAGTCCTGATATTACGTGGAATGACTACGAAGGAGCAGGGGGTTGAGTTTCTCAAGGCCAAATTGTCGGCACTACCCGATCCTGATCTACTTCCTGACATGGCAATTGCTTGCGCACGATTGGAGCAAGCTCTTGTGCGGGGTGAAAAGATCGCAGTGCATGGTGATTATGATGTTGATGGAATTACAGGTTGTACTCTTTTAGTCGAAACCCTGCGGGCATTGGGTGGTCAGGTTGAATATCATATCCCTCTGCGCTTAAAAGATGGTTATGGTTTATCCGCTGATGCCATTCGGCACGCCTATGAAAATGGCTGTTCCATTGTCCTTTCCGTGGATTGTGGTGTCTCTGCTCAGGTTGAAGCTGATCTTGCTGCTGAGCTTGGGCTGGACCTGATTATTACCGACCATCATCAGCCCCCTGATCAACTGCCACCCTGTTTCGCTTTGATTAATCCTCAACTTTTATCCGAAAATTCTACCTGGAAGGACCTTTCCGGTGTTGGTGTCGCTTTCTTTTTGCTGATCGGATTACGTCGACGGTTACGGGAAAATGGTTATTTTACAACCAGAACAGAGCTTGATCTGAAACAGGGGCTGGATCTGGTTGCACTTGGGACCATCGCTGATATTGTTCCTTTGAGCGGCATTAATCGTATCCTGGTTCGCAGTGGCTTGCAGCTATTGGAGAATGGTAAGCGTCCGGGAATTGCAGCCTTAAAACGGGTTGCAGATGTCAAGCAGGTCAGCAGTGGGGTGGTGGGGTTTCGTTTGGCTCCCCGTTTGAATGCAGCCGGTCGCCTGGAAGATGCTGCCCTGGGTGTCAAACTGTTGCTGGGTGAAGATCTCCAGGATATTGAGCCATTGGCCGAAATGCTGGATGGATTCAACCGGGATCGGCAGAAAATCGAACAGCAGACTCTGCTTGAAGCAATAGCCCTGGTTGAGGAACAGAATCAACCTGATCGGTACAGTATTGTTCTCTCCAGTCGTGATTGGCACTCCGGTGTCATCGGAATCGTTGCCAGTCGGCTGGTTGAGCGATATCACCGTCCCACCGTTCTGATCGCTCTGGACGATGGGATGGGAAAAGGTTCAGCTCGGTCAATCAGTGGTTTACACCTCTATCAGGCCCTAAAAGAGAGTTCCGGGCCACTGGCGGGTTTTGGTGGCCATGCAATGGCTGCAGGGTTGTCTATTGTCGAAGAAAATCTGAATGATTTTGCCAAGGCTTTTGAGCTGGCCGCACGCAGCCAACTTTCTGCAGAAGATCTGTTGCCGGTTTTATCTCATGATGGTGAAGTTAAACTATCCATGTTCAACCTTTCTCTGCTCAGGGAACTGGAAAATCTCAATCCTTATGGTGCGGGAAATCCCCAGCCGGTTTTTGTCAGTCGCAACTGTCGGACCTATTCACCCAGAATTCTTGCTGATAAGCATCTGAAGTTTGATGTTGAACAGGATGGTTTTCGGGTTGGCTGTATCGCTTTCGGGCAGGCTGAACATTTTGACGCGTTGAATGGTGAAATCGATCTGTTGTATCGTCCCGGAATTAACCAGTGGCGTGGAAATGAATCAATGCAATTGCAGATTGTCGATTTTCGCGCCTCAGATTGTTGTTGTGATGAGTGATCAATTAAAGATAAAGCTGAAAGAGTTGACAGCTAAAGAGATTGGCCGAGTTGTTTTTGATGAACCTTTATCTCGCCATAATAGCTGGAAAATTGGTGGTCCAGCTGATCTGTTTATTGAGCCTGATAACTCGAGTCAAATTGCTGAAGTTGTTTGTTTTTCTCAGGCTAATAAAATTCCGCTGGTTGTTATCGGCCAGGGGACTAACCTTCTTTTTGATGATGCCGGAGTGCGCGGGATTGTTTTAAAGGTGGGGGAGCGACTGGCGGATATTCAGATAGCAGGAAATATGATTGTTGCTGGTGGAGGTGCCTGGGTTCCCCAATTAGCACGTCAATCAATGCGGGCAGGATTGACTGGCCTTGAACATTGCATCGGGATTCCTGGCACTTTGGGTGGTCTGGTGATGATGAATGGTGGCAGCCAGCGTAAAGGGATCGGAGAAAATGTTGTCAAAGTCACTGTCGTAGATAAAACTGGAACCATAAAACAGGTGTTGCAAAGCGAATGCGATTTTTCCTATCGGCATAGTGCTCTACAGGGGACTGGTTGTGTTGTGACTTGTGTCGAATTGAAATGCCCCAATGGGGATGTGAAAAAAATTCGTCAGGAGATGTTAGCTGACCTCCGCAACCGGCGACAAAAGTTTCCCCGTAAACAACCCAATTGTGGATCAGTTTTTCTCAGTACGACCGAAATGCACGCTACCGTTGGCCCCCCGGGAAAGGTTATTGAGAATGCCGGTTTAAAAGGTCTGCGTGTTGGAAATGCAGAAATTTCGAGGCAGCATGCTAATTTTATTGTCAATCTAGGGGGGGCAAGCTCAAGGGATGTTCTTTCGCTGATTGCCCGGATTCGTCAAACGATAAACAATAAAATTGATTTTGATCTTTGTTGTGAGGTTCGCTATGTCAGTCCACAAGGAAAAATCATCCCTGCCCATATTAAGGCAGATGCATATCACGTATCAGGAAAATAGCGCATCCAGCTGATCAAAATCAAAACGAACCTCCGACAGCTTCTTGATCATATCGATCTTTTCCTTGTCTTCGGCCTGCAGTTTATACACATCTTCATTAATGGTGCGATAGAGTTTCCCGGTTGTATGGTTCGTTGTCCGCAGATAAGGAATGTTGCTGCGATCAATGATCTGCTGGGTAATATCGCTGATTTTATGAATCCCGGGAATGAGCAATCCGACAATTTTGTTCCGATAGGCTGGAATCTGGTACATGTTGGATACCGTCACCAGTAATTCATCCCGACTGCTGGTAACAATCAACAGGGTGTCATCACGCAACAGTTCTGTGACTCTCTGAGTGGATGGTGCTCCGATCTGCAGATAGTGAATAATCCGTTTGGCATCACGTTTGTTGCCGTGGAGTTTCAGGTCGAGAATACTTGCGATACGGTTCAGAGTCGGGTTTGCCAGGACGGGCTGATAATTGAATCCGCCTACGACTTTAAAAGATTCTTTGGCAAAGGCTTTCTCCAGATAATTGAGGGTGCTGTCCCGTTTTTCCGGCAAAAGTTTGTTGGGCATGATGGCACGAACTTCTACTCCCTCTTTATCAAACAGGGCCTTATTCATATGGACATTGTCTATGACATTGCCAATACCACCACCGGTGATCATCAAAATTTGGGCACCTAGTATCTTGGCAATACGGGCATTAGACAGATTGAAAACAGATCCAACTCCTGGATGTCCGGACCCTTCAATAATGATAAAGTCACACTTTTTTTCCAACATTGCGCACGCGTGTAAAATTTTTTCTTCAAGCTCTTGCGGGTCAATCTCACCATTGAGTGCTTTACGGGTCGATTCCGGGTGAATGACGACAGGTGACATATAAGGGAGATTGCGGCCCATATTGAAGACCTGACACATGAGAGCCGCATCTTTATCAACGGTAAGACCTTTATATTCTGTCACCTTGGGACCTAGGGGCTTGATAAAGCCAACACGCCGATACTTCTTTTTTGCCAGATGAACTAATGACAGGCTGGCAGTCGTTTTGCCGATATCCTGTCCCGTTGCTGCTATGAAAAGTTTCTTGGCCATCTATTGTCTCCCCCCGCCTGTAAAGGTGGAATTTCTAAAGTATTGATTAATTGCCGGACAATCCGAGCTCGAGAGCAAGTTTTTCCCAGTGAGGTAAACTGCGTTCAATCATTGCATCTTCAACGCAATAGGCGATACGGAAAAATCCTGGTGCGCCAAACCCTGAGCCCGGTACCAGCAAGATATGGTATTTTTGCGCTATGCGGATAAACTCCATCTCATCTGCTATCGGGGATTTGGGGAAAAGGTAGAATCCTCCACCGGGTTTAACCATCTCAAAACCAAGTTCTGTCAATTTGTTATAGAGTAAATCCCGCTTGCATTTGTACTCTTCAATATCAACACTGACCCGTTGCAGATTCGTTACCAGTCTCTGCATCAGGGCCGGGGCGTTGACGAACCCGAGGACGCGGTTGCAGAAAATCGCTCCCTGCATAAACAGCCCGACATTTTTCATTGCCGGATTTGCAGCGAGATAGCCGATTCTATCTCCTGGTAATGCCAGATCTTTAGAGTGGGAAGTGACAATAATTGAATTCTCAATGAAGTTGAAGACGCAAGGAACTGCATCACCAAAACTGATTCGCGCGTAAGGCTCATCGGAAATTGCCACAATCGTTGTACCGTATTCCTGTTCTTTCCGACGTAACAACTCTCCCAATGCCTTCAGTGTCGCTTCCGGATAGATAACTCCTGTCGGGTTGTTGGGAGAATTAATAATGATGGCACGGGTTCTTGAGTTTATTGCACACTCTATGGCGTCAAGATCAGGCTGAAAATCATCTTTGGTTATCACCTCGACGGGAATGCCATTTTGATTATCGATATAAAATTTGTACTCAACAAAGTAAGGAATCAGGATGATAACCTCATCGCCGGGGTTCAGTAGTGTTTTTAAAACCACATTCAAGGCAGCACCCGCACCACATGTCATAACAATGTGCTCTGCCGTGACCGGTTGATGACAGTTTTCGGCGATCACTTCTGCAACAGCGGCGCGCGTCTCTTCATATCCCGCGTTGTTCATATAGCGATGCATGCCGGGGGTTGGATTGTTGGCGATTTTTTTCAGTTCCTGGTGGAGTTCTGCAGGGGGTTCCATCGTCGGATTGCCAAGGGTGAAGTCAAAAACATTTTCTTCACCATATTTCTGTCTTAAGGTGTTTCCCTCTTCAAACATCTTACGAATCCAGGAGGAGCGTTCAATCTGGTTTTTAATTTTGATTGCAATTGGCATCTGCAGGTTTCCTTTGTCGATTTAAGGGTGTGTAATCCTCATTGCTACAGTCGCTGGAGTTTATCCGCGGAGAAATGGCAGGTCAAGGAGGTTTGTTTTATTTACCGGGAAGAGACGAAATTGATTTTTGCAGCAGGTTAAGCTACATTCCGGCATCTGCAATTCACTCATTTAGGAAGATGTATTCTATGGCTGCTCAAAAAATAGATAAACTTCGTCAACAGATTGATATGATCGACAATCAGATCCTTGATCTGCTGAATCAGCGAGCTAATGTGGCTATAGCTGTAGGTAAGGCCAAGGAAGGGAGTGAGAAATCATTCTATGTTCCGAGTCGGGAAAAAGCGATATACGAACGCTTGACGGGAAAAAATTCTGGACCGTTCCCTAATGAAGCTGTTTGTAAGGTTTTCCGGGAAATCATTTCGGCTTCCCTGAATATGGAAATGCCGATGCAGGTCGCTTTTTTAGGTCCCCAATCGACATTTACCCATATGGCGGCAATGGTGCAATTTGGTTTGTCGGCACAGCTGGTTCCTTTGAAAAGTATCCCTGCAGTTTTTGAAGAAGTTGAGAGGGGACGTGCCCATTATGGTGTTGTTCCAGTTGAGAATTCGACCGAGGGGGTGGTTAATCATACTCTCGATATGTTTTTTGATTCAGAACTGCAGATGATTGCTGAGGTGATGTTGGAAATATCTCACAACCTGCTTTCGAAATCGGGAAATCTTCAAAAAATCAGTAAAATTGTATCCCACCCTCAACCTTTAGCCCAGTGTCGCCATTGGCTTGAAACCAATATGGCCGACACACCGCTGCTTGATGTTGCCAGTACCGCAGCAGCAGCGCAGATGGCTGCCGAGGATGAATCCGTGGCTGCGATTGCCAGTCATGCGGCTGCTATTCAATATGATCTGCAGGTTGTTAAAGCCAAGATTGAAGATAATCCACATAACTACACCCGTTTTTTGGTGATTGGCAAGAAGACCCCGGATAAGAGTGGTGCTGATAAAACGTCTATCATGTTCAGCGTTAAAGATGAGCCGGGAATCCTCTACCGTATGCTGGAACCTTTCAGTAAACGACAGATTAACCTGGCTAAAATCGAGAGCCGACCGATGAAGCAGAAAGCCTGGGAATATATTTTCTTCCTCGATTTGATTGGTCACGTTGATGATCCTGAAATCACTGCGGCAATTGACGAATTGCGTGGTTACTGTCATTTCCTCAAAATCCTTGGATCTTACCCGATAGCACGCAGCGAAAATTTGACGGGAGAAAAGCATCATGTCTGACACGGTTCTGATTCCACGTTTGGCCATTATCGGAGTCGGATTAATTGGCGGCTCTCTGGCGCTGGCTCTGAAACAGGCGGGAGCTGTTGGTGAGGTCATTGGTTGTGGGAGAGGCAAGCCAAATCTCGAAAAAGCGCTCGAATTGGGGATCATCGATTCTTATTATCGGGATCCTTTGGAGGCGGTTCAGGGTGCCGATGTTGTTTTTCTGGCGACCCCGGTCAAAACTCTAGCTTCGGTCACACAGTGTTGTTTGCCAGGGTTGAAGCCTGGGGCTATTATTACCGATGGTGGCAGCGTCAAGGGGGATGTTGTCAAGGCGATAGAACCTCTGCTGCCGAAAGGTATCCATTTTGTTCCTGGACACCCGATCGCCGGGACTGAAAATAGTGGTGCAGAGGCCGCTTTTTCGAGTTTGTACAATGGTAAGCGTTGTATTTTGACACCAACGGAAAATACCGATTCACGAGCTCTTGAATTGATCAAACAGATGTGGATCGCCGCTGGAAGTGATGTGGTGCAGATGTCACTGGAAAAGCATGACAAGATTCTTGCTGCTATCAGCCATTTGCCTCATATGGTTGCTTATTCCCTGGTTAATGCCGTTGGCTCTTACGATCACTACGAAGAGAATATTCTTGAATATTCTGCAGGTGGTTTTCGTGATTTTACCCGGATAGCTTCGTCCGATCCAACAATGTGGCGGGATATTGCCGAGACCAATCGAGAGGCATTGCTGGAGATGATGGAGCAGTTTGAAGTTTTTTTTGCCGAATTAAAGGCCGATATCGTTGCTGGAAGCGGTGATAAACTGTTTGAGTTTTTTCAGCGTTCTAAGCAGCTTCGTGATGCCATTTTATAATTAAATAGAGGGCCAGTCTGATGCATAAACCTGAAACGAGGACGGTTTCACCAACGAAACGCTTGCGCGGAGACTTTGCTGTCCCCGGTGATAAATCGATTTCCCATCGAGCCATTATGTTTGCTTCTTTAGCCAAAGGAGAGAGTCGAATCCGTGGCTTGCTTCGGGGGGAAGATTGCCTTTCGACGCTACAGGCTTTTCAGTGCCTGGGAATTGAAGTTATCGAAAAAGCTGATGATGAATTAATTATCCAGGGCCGTGGGCTAGAAGGCTTACGTGAACCTGCGGATGTTATTGATTGTGGTAACTCCGGGACCACAATGCGTTTGATGAGTGGAATTCTCGCTGCGCAACCATTTTTTTCAATTTTGACTGGCGATCAATACCTGCGTAAACGGCCGATGGGGCGAGTGATTAATCCATTAACTTCTATGGGAGCAAAAATCCTTGGGCGGGATGGCAATACCAAGGCACCACTTGGTATTGATGGGGGTGGCCTGAGCGCTACAGAATACCATTCGCCAATTGCCAGTGCTCAGGTTAAATCAGCTGTGCTACTTGCCGGAATGCAGGTTAATGGTGCAACGACTGTTTATGAACCCCACCTTTCTCGAGATCACAGTGAGCGCATGTTGCGTTACTTCGGAGCTGATCTGGAATCTTTTTCTGGTGGAGCCAGGGTGAACGGTCGGGTGCAGTTGAATGGCAAAGAGGTGGAGGTTCCAGGCGATATTTCTTCAGCTGCTTTTTTTCTGGTTGCTGGGTTAATTGTTCCAGATTCTGAATTACTATTGAAAAACGTTGGAGTCAACCCGACTCGCAGCGGTGTTATTGATATCCTGCAACAGATGGGTGGCTCGATCGAACTGACTAACCTGCGCGAGCTTTCTGGTGAGCCGGTTGCTGATCTGCTGGTTAAAAGCAGTGATCTGCACGGTATCGAAATCGGTGGTGATCTGATCCCCCGTGCCATTGATGAATTTCCGGTTGTCAGTGTTGCTGCTGCTTTTGCACAAGGGACGACAACGATTCGTGACGCCAAAGAACTGCGGGTCAAAGAAACTGATCGTATTGCAGCAATGTGTGAATGTTTAGGACAGCTTGGAGCCGCAATTGAGCCATTGGAGGATGGGATGCGGATTGCTGGTGGACAAACATTAAGTGGTGGGGAAGTTAACTCTTTTGGGGATCACCGCATTGCTATGAGTATGGCGATTGCTGCTCTGAACTCTGCTGCAGATATTAAAATTTTGGATACTGCTTGCACCAAAACTTCTTTTCCCGGTTTCTGGGAATTGGTGACGAGAATATCGGAGGCGTGAACCCGTTGAATAAAAAATTGATTATAGCTATTGATGGCCCTTCCGGTGCGGGGAAAAGTACCCTGAGTAAAGCACTTGCCAAACAACTTGGATATGTGAATATTGATACCGGGGCGATGTATCGATCTATTGCATTACTCGCGCGGCAGCAGCAGATAGATCTCCATAATGAAGCTGCTTTAAAAAAACTCTGCTCTGATTTATCTATCAAATTTATTCGTGGTCATGATGCTGAAAAAGTTATCGTCAACGATGTTGATGTTTCAGCGGCAATACGCACACCAGAAGTGAGTTTGTTGACAGCTCAAGTTGCTGCCTCTCCAGTTGTGCGGGACGCGATGGTGAAGCTTCAGCGTGAAATGGGAGAGGGTGGGGGCGTTGTTCTTGAAGGGCGAGATATCGGAACGGTTGTCTTTCCTTATGCTGATGTGAAATTTTTTCTTTTGGCAAGTGCCGAAGAGAGAGGCCGCCGGCGTTATGAAGAACTTCTGGCTACAGGGAGTCATATTTCTCTGGAACAGACGATTTCTGAAGTTCAGGCCCGTGATAAAGCCGATATGTCCCGCTCTCATGCCCCTTTGATCCAGGCTGATGATGCTATCGTTATCGATTCGACTCAGCTATCGATAGATGCTGTGCTTGGAGAAATGACTACAATCGTTAAAAATAAAATAGTAGAACTTGCCGGGTAAAAGAGAATAACTGCTTGAAAAATATTGGTTTGTTTTTTCATGAGGGCTGTGCTAACTTGCGCAGTCTCAAATTGAGTCCGCCGTCGAAAGGCGTCGGAAAATTCGCAAGGGGGTAACATCTCCAATGGTAGAAGATAAAGACATGCAAGACGAAGAAGAAATGGAAATGCAGGACGGTGAGTTCGAGGAAAGCTTTGAAGAGCTGCTGAAAGATTATGAGCAGGGTGGCTTTGAATTGAAGCGGAACGATGTCGTAGAAGGAACAATTGTTCAGGTAAACCCTGATTCGGTTGTTGTAGACGTCGGTTACAAATCTGAAGGGGTCATTCCTCTTCGCGAATTTGCTGATGAAAAAGGGGAAATCAACGTCAAGGTTGGCGACGTTTACGATGTCCTGTTCGGCGGTGGTGAAAGCGACAGCGGCCTGATTGTTCTCTCCAAAGAGAAGGCAGATCGGCAGAAAATCTGGAATTCTCTGGAAGAAGATGCTGTGGTTGAAGGTCGGATTCTCAGCCGGATCAAAGGTGGTTTATCAGTTGATATCGGTGTTAACGCATTCTTGCCTGGTTCCCAGGTTGATCTTAGGCCAGTTCGTAATCTGGATAAGGTGATAGGGCAAACCTTCGATTTCAAGATTATCAAGCTGAACAAAAGACGTGGAAATATTGTCCTTTCGCGTCGGGTTCTCCTCGAAACAGAGCGTGAATCACATCGCAGCACGACCCTGAAAACACTTGAAGAAAATCAAGTTGTTGAAGGTATTGTTAAGAATTTGACCGACTATGGTGCGTTTATTGATCTCGGCGGCATTGACGGTCTGTTGCATATTACTGATATGTCTTGGGGGCGTGTTAAGCATCCATCAGATATCTTGGCTGTTGGCGACAAAATCAATGTCAAGGTTTTGAAGTTCGATAAAGAAAAAGAACGTGTTTCTTTGGGACTTAAGCAAATTGCTCCTGATCCATGGCTGGATGTTGCCAGCAAGTACCCGATTGAGGCTAAAGTGACTGGTAAGGTTGTCAGTTTAACCGATTACGGTGCATTTATTGAACTTGAAGAGGGCGTAGAAGGTTTGATCCACGTTTCTGAAATGAGTTGGACCAAGCGTGTTAAGCATCCAAACAAAGTTCTGGCAATCGGTGATGACGTCGAATCTGTGGTTCTGGCGCTTGATACCGAAAACCGTCGTATTTCTTTGGGTCTGAAGCAGATTGAGCCTAATCCTTGGGATGTTATTGGCGAGAAATTCCCGATTGGAACCATCATTGAAGGTCAGGTTAAGAATATTACTGACTTCGGTATTTTTGTTGGTGTAGATGAAGGGATTGATGGCCTGGTCCATATTTCTGATCTTTCCTGGACCAAGCGGATCAAGCATCCTTCTGAAGTTTATAAAAAAGGTGATCTTGTTAAGGCTGTTGTCCTCAATATCGATCGTGAAAATGAGCGTTTTTCTCTCGGTCTGAAGCAATTGAGTACTGATCCTTGGGAGACTGTTCCTACCCGTTATGCTCGTGGAACAATCGTCAAGGGTAAGGTTACATCCATTACTGACTTTGGTATCTTTATTGAGCTTGAAGAGGGAATTGAAGGTCTGATCCATGTTTCAGAACTGAGCAAGGAAAAGATCGATAGTCCTAAAGATTTTACTGAAGTTGGTGCAGAGCTTGAAGCCGGTGTGCTGCAGGTTGATACTGTCGATCGTAAGATTGCCCTGTCGATCAAGAATCTTGATGTACAAAAAGAAAAAGCAGAAGTCAACGAATTCATGGGCGCACAAAAAACAGCAACATCAAATCTTGGTGATTTGTTGCAAGGTGCTGTCGGTCGTAAGTCTGAAGATTAAATTATTGATGAACCTGACAAGGGGCTCCAGATCACAGGAGCCCCTTTTTTAGTGATTTAAATGAAAAAACGTCCTTTTCTGTTGGCATCTTTAATCGTTGGAGGGATCTTTGTATTCTTTCTTCTGGTTGTTTTTACTGCAGGGCAGTTCCAGTCTGGTTCAGTCGTCTCTGTTGGAGATAAGATTGGTGTCATTGAAGTAGAAGGTACCATCGCTGATGCTCGGTTGCTGGCTGAACAAGTCGTTGAGTTTCGTGAACGGAGTAATATTAAGGCTGTTGTCGTCAGAATTGATTCCCCTGGCGGTGGTGTCGGCCCCTCGCAGGAGATTTATGCTGAGTTAAAACAGTTGGCCAAAGAAAAGCCACTTGTTATCTCAATGGGGGCTGTTGCGGCCTCAGGCGGTTATTATCTGGCTGTAGCTGGTGAACGCATCTTTGCTAACCCTGGAACCATAACTGGAAGTATTGGTGTGATCATGTCCTTTCCTAACTATCAGGAGCTGATGGGAAAGGTTGGGATCCAGACAGAAGTTGTAAAAAGTGGAAGATTTAAGGATATTGGTTCTTCAACACGAGATTTTACTGCTGCTGACAGGGAGCTGCTGCAGGAGATGATCGATGATGTTCATCTTCAGTTTGTCGAGGCTATTAGTGTTGGGCGGAAGATGTCGATAGAACGCCTTCAGCCTTATGTTGATGGTCGTATCTTTACCGGAAGGCAAGCAAAAGAACTTGGATTAATCGATGAGATCGGGACTTTTCATGATGCCGTCAAATATGCTGCCAAGGCTGCGGGTATCGATGGTAACCCAGATCTGATATATCCTGATCCTGTAAAAATAAATTTTATTGATCGCTATTTGCAGAGTGCTGCGAGTCGTTATTTGGGTGTTAATCTAGGCGCTAAAAAAATAATTGGGCCACAGTATCTTTTGCATCACTATTGATCATGATTTTAAAATATTTGGAAGGTAAAAATGACGAAAAGTGAATTGATAGAGCGACTTTCTGAAGGACACGAAATTCTTAATAAAAAAGATGCTGAAACAGTTATAAATCTCATTTTTGGTGGGATAGGGAATGCTTTGGCTGAAGGTGATCGTGTCGAAATCCGTGGATTTGGTTCTTTTTCAGTTCGTGAACGAGATGCCCGTGAAGCAAGGAACCCCAAAAGTGGTGAACTTGTTAAGATCCCATCACGTAAGACGCCCTTTTTTAAAACAGGGAAAGATCTTCGTGACCGGGTCGATGAGTAAATTGGGTAAGAACTGGAAATTGGATAGAAAAAAGGCTCTGAAAAAAATCAGAGCCTTTTTTGTGTGATGTCTCCGGGATGCCGGTCCGATTCTTTACAAATGACCTGAAGTAAAATTTTGTCGACGGAAAAAATATAAGGCGTCCTGCTCATGGGCAGGCTTGCTCACAACTTTTTCACGCAAAGACAGGCCAGTAAAAACGTTGGTCAAGCACTCAGAACCAATTCCGCACATCCCAGAAATTCAAAGATCTATTTCGTGTCTACATAATAACAATTTCTGGATTTAAGTCAATAGAAAATTAAATTTATTAAATGTCATATTTCAATAATTGGACTATACGCTCATGAAATGGATCATTCATCGTTTGCAGGTCAACACCGAGAAAACTGGTATGAGACTCGATCAATATCTAGCTGATTCTGCTATTGGATTGTCTCGGACCCAAGCCAAAAAAATCATTGATATCGGTGGTGTCCATATTGATGGCCGCAGAGTACGAAGCTGTTCAAAATTAACCCAGGTTGGTGATGGGGTTGAGGTCTACATTGATCAATTAAGTTTAGATCCGTATCGGCTTACAAAAGATGCAATCCTGTTTCAAGATAAATTTATTATTGTTTTAAATAAACCCGCGCTGATTGATACACAACCAACTCATGCACGTTTTAAAGGGACCTTGTTCGAAGCGTTACAATGTCATCTAAAAGATCCATTTCGGCCTCATCAAAAAGCAGAAATTGGGATGATCCAACGTTTAGACAGAGGAACCTCAGGTGTTATTGTCTTTTCCATTCATCCTCGAGCTCATAAGGAAATGACACGAGTTTTTGTTGAACATGAAGCTAAGAAGACTTATCTTGCTTTAGTCCATGGGGTTCCTGATTCAGAACAGGGAGAAATCAGATCATTTCTGGCTCGCTCCAGAAAAGAAAATCGGGTTAAATCTGTAGACAAAGGTGGCAAAGAAGCGATTACCAGGTTTCAAGTGGTTGACACTTTTGAGGAAAATTCTTTGTTGAACGTTGACATATTAACCGGTCGTTCTCATCAAATACGGGCTCATATGGCGGAGTTAGGTTGCCCATTGGTTGGTGACCAGCGCTATGGTGGACAAGGGCGTATTACTGATATTGAAGTCGTTCGACCACTTCTGCATGCTCAAAAACTTGCTTTTCGTCATCCTGTACTCGATCAAAATATGGTCTTTTCAGTTCCAGTTCCGGATGATATGCAAGATATTTTGACTGTACTCAGAAAGAACATCTCATGACCTTCCCGCATATTGACCCTGTGATCTTCAGCTTTGGCCCTCTTGCAGTCCGTTGGTACGGAATGATGTATTTGTTTGGTTTTATTGGCGGTTATTTCATGATGTGTCACATAGCCAAACTGCGTGAAATGCCAATAAAAAATGAGATGATTTCCGATCTTCTGTTTTATGGCGTCCTGGGCGTAGTTCTTGGTGGCCGCCTTGGTTATACCCTGTTTTATAATACGCAATATTATTTAAACCATCCGTTGAAAATATTTTATGTCTGGGAAGGGGGGATGAGCTTCCATGGCGGATTGATCGGGGTTTTGATTGTTTTGGTTCTTTTTTGTCAGATTCGTAAGTTGAATATTTTCATGGTTGCTGATTTGGTTGTGTCTGCAGTGCCCATTGGTCTTGGCTTCGGACGGATTGGGAATTTTATCAATTCAGAACTCTGGGGCCGGGTGACCGATTCTCCCTGGGGAATAGTTTTCCCTAATGGGGGTCCATTACCACGTCATCCAAGTCAACTTTACGAAGCGGGTCTTGAAGGCATTGTTTTGTTTATTTTGATTTATTTGCTGCACCGTTCTGGTGCTGCCCGTGGCATTCCTGCTTTTACTTTTCTTCTGGGTTATGGCGTTTTTCGTTTTCTTATTGAATTTGTCCGTCAACCTGATGAGCAACTTGGATTCCTCTGGGGAGGTGCCACCATGGGGCAACTATTGTCGCTGCCGATGATTTTGTTTGGAATTTCTGGCTTGTTTTATCTCCTCAGGAGGGTGAAGTCTTGAGTACCATTAAGGCTGTAATTTTTGATTGTGATGGAGTGATGTTCGAAAGTCGCAGGGCGAATCTTGCCTACTACAATCGAATTCTGGAAAAGTTTTCTTACCCTCTCGTTTCTACCGAACAAACAGAACTGGCACATTTATGTCATACAGCAAGCTCGCCAGATGTCCTGGCCGGTCTGTTGCGCAAGGAAGATTTGTCACCAGCATTGAGTTATGCGGCTTCCATTGATTATCGGGACTTTATCCCACAGATGGAGCCCGAACCAAACTTGACAGAGCTGTTGGAACAGTTGAGTCAGCAATACCCTCTGGCAATTGCGACGAACCGTGGCAAGAGTATTCTGCCAATTTTGGATCATTTCAATCTGCATGCTTTTTTCATGACAGTTGTTACAAGCCATGATGTTGAACATCCTAAACCTGCACCCGATATGTTGCTGTTGGCTGCTGAAAAACTGAATGTCGTGCCGGAGAGGTGCCTTTTTATCGGCGATTCAGGATTGGACAAAATAGCTGCAGATGCTGCAAATATGCGATTCGCTGGTTATGGTGGTGCAGTCGATGGAGAATTCTCTTTATCTAATCATCTTGATCTACTGGATTGTTTCTTGAGGTAATTTTCGTACCAAAGTGCTTTGGAGGATAAATTGAATTTACGGGCTTGAAGCTATCACTATCAATGCAGGTTTTTGGTCATTTCCAAAACGTTACAATCCTCTTCTTGAATATATCTGACCTGATCCATCAATTTAAAAATGATCTGAATTCCACGACCACCTTCATCACTCTCTTGCGCTTTAAGTTTTGCGAGCGTCTCAATGTCGAAGCCCTGCCCCTGATCAAAAACCTTGATGATAAGGTTGTGATCAGAGGCAGAAATTGTAACTCTGACCTCTTTGTCTGGATCAAAGTTATTTGCGTGGCGTATGGCATTTGCCAAGGCTTCTGTCAATACCAGGTTGATATGGTAGGCAAGCTCGCGGCGATTCCCGTGATAACTTTTTAGAGAATAAGCCATGCTTTCGCCAATACGTCCAATCATTCCTAAATACTTGGTTTGATTTGGAACCGTGATATCAATGTTAACCCGTTTTGACATTAATTTCTTTCTGCGAGAAAAAGATTTAAAAGCTACCAGTTGCTTCGTCCTGGGTTGCGAAGATTTCAAAAACACGATGGAGACGTGTCAGTTCAAACATCGAACGAACTTGTGGCTGAAGACAACAGAGTTTCAGACTTCCATCCCTGGCACTGGCATTTTTAAAGCCTGAAACCAGTGCGCCAAGGCCGGAGGAGTCGATAAAACGAACCGCAGTCAAGTCAATAACAAGGCTACACTTTCCTTCATCAAATAATTGCAACATCTTTTCTTTCAAGTCTCCACTGTTATGGGCATCCATCCGCTCTTCTTCAATGCAAATAATGACAATGTCGCCTTGTTCGGTCATATTCAAGTTCATGCGAGTTCTCCTTGCTTAGGTTCTGTTTGATATTAGTGACATAATCAGAGTTAATTGTACCACATTAGGTACGTGCTGATGTGAGAATTTGTGAACATTATTACTATTTTAAAACCTTCATAACAACCAGGGTAATATCATCTATAAAGTGACGCATCCCGGTAAAAATACGACCTTGAATCATAATTCGGTCAATCAATTCTTGCGGACTTAAATCATTGCATTCTTCAAGCAACTTTCCAAGTCTTTCAATTCCAAAATAAGCGTTTTCTTTGTTCTCAGCTTCTATTATTCCATCAGTATAGAGGAGAAGCAGGTCTCCAGGTTCCAGGTCTATAGCTTTTTGTTCAAAAGAAATATTATCTTTAATTCCGAAAATGAGTCCTTCAGCATCAAGCGTAATGATCTTTTGTTCCCGCTTTCTCCAAATCAATGGTGTGTTGTGCCCGGCATTCCCATAAATAAGGCGGTGGTTAATATGGTTGTATTGGAGGTAAAACATGGTAACAAAAAGTTCCGAGCGATCCAGGTCTTTGAGAAAGTAGCTGTTCAGTTCCAATAACATCTCAGCAGGTTGTTTAACGCTCTGGATACGTGCATGGATAAAGGTCCGTGTTTCAGCCATGATCAGAGCAGAACCAATATTGTGACCTGATACATCCGCTATCACCAGGTCACACGAAGAACTGTCACGCTCGATAAAGTCGTAATAATCTCCCCCAACTTGATGGGCAGGAACGCAAAGCCCAGCCAGCTCGATGTTTTTTATTGAAGGAAGGTTTGTCGGGAGTAGACCTTTTTGAATATCTTTGGCTATCTGCATCTCCCTTTCCTGTTCACGTCCCAGAAGAAGCTTTTGTAGCTGCTGGTCATTACGCCAGGCAATGCCAATTTGACCTGCCAGGTTTTCAAACAGGGCGATAAATTCTTTTGTAAAAATACCCTTTGCTGTTTTGGAAAAAGCTGAGAGTATCCCGATAGGATTGCCTTCAAAAATTATAGGTGTATGAGCCAAGCAAGTAATCCCATCGCGTTTGATGTGTTCTGCTGAAAGCGGTTTATCAACTGAGTCTGTGTCATTAACGACAGTGGTTGAATTAGAAAGAAACGCATGCCCAATATAGGTGTCCATATTGAGATTGCGTTCAAATTGCCCGAAATGTTCGGATGACGTTCCGACCAGGCTTTTTACCATAAGTGTCATTGACTCTGGCTCTAAGAAGCGTATGACGCAGAGATCAAACTTGAATTGCTGAGCAAGTAGTTCCAGAATTTTATCCAACGCTTTTTGAAAGTCGCCCTCACTCGAAACAATTTGTGCCGCATCATAGAGAACGCTCAGTTGTTCACGACTGGATGCATGACTGATTGTGACAGTCCCAAAAATATCAAAAACATCTTCCATTTCACTGCCGCGAGCTTCAAGATAATTTTCCAGAATAATACGCGCAGGAGCCGCGCCGACATGTCCAGCAAGAGTTTTCTCTGTGAAGCTTTTCAGGTTTGGAATTTCGTGGTCCGACAGGTGCCCTCTGGAATCAATTTCCTGATAGCTTAAATATTCTGATATCGCTGCTTGGGCTGGTTTCTGGCCGATAAACTTGGACATTAATTCCACAAATTCCATCACTGTGGGTGCTTTGCTGATGCGTCTCAATTTACTTGGTTGTGGAATTTTTTCAGCAAAGGCATCAACAAATTTTTCAGCTTGGATCTCTTCCGATTTCGTTTGTTTAGCGAAAAAAGACAATGTCAGGTATGCGGCAAGGTTGAAAAGCATACTCCAGAACAAGGAGTGACTATATATATCAAAACCGCTCAGACCAAAGAGCTCCAGAGGCTTTAAAAGAGTGATACCGTATGGCCCATAGTCCAGAATGTCCGTATGAATCCAGCCGGAGCGGACAAATGACGGTATGAGCAAGGTGTAAAACCAAAGGCAGAATCCAAGACTTATCCCCGTTATTGCTGCTTTGCGGTTGGCCCTTTTCCAAAAAAGCCCACCGATAACGGCAGGTGCAAACTGGGTCACTGCAGCAAAAGATATCAGCCCCATATTGACCAGAGCATAGGAGTTACCAATAAGTTTAAAATAGAAGTAACCGATGAAAATGACTGCCAGAATACCAAGCCGTTTAATATTAATCAGAAGTTTTGAAAGGTTTTGAGCACGAATATTCATGCGCAGAATAATCGGCATGATCAGGTGGTTCAGTATCATCGTTGAAATTGTTACTGAAGAGACCATGACCATCCCTGCTGAAGCAGACAAGCCACCCATGAAGACCAGCAATGCCAGCCAGGGATGTCCTGACGAGAGGGGGAGGGTTAGCACAAAGTAATCCGCCTGGGAGGTATCTCCACCATTGAGAATTAACCCGCCTAGTGCGATCGGCAGAACAAACAGATTCATGAGGAACAGATAGGCCGGGAATTTCCACATTGCTGACTTGATGTGTTGCTCATCGGTATTTTCTGTAATCATAATGTGAAATTGGCGAGGGAGAAACATCACCGCCATCATCGACAAAACTATCAGCGTAAACCATTTTGTATAAGGGGTTTGCTGTGTCCCCAGCATGAGAAGGTCACGACGTTCAGGAAATTGTTCAAAAAAGCGTTGGAAGATATCGATGAAGCCATCAAATAATCCATAAGTCACAAAAATACCGACAGCCAGAAAAGCGATCAATTTGACAATAGATTCAAAGGCGACAGCAACGACCAGGCCTTCATGTTTTTCGGATGAATCAAGATTTCTGGCACCAAACAACACCCCAAACAGTGCTAATAGCAGGGCAACAAAAAAAGCTATATCGATGCTTAATGGTAGTTTAGATGCATAGTTGTATAGACCGGTTCCTGGTAAAGTAAGAGGCATCGACAAGATACTCAGTGTCTGGGCAATCGCTTTCAGCTGTAAGGCGATATAGGGAGTTATGCCAAAGACAGCAAACAAGGTGACAATAGCTCCAAGAACTGTGGATCTGTCATATCGACTGGAGAGAAAGTCAGCTATACTGGTGATGTTTTGTTGTTTGCTGATCAGCAGCATCTTTCGCAGTAAAAACCACCAGGCAAAAGCAATCAGGGTTGGCCCCAGGTAGATCGGTAAAAACTCCAGACCACTGGTTGCAGCTTTGCCGACGCTTCCGTAAAAGGTCCAGCTGGTGCAATAAACTGCGATTGATAAAGAGTAAATATGTGAGTTTTTAAGGAGACAGTTACCTTTTTTACGGCATCTTTCAGCGTAACCCGCGACTAGAAACAGGAGTGCAAAGTAGCCAAGAGAGACGAGTAATACTGTTTTTGTAGAGATCATCGACATAAAAAGAATGGTTTTAGCCGGAATCATGGTTCGCTATTACTTTCCTTTTGAATTGGATTTGTTTTGCGAATCTTTTTCAATATATCGAGCAAAAAACCAGATAACAGTAATTGAAATTGGCCAACCGACAAAGAAATAGAGAGTCAGTTTTGGAATACCAAAAATCATCTCCTGAGTATTGAAGATATGGATAAAAGGAAAGTTGATCATAATCATGCCCAGTATCAGGCAGAGAATCCAAGCCTCCCTGAGCGAGTTTTCTTGCGGCTCTTTCATCTATAAACCCTTTTATTCCAGTCTGTTGGATGAAGACCAGTGATGCTGATCAGCTCTGAAACCAATAAGATACAGACTAATCCTGAAAGAGAAGAAATACAACTATAATTATAAGTTTCACATAGTAGGAATTTATCAGAAAATTCAACTCTGTAAAGTCGTTTTGGCGATATCCTAAAGGGTTTGACGCTCACGAAATGAGTATGCTACTTATCGGCAATTATCAATTTGTATTTAAGTCCTGATGTGAAGGGATATTTTTTGAAATCTCAATATTCGTTTAGTAAGAAAAAAATTCTCTGCTGCTTGTACCTTTTTGGGGTTTTTATTTCAGGTTGTGCAGTAGGAAGTACACGTCAAGCTCCTGCCACTAAAGATGCAGGTTATGTCGAATACCGTTCTGAATTGAACGATCCTGGAGCTAAAGCTTTTTTTGCCTTCAGTGAATTCAGAATCCTTGGTGCAGAAAATCGCTGGGAAGAGGCTGTTTCTGCACTCAAAAGAGCCATCAGTTTTGACCCTCAGTCCAACTATTTGCACCTGACACTGGCACAGGTTTATGTTCACCAGAAACAACCTGAACAAGCGGTCAACGTTCTTAAGGTTTTATTGGCAAAAGATCCAGAGAGTGTTGCAGGGCATCAACTTATGGGAGATGCGCTGAGTTACCAACATGAATTCTCTGCCGCAATTGAACATTTCCGCTTGGCATTGGAAAAAGCTCCTGACAGTGATCCATTAAGACTACGGGTTGCCATGGCCCTGATTCAGCTTGGCCGTAAAGATGAGGCTATTGTTGCTTTGGAATCTCTGCTGAAAGATCAACCTGAAGTGTCTTTGGCTCAACTTTATCTGGCACGTCTTTATCTTGGGGAAAATCAAATTGATAAGGCGTCTGCACTTTATCAGCAATTGTTACAGAGTCAGCCAACGCAGCTACAGGTCATTCTGGAGTATGGACAGATATTAGAGCAGCAGGACCAAGATGCTGCGTTGCAGTTGTATCAGAGCTACCTTGCTGAGAACCCAAGGGCTGCTGCCGTGCGACAGCAGTTGGCGCAATATTACCTTACCAGACAGAAGCCTGATGAGGCTCTTGAACAATTTAAAGTGGTCAGTCAACAGTATCCTGATAATCTGCAAATTATCAATCAGATTGGACTGATCCAACTGGAGCTGGAAGACTGGAGTGAAGCTGAAAAGACTTTCCGCCTGCTGTTACATTCAGACAGCCAGCCAGGGCGGAGTCGATATTATCTGGCTATGGCTTTATCTGGGCAGGGAAAGCGTGAAGAGGCTATTTCTGTTCTGGAGCCGGTGACTGACGATTTGATTGCCTTTCCTGAGGCTGGATTGCAATTGGCTTATCTGTACAAACAGAATAATCAGAATGATAAAGCCATTACTTTATTATGGCGGATGGTTCAACAGAACATTCATACCCCCGATGTTTATTATTATTTGGTCGCTTTTCTTGGCGATCTTGGTGACCAAAAACAGGCCACCAAAGCGGCATTGGCGGGGGTTGAAAAAAATCCTGCTGACACCCAATTACTTTACCAGCTTGGGGTGTTGTATGAAAAACAGAATATGCGACAGGCTGCTGTTGAGACGATGGAAAGAATTCTCCTTCTGAATGATTCTCACGCAGATGCGTTGAACTTTTTAGCCTATGACCAGGCAGAAAGTGGCTTTAATCTGGATTTAGCATTGAACCGCGCGAAAAAAGCTTTTTCGATCAAACCAAGTGGATATATCGTTGACACCTTAGGGTGGATATATTTCAAAATGGGGCGCTATCCTGAAAGTCGAGAGCAGCTCGAAAAAGCGACTGAATTACATCCTGATGATGCGGTCATCTTTGAGCATTTAGGGGATTTATACTCTGCCATGAAGTTGCTTAAAAAAGCTGCAGCAGCCTATCGTCGTGCTCTGGAACTTGATCCACAAGCCACGCAAGTCGAAGACAAGCTCAAGATATTGACCTCAGAGGGTTTTTAATGCGTTGGTTCAGCTTTCTTCTGTTGCTCGCTCTGGCTGGGTGTATCTCTCCGCAAAAGCCGGTTTGGACAGAGGTGCCGACGGCAGAGGAGTTGATTGATAAAGTTTCCATGGCATCTGGGCGTTTTTCATCATTGGATGGCGCTGCAAAGGTGGCTCTGACAGCTGGAGATAAATTTTATTCCAGTCAGCAGTTTTTGTTGTTGCAAAAACCTGATCACTTGCGTGCGGATGTTTTAACCGGATTTGGTCAGTTGATTTTACAAATAACATCTGATGGTGAACTGCTGTCGGTGTTTCTCAATACTTCTGTTCCGGGACGGTTTTTTCGTGGTCCTGCCAGCGATGAGAATATTTTCCGCTTTGTCCGGGTTCCACTAGCGACGACAGATCTTCTCAGGTTATTGCTCTATGACCCTCCTTTGATAGATTATCAAGATAGTACTGTAGAGTTGGCGTCGGAAGGTTTAAGCCTGATAATGGTCAATGGTACAAACAGTCAAGAACTGCTTTTTGATTCGCAGTTGCAGCTTGTAGGGTGCCATTATTATCGGCTTGGGAAAGAGTATCTATCAGTTGATTATCGAGACTTTTCAACCGATAATGACTTTCCTTATGTTATTAGGGTTTCGGTCCCTTTGGAACAAACGCGAGTCAAAGTCAGCTTTTCTGAATTGAAGGTCAATGGAGAGATCGATATTACTCAATTTTATTTACAGAAGCCCGATAATATTCCTTTAGAAAGTCTGCCATGAATAAAAAAGCGGTTAAGCTCTGATGTTGAAAGTCCTTTGTAGTTATTTGTTGCTCGTCACCCTGATCCTGTTGCTCAGTGCTTGTCATAATATCGATGAAACTGATCACCCTGGATTGAGCGAGGCTTTGACTCCTGAATATGGTGACACCTTTATTGAGGCTTCCATCGGTGATGCCAGTACTTTATTGCCGGTATTGGCTTCCGATTCCGCTTCCAGCTCAATCAATGGTCTGATCTATAACGGGCTGATCAGGTACGGCAAGAACCTTCAGATTGAAGGGGAGCTTGCAGAATCATGGGAAATATCCGAAGACAACCTGACGATTACATTTCATTTACATCAGGGGGTGACCTGGCACGATGGTGCTCCTTTTACTTCGGCTGATGTCAAATTTAACTACGAGCTTTATATTGATCCCAAAACTCCGACGGCATACGCTGAATCGTTTAAACAGGTGAGCGGTGTTGAAACTCCTGATCCCTATACTTTTGTTGTCCATTACGCTAAGCCCTATGCGCCGGCTCTGATGAGTTGGGCAATGCTGGTTCATCCAAAGCATCTCCTTGACGGTAAGGATGTCACCAAGAGTTCATTGGCGCGCAACCCTGTAGGAACTGGTCCTTACCGCTTCTCTGAGTGGGTCGGGGGAGAGAAGATCGTTCTTGAATCCAACCCCGACTATTTTGAGGGGCAGCCTTATATCAAGCGGATTGTGTATCGGATTATCCCCGATATCTCGACACAGTTTCTGGAGTTACAAACCGGCAGTCTCGATTTTATGGGGCTTTCCCCACTGCAATTCGACCGGCAGACAGATACTCCTGCTTTCCGACGTTTGTATAATAAATACCGCTATTTGAGCTTTGGTTACACTTATCTTGGGTACAATTTGAAACGGCCGCTTTTTCAGGACAGACGTGTCAGGCAGGCCCTTTCCTATGCAATAAACAAGCAGGAAATTATTGATGGTGTCCTGTTGGGCTATGGAACTGCCGCGACAGGGCCTTACAAGCCTGATACCTGGGTTTACAATGCTGATGTCGCAAAATATCCATACGATCCTGATAAAGCCCGTCAGCTTCTAGCCGATGCAGGCTGGAAGGATAGCGATGGAAATGGTATTCTGGACAAAGAAGGCAAGGAGCTCTCTTTTACCATTGTTACCAATCAGGGCAATGATTTACGTGCCAAAACGGGGGAAATTCTCCAGCGCCGTTTTAAAGATATCGGTGTTGATGTGAAACTGCGGATTATTGAGTGGGCGACTTTTCTAAAAGAATTTATCAATCCGGGGAACTTTGATGCCACAATTCTGGCTTGGACTGGTGGTCCGGAACCTGATCAGTATAACATCTGGCATTCCAGTAAAACTGCTCCCGGTGAACTCAACTTTATCGGCTTCAAAAATGACGAAGTTGATCGTTTGTTGGAAGAGGGTCGGCGGATTTTTGAGCAGCAGAAACGTAAAGCCTATTATGATCGCTTTCAGGAAATACTGGCGGAGGAACAGCCCTATACTTTTTTATATGTCGGCGAGGCGTTGCCCGCAGTCTCTAAACGTTTTCGAGGTGTAGAACCTGCCCCAGCCGGTATCCGCTACAATTTTAATCAGTGGTTTGTCCCACTGGCAGAACAAAAATATTCCAGGTAGTGACTATCTGCAAAACATAGGTGGCCCGAATTGTTTTGATAGGATTGCGCAAGTGAGAATGGTATGTTGAGTTATATTTTAAAACGCTTGTTGTTGCTGATTCCTTTGCTGCTGGGGATTACGTTGATATCATTTGTCGTGATCCATCTGGCTCCAGGGGAACCCACGGACTTGCAGACTCAACTCAATCCACAGGCCAGTTCAGAGCTACAGCAACGATTGCAGGCTCAATACGGACTTGATCAACCACTTTACGTCCAGTATGGAAGGTGGTTGTCTCGTTTGTTGCGACTCGATTTTGGCGAGTCCTTTGCAACTGACAACCGGCCAGTTCTCGATAAGGTCCTGGAGCGTTTGCCGGTCACTATTTTACTGAATCTGCTTTCGATTGTTCTCATCCTTGCCGTGTCGGTTCCCCTGGGAATTATTTCAGCACTACGACGAAATTCAGGTTTTGATCGTGCGACAACGGTTCTGGTCTTTACTGGCTTCGCCATGCCCTCTTTCTGGCTTGCTCTGTTACTCATGGATTGGTTCGGAGTTCGTCTGGGTTTGTTGCCTGTCTCGGGCTTGAAGTCTCTCGGTTATGAGTATCTGAGCTGGGGTGAGCAGTTATTGGATCGGGTCAGTCATTTGATTTTGCCGGTTTTTATTTCTGCCCTTGGTGGTTTAGCAGGTTTTTCTCGTTACATGCGATCGAATATGCTTGAGGTCATTCGTCAGGATTACATCCTTACTGCCCGGGCTAAGGGTTTATCGGAGCGGACGGTGATATATAAGCATGCGTTGCGAAATGCGCTACTTCCAGTGATTACTATTCTGGGACTTTCTGTTCCCGGATTGATTGGTGGCAGTGTTATCTTTGAAACAATATTTGCAATCCCTGGAATGGGTAAACTTTTTTACGATGGTGTTATGATGCGGGATTATCCGCTCATTATGGGAATTCTGGTGATGGGTGCAGTGCTGACGCTGTTAGGGAATTTGTTGGCAGACATCTGCTATGCTTTAGCTGATCCACGTATCCGTCACGGGCAACAAAGTGAAGGTTAAACTGGCTGCTGAAATAAAGAAGAGTAAGGACAACTATGCAAATTAAATCGAATCGTTTGGGAGAAATGTTATTAGAGGCCGGTCTGATTGATCAATTTCAACTCGACTCAGCCCTTTCTATGCAACGGAATTTAGGTGGCAGGATTGGCAGTGCTCTGGTTAAGCTGGGTTATCTTCCCGAAGAGACTATCCTGGAGTTTCTTGAGACTCAGGTGAAATACTCCCGGGTTTCTCTGCATGAGCTGGTTATTCCGAAAGAGAGCATGTCATTGTTGTCATTGGAGCGGATGACTGAATTGATGGTGATTCCAATTGAATTACGTAAATCTGCCAATGAGAAGCTATTGCGTATCGCCATGACCGATCCAACAAACCTCAAACTGATTGATGATCTGCAGTTTGCAACTGGCTGTAAAATAATCCCTGTTTTGGCAGCAGAAGATGAAATCAGACAGGCAATTGAAAACAACACCCCTGAGGAGTCACAGCAATTACCCGAACCCAATGTTGAAAGTACAATTATTGACCATGGAAATGTAAGTTTCGATAACGTTTCACCTTATGATCCTCGTCTCGATGTTTTGCTTGAGCTGTTAAAACAAAAAGGTCTTTTGAGTGCCCTTGATGTCGAACGGGTGAAATTTAACTGATGATGTTGGGGCCTCGACGTATATTTCTATTTGATGTTGTCTGGCGGCAGTTGCGACATAACCGCATGGCTTTAGTTGGTGCTGGGATTATTCTGGTGATGTTTTCGATGGCTGCAGCGGCTTCGCTAACCACTGTTGATCCTTCAGCGATCAATATTGCCCAAAGCTATTTACCTCCAAGTATTAATCACCCTTTTGGTACCGATGATCTAGGCCGTGAAGTGTTTGTGCGGATGCTGTACGGTGCGCGAATTTCCCTTCTGGTGGGATTTGTTGCTGTCGGGATTTCGACCTTGATTGGCATTGTTCTTGGTGCTTTGGCCGGGTATTACGGTGGCTGGGTCGATGCGCTGGTGATGCGGTTTGTTGATATTATGCTTTGTTTTCCGACGTTCTTTTTGATCTTGGCGGTGATAGCGTTTCTTGATCCATCGATTTGGAATATAATGATTGTGATTGGATTGACCAGTTGGATGGGGGTAGCTCGTTTGATCCGGGCTGAGTTTCTAAGTTTGCGTCAACGTGATTTTGTCCTCGCTGCACAGGCCCTTGGAGCCACTGACTTCCGTCTTATTTTTCGACATATTTTACCGAATGCAATGTCACCGGTTCTTGTTTCTGCGACCCTTGGTGTTGCTGGCGCCATCTTGACTGAAAGTGCCCTTTCGTTTCTTGGTATTGGTGTTCAGCCCCCGACCCCGTCGTGGGGGAATATGTTGATTGTTGGTAAACAGACTCTTGGGAGTGCCTGGTGGCTGTCAGTTATTCCAGGGTTAGCAATTCTCATAACCGTTCTGGGGTACAATCTGTTTGGTGAGGGGATCCGCGATGCGCTGGATCCGAGGTTGAAAGAATGACGGTCCAGCAGTTTTTGGAAATGCGTTTTTCTGCTTTGATGGCTGGAAATTATGACGCAGTCTATGACAGTTATCATGAAGATGCACCATTTATAAAGCAATTCAGTGATCGTCAAGCCTATCTCCATTTTGCCCGGCAACAGCTAACGGCCATTGTCATTCATGATTGGCGTTGTTTACGACAGCGAGCCCTTGATGGAAAGCAACTGGAAGTCGTTCTGGTCATGGAGGTTGCGGTAGATGATGAGAATCAGTATTTTTATGAATTAGCCTTGCTAGTCGAGACCGATAGGGGGTGGTGTTATCATTCAGCCCAGAAATTGGCGATGGATGACTATACCGGCTCTCCCGATCTGATTGATTTCTGTCACTTTGACAATGCTAACCCGAAGATCAGGTTTTGAAGGCAGCCAAACAAGGAAGCAGCCAAACAAGGCTGAAGGTGTTTAGCCTGTTAGGGGGGAACCTGACAACCTTCAGTCTAAATCGCTAATAACCTGAATTTAGAAGCCAAACAAGGAAGCAGCCAAACCAGGCTGAAGGCGTTTAGCCTGTTAGGGGGGAACCTGACAGCCTTCAGCCTAAACCCCTTACCGCCTGAACTTAACCTATGCCTGAATTGCCTGAAGTTGAAACGACACGACGTGGGATAGAGCCCCATGTGACCGATCGAACTATTCTCGAATGTATTTTTCGCACCAATAAATTGCGCTGGCCCCTTGATTCAGACCTCTGCCATACCCTGCCGGGACAAAAAATATACAGGGTTGGACGTCGAGCAAAGTATCTTTTGTTGTGCTGCGATCAAGGTACAATAATTCTCCATTTAGGAATGTCGGGGAGTTTACGGATCGTTCCAGCGGGAACAACAGAACAGAAACACGATCATATTGACCTGATTTTTACCGATGGGCAGTGTTTGCGAATGACTGACCCACGTAAATTTGGCGCATTTCTTTATACCTGTAGTAATCCCTGCAATCATAAACTGCTTCAAAACCTTGGTCCTGAACCTTTGACGGATGATTTTAATGGGGAGTATCTCTACACCCGTTCCAGAGGGAAAAAACAGTCGATCAAACAATTTATAATGGACCAAAAGACGGTGGTTGGGGTCGGAAATATCTACGCAAGCGAATCTTTGTTTGCAGCGGGTATTCGTCCTGATCGAGGCGCGGGAAAGGTTGGTCTAGAGCGTTACGAAAACCTCACGCGTGCTATCAAGAAAATTTTACATGAAGCTATCATCGCTGGTGGGACAACGATACACGATTTCAGCCAGGCTGATGGTCGGCCGGGTTACTTTTCACAACAATTGCAGGTTTATGGCCGCAATGGTGATCTCTGTGTTGTTTGTGGCCAGCCAATTCTCAGTCAGAAGTTGGGACAGCGTTCAACATTTTATTGTTCCAGATGTCAGACTTAAGAGGGGATAAGGCAATGGACGTTTTCTGTTTTCAATTTTCCTATCGTGTCGGTGTTGCCGATATTAATTATGGCGGACATGTTGCCAATTCCGCAGTGTTGAATTTCTTTCAGGATGCCCGGATTGCCTATCTTGCCAATCTTGGCCCCTATTCTGAAATTGATCTTGGTGGTTGTGGAATTATTATGCCGGAAGCACATGTGTTTTATCGAAAAGAGATGTTTCTTGGTGATCAATTGCAGATTGGGGTGAGATCTGTGAAGCTCAAACGTTCCAGTTGGGTGATGGAATATCGTATTGAACGTGAGGGACAACTAACAGCAGAAGGCGAAACACCGTTGGTCTGCTTTAATTATCACACACGCAAACCATGCCGTATCCCATCAGAATTCCATGCGGCTCTGGTTGTATTTGAAGGGCTGTAAGTTCAGTGTCTGCGAACTGAACTTACAGCCCCATCTCAGAGAGATGTTCACCATTCCATAGATGTTGACGTATTGTTACTTTTTATCTCGGCTTTCTGCCTTGACGAGCCTTGGGTTCTGAGGTTATCGTGCGATTCCAATTTTAAGCCATCAAAATTGAATTTTTAGCACAGCCTGTATATGAGTTTTTACAAGTGTATCAAGGATTGAAATCATGGAAGAAGTGAACGATTTATTGCAACAACGGCGGGCAAAGGTTGATAGTTTTCAAGCTGCCGGGATCAACCCCTTTGCTAATGGTTTTACCGTTAGCCACACAGCTCAGCAGATCATTGATGCTCATGCCGCCGACAATAAACTGAAATTGGAAGAAATAGAAGTCAGTTACCGCATTGGTGGCCGAATTATGGCTCGCCGCGATTTTGGTAAGGCTGCTTTCCTGCAGTTGCAAGATGGCAGTGGCCGGATTCAAATCTATGTAGCCCGGAATCAGGTTGGTGAAGAGGTCTTTGAAAATTTCAAGAAATTTGATATCGGTGACATCATCGGCATTTCCGGTTCACCTTTCCGCACCAAAACCGATGAGCTCTCCTTGCGTGCCTCCGAGATCTGCCTGTTGACGAAATCTCTTCTTCCCCTACCGGAAAAGTGGCATGGTTTGACTGATGTGGAAACTCGTTATCGTCAACGTTATCTGGATTTGATTGTCAATCCTGATGTCCGTGAGGTGTTTCGCAAACGCAGCAGGATTGTCAGTTTGATCCGTGAATATATGCTCGATTCAGATTACCTGGAAGTTGAAACACCAATGATGCATCAGGTTGCTGGTGGGGCGACTGCCAAGCCTTTTGTGACCCACCACAATACTTTGAAGATGGATTTGTTTTTGCGTATTGCACCGGAGCTCTATTTGAAGAGGTTGGTTGTCGGTGGTTTTGATCGGGTGTTTGAGATTAATCGTAATTTCCGCAATGAAGGTATCTCTATTCAGCACAACCCCGAATTTACCATGATGGAATTTTACCGGGCTTATGCTACTTACTACGACCTCATGGATTTCACAGAAGAACTGATCAGTCATTTGGCCAATAAGGTCTGTGGCAGCATGGTTATCCCTTATGGCGATAAAGACGTTGATTTGACCCCACCATGGGATCGCTTGACATTGAAAGAGTCGATTGTCAAATATGGTTCAGCTGATATGACTGTGCTGGAAGACCGGGATAAGTCATTTGCCTATGCAAAGTCTCTTGGTCTGGAACTGGATGCTCGCATTGGTCATGGCAAGCTGCTTGCTGAGATATTTGATGAGGTCGTTGAGCCAAAATTGTGGCAACCAACATTCATTACTGAATATCCGACTGAAATTTCACCACTGTCACGTAAAAACGATCAGAACCCGGATGTTGTCGATCGTTTTGAGCTTTTTATCGTCGGTCGTGAGTTAGCAAACGCATTTTCCGAGTTGAATAACCCTCTGGATCAAAAAGAACGTTTTCTTCATCAATTAGAGGAAAAAGCGGCAGGAGATGAAGAAGCCCACGGGATGGACGAAGACTATATCCGGGCTCTTGAGTATGGTTTGCCGCCGACGGCAGGAGAGGGTATCGGAATCGATCGCCTAGTGATGTTGCTAACCAACTCTGCTTCGATTCGTGATGTTATTCTGTTTCCACAATTACGCCCTGAAATCAGCTGATAACAGCTGAAACGGATTATAATGTCCTACGAATGGTTTATCAGCCTGCGCTATCTGCGGGCCAAGCGTAAGCAAACATTTATTTCTGTCATATCCTTTATTTCGATTGCCGGTGTAACCCTTGGTGTTGCGGCTCTGATTCTGGTTTTGGCTGTGATGACGGGCTTCTCTGACGGTGTTCGGCAACAGATTCTTGGCAATGTCCCTCATGTTTTAATTCAGCGTTTTGGTGATGGAATCGATAATCCCAAGGAACTGGTCACCGCTGCCAAGCACACACCACATGTCATTTCTGCAACCCCATTTGTTTCGAAGGAAGCGATGTTGCTGTCCAGGGGGAATGTGTCAGCAGTCAGTGTTAAGGGGGTTGGCCCGGAGCATAAGATTTTTACTCAAGCACTGCTGACCTTGGATGGTCAACCGGTGTCGGAGGCGTTTTTTTCGGCCTCACTGGATCGTCCTGGCATCATTGTCGGGCTGGATACTGCCAGCAGTCTGGGGGTGTCTGTCGGCGATTCAATCAATGTCATCCCGCCATTATTCAGCATGACTCCTTTCGGGATGATCCCGAAGATGAAACCATTTCAAATTGTTGCTATTTTTGAAAAGCAGAGTAGTCTGGTTGACAGCTTTTATGCCTATATTCCTTTACCCATTGCGCAAAAGTTTTTTGATTCAGAGGGGGTTGTTACTGGTATTGAGCTTGAAGTTGATCGTTATGATCGTGCCCCACAGGTTGCTGATGCCTTGAGTTCTCAATTTGAATTTCCAACCGTTGTTCGCCCCTGGCAAAGTATCTATGGTTCTTTTCTTTCCGCATTAAAATTAGAAAAACTGGGGCTGTTCATTATTCTGGGAATTATTGTGCTGGTTGCTGCCTTTAATATTGCGACAACTTTGATTATGGTTGTAATGGAAAAAAATCGTGATATAGCGATACTCCGAGCCATGGGAGCCAATGCTCGGAGTATTATGAAAATTTTTATGATGGAGGGTTTTGTCATCGGTACCGTAGGTACTGGGGTGGGAACTTTGTTGGGGGTTGTGTTGGCCACTTATGCTGATTCAACCATCAAGTTTTTGGAAAGTTTTTTCGGCGTTCGCATCTTCGATCAAGCTGTTTACGGAATGGAACACTTTCCCTCGGATATTGTTGCCAGTGATGTTGTTATGGTGATGTTGATGGCAATGAGTATCTGTTTATTGGCAACCATCTACCCGGCATGGCGAGCCTCGCGCATGGATCCGACTGAGGCATTGCGTTATGAATGATTCTGCAATGATCGAAGTCTCTGGATTGTCTAAATCCTTCAAAACACCCGGAGGTGTTATCAACGTTCTTCGCGAAGTCAGTTTGAAAATTTGTGCCGGTGAGCGGGTCGCCGTTGTTGGCACTTCTGGTGCCGGTAAAACAACGCTGATGCATATTCTTGGGGGGTTGGATCGTCCAACTTCCGGGGATGTTTTTTTTCAGGGGAATAACCTTTCAGATTTGCGCGGTGCCGAACTGGATAGTTTCCGTAATCGTACAATCGGGTTTGTATTTCAATTTCATCAATTATTGCCTGAATTTACGGCTGTAGAAAATGTAATGATGCCTCTTTTGATTGGAGGCTCCAGGCGAGCTGAAGCTGAAAAAAAGGCTACAGCCATTTTATCTGAAGTGGGCTTGGAAAAGCGTCTGACTCATAAACCTGGTGCCCTGTCAGGAGGAGAACAGCAGCGGGTTGCTATTGCAAGGGCGCTGATTCGTGAACCACAATTGCTTTTGGCTGATGAACCGACCGGGAATCTGGATAGTCGTATTTCCGATGAAATTATGTTGCTACTGAACACGATGCATCAGACTCGTGGGTTGACGATGATTATTGTCACCCACAATATTTCCCTGGCTAATAGTCTTGACCGAACTTTGCGGATAGAGGATGGAGTTCTTGCCTGCGACAATTTAAATTGATGTTCTCAACACAATTTCCTATAATCATCCTTTTGTTTTTATTCTCCTATGCTGAGGGTTCCAAATGTTGAAAAAAACGCTCCTGACACTCTTTCTGTTGAGTTTTGCCGTGTTTTCAACGGCCCAAGAGATTAATGTTTCTGATATCCAAATTGAGGGAAACAGTCGGATTCAAAAATCCTCAGTTCTGGCAGCCGTTACCATTAAGCCCGGAGATCAGGTCTCTCTTGATGATATTGATGAGGCGCTGCATGGGATCTTCGCCTTGGGGCGGTTTGAAGACGTTTCAGCCGAACTGACAGAGGTTCAGGGGGCAAAAATTCTTACCTTTGTGGTCAAAGAATTACCTTTGGTTCGTAGAATTGAGTTCACGGGCAATGATGAACTTTCCAAAGACAAATTACGCCCTTTGGTGAAAATCCGCACCCCTTCACTTTATAACCGCGCCAAAATCGACGAAAGTATTCTTGAAATTAAAAAAGCCTACATTGAGGATGGTTATCACGCCGCAAAAATCGAACCGGAACTGCTGACCGATATTAAGAATGAGGCAACTCTTACTTTCAAGGTTACAGAGGGGAAGAAAGTTCTTATTAAGGATATTAAGTTTGTTGGCAATACTGTTTTTGATAAAGGTGATTTACTGAAGAAAATTGAAACCAAAGAACGCTGGTTTCTGTCCTGGATTACTGATAGAGGTGCCTATCTTGAAGAAAC
The DNA here is from genome assembly GCA_036351455.1 of Desulfuromusa sp. Classification (GTDB taxonomy): domain Bacteria; phylum Desulfobacterota; class Desulfuromonadia; order Desulfuromonadales; family Geopsychrobacteraceae; genus Desulfuromusa. The sequence continues at coordinate 39,415 of JAZBPC010000004.1, forward strand.
CATGGATCTTGATATCGAAAGGATCAGGGCTGCCTACCATGATGAAGGGTATCAGGATGTTAAGGTTAAACCTGCTCAGGTCACTTTGGTTGATGACAAGTCACTTGATATTCTAATCGAGATTGATGAAGGGGCTCAATATAAGGTTGGGACGGTTAAAGTCTCTGGTGATTTGTTGTATACAGAGGAACAACTGCTAAAGGTGGTCAAACTAAAACCGGGAGATGTCTTCAGTCGAGCCGTATTACGCGAAAGTATTCTGGCGTTGACAGATGTGTATGCTGACAATGGCTACGCTTACGCAAATGTCGCCCCACTCACCAATAAAGATAAAAAAGACTTGCTGATAGATCTGAATCTTGAGGTGGAGCAAGGGATCCAGGTGACTGTTGAGCGGATTGAGATCAACGGCAACACAAAAACCCGTGATAAAGTTATTCGTCGGGAGATTCCTCTGCTTGAAGGAAATCTTTACAGCGCGAAAAGGGTTAAGGAGGCAAATCGCAGGATTCGCAACCTTGGTTTTTTTGATGAAGTCAATGTGACCAATAAGCCTGGCTCCGAAGAGAGTAAAACCGTTCTAGATGTTGAAGTGGCAGAGAAACCAACAGGGACTTTTTCAATTGGTGCCGGGTATTCCTCCGCTGACAAACTGATGGCACAGGGATCTCTTTCACAGGATAACTTTATGGGATATGGAGTCCGCCTCAGCCTCAGTGGTTCTTTTGGATCAACCAGCAACACGTACTCTCTTGGCATCAGTGATCCACATTTCCTCGACACCGACTGGACTTTGGGAGGCGAAATTTATAAGTCTGAAAGAGAGTATGATGATTATGACGATCAGCGGACTGGTGGGTCGATCCGTGCTGGCCATCCGGTCACGCGTAATTCCAAAGCCTACTTGACTTACCGCTATGAAGAGCAGGAAATTTTAAATATTGCTGCAACCGTTGATCCAGATGATCCCTGGATCCAGGCACGTAAGTCTACCCTTTCTTCAATAACAACTGAATGGATTCGCAATAGTACGGATTTTTATCAGGATCCCAGTCGCGGTGGCATTACCAAGTTGAGTGTTGAGTACGCCGGCCTGGGGGGAACGGAAGAGTTTGTTAAATCAATTGCTGATCACCGACATTTTTTCCCACTGTTCTGTGGAACAGTTTTTTCTGTGCACGGTGAGATAGGTTATGTCGTATCAACAAATGATGAAGATGTATCAATTACAGAAAAATTCTTCTTGGGTGGAATTCGAACCCTCAGGGGATTCGAGTCCCGGGAGGTTGGTCCAACTGATGCGAACGGTAACTTTATCGGTGGGGAAAAGATGGGGTATTTCAATTTCGAATATCTGTTCCCGATTTACAAGGATCTCGGCTTAAAAGGTGTTTTGTTTTATGATACCGGAAATGCCTGGACTGATGATGAGGATTACTTCACTGATATGCGTAATAGTGTCGGGGCGGGTATTCGTTGGCAAAGTCCTCTGGGGCCTCTCCGTTTTGAGTGGGGTTATAATCTTTCGCCTCGAGACGATGAAAAACAATCAATTTTTGAGTTTACCATAGGAAAAGCCTTTTAAGGCTTCAATTACAGGAGAAAATAATGAAAAAAATTATTATTGCACTGACCGCGTTACTCTTACTTTCTGTCCCTGCTTTTGCAGCGAACAAATTTGCTTATGTTGATCTGCAGAAAGCTCTAAATTTATCTAAAGCTGGAGTACAGGCGAAAGGTGAAATCGCTGAACTGGCAAAAAAATATGAAACCGAATTTAAAATAAAGCAGGGCGAGTTTCTAAAAATGAAAGGTGAACTGGAAAAACAGGCGGCTCTTCTTTCTGATACTGTCAAGCAGGAGAAGATTAAAGAATATCAGGAGAATGCAACAGAGTTACAAAAATTTCAGCAAGATGCTCAGCGCAATTTACAGCAGGAAGATGGAAAGCGGACTCAGGAGATTTTGAAGGATCTTACTGCAATTCTGAAAAAATTTGGTACAGAGGGAAAATACACCATGATTTTTGAGCGCAGTGAGAGTGGTTTGGTTTATGTGGATGAGAAACTTGAGGATTTGACGGATGAGCTGATCAAGGCCTATGACGAAAGCAAAAAATAGATTGCGGTCACCCCTCAAACCCAAAAAACCCTGTTAAAAGGTTCAATAATGGCAACATTACAGCAGTTAGCTGATTTGGTATCTGGCGAGATTCATGGGAATGCAGATCTTGAAGTTTTACGGGTTGCACCCATAGACAAAGCCCAGGTAGGTGATATTACCTTTGTCGCTAACCCTAAATATCTTGCTAAATTGAAAGATTGCCAGGCATCAGCAGTGATCCTGGCTCCCGGGATTGATGTTCCAGGACAAAATCTTATTGTCTGTGCTAATCCCTATCTGGCGTTTGCAAAGATTCTGACTTTTCTGCAGGTATCAGCTCTGCCCGTTAAAGGGGTTATGCCTGGATCATCGGTGGCCGAATCTGCCGTTGTTGACCCTTCGGCGACAATTTATCCCGGTTGTGTGGTGGGAGATAAAGTGGTCATTGGAGCTGGAACAACCCTTTATCCCGGGGTTGCTGTGTATGCCAATGTCACGATAGGCAAGGATTGTGTTTTACATGCCAATGTCGTTGTGCGTGAGGGCTGCCATTTATGTGATCGGGTTATTTTGCAGCCAGCGGCCGTCATAGGTTCTGATGGGTTTGGTTTTGCTCCCGATGGGTCAGCATACTTCAAGATTCCTCAGGTTGGGATTGTTGTTCTTGAAGATGATGTTGAGATTGGAGCGAATAGTTGTGTTGATCGCGCAGCTCTTGGTGAAACTCGTATCCGCCGTGGTACTAAAATCGATAATCTGGTGCAAGTTGCTCACAATGTTGATGTTGGAGAGGACTGCATTCTGGTTTCCCAAAGTGGCATTGCCGGTAGTTCAAAAATCGGTAATCATTGCACTTTTGGTGGCCAGGTAGCAATTGCAGGGCACTTGACTGTCGGAGAAAATGTTATGATCGGTGGACGTGGTGGTGCTTCAGGAAACGTGGCTCCTAATCAAGTTTTATCAGGATTGCCACTAATGCCACACAAACAATGGTTGCGGGCAACAATGACATTGCCTAAACTTCCGGAAATGCGCAAGGATATGCAGCAGATGCAAAAGCGTCTGGATGAACTTGAAGCACTGTTGAAGGAGAACTGATATGCTTGTGTTAAATGTTCAGCAGATCATGAAGATCTTGCCACATCGTTACCCTTTTCTTCTGGTTGATCGGATAGAAGAGGTTGAGGAAGGTGTTAAGGTCTTCGGTTATAAAAATGTGACGATTAATGAACCTTTTTTTCAAGGTCATTTCCCTGATCATCCAACGATGCCGGGCGTCATGATTGTCGAAGCAATGGCACAGGTTGGCGGTGCTTATGTGTCAGTTATTGATGAAATAGGTGATGATAGTCTGACCTATTTTGTCGGTATTGATAAAGCACGCTTCCGCAAACCAGTACTCCCCGGCGATGTTCTGCGGTTAGAGGTGGAGTTACTCTCCAAGCGGCGGGGCATTTACCAGTTCAGTGGTAAAGCCTATGTTGCTGACACCTTGGCCGCTGAGGCAAACCTGATGGCAACGTTTGCACAAAAATAATTGGAGTAAATTATGATCCATCCGACAGCAATTATTGCCCCAGGAGCAGAACTGGATACTTCCGTGTCGATAGGCCCTTATGCCGTCATCGGGGAACACGTTAAAATTGGTGCAGGGACAACAGTTGGGCCTCACACTGTCATTGAAGGGCATACCGAAATCGGCTCTGATAACCAGATCTTTCAGTTTGCTTCGATTGGTGCGATTCCCCAGGATCTTAAATTTTCTGGCGAAGTTTCATATTTGAAAATCGGAGATCGTAATCGTATCCGTGAATTTGTGACAATCCATCTGGGAACAGAAGATGGTGGTGGCATTACAACGATTGGAAACGATAATCTTCTCATGGCTTATGCCCATGTAGCTCATGATTGTATTGTCATGAACCATATCATTCTTGCAAATGCTGCGACTTTAGCTGGGCATGTTGAGGTCGATGATTATGCAATCCTTGGTGGTCTTAGCGCGGTGCACCAGTTTGCACGTATCGGTTGTCATGTTATGGCCAGTGGTGGCTCAATGATTGGTCAGGATGTTGTTCCCTATGCGATTGTTCAAGGAGACAGGGCAAAGGTTGTTGGTTTGAACCTGACGGGATTGAAAAGACGTGGGTTCAGTCGTGAAGCTCTTGCTAATATCAAAAATATTTACAAATTGGTCTTCCGCTCCAATCTTAAACTCGACGAAGCTGTCGCACAAATAGAAGAACAATTTGATGTGACTGCATCGGAAGTTGCAACATATCTCGATTTCTTGAAAAAAAGTGAACGTGGGCTGGCGCGGTAGCTACCCCCTTTGTTGAATCTAGTGCCTTAAAAGTTGCGAGACCCGTAAGGATCTCGCCTTTTGTTTTTAATGCCTGGGGACTTCATGTTACAAACTAATACTGACATGTCCCATAATATAATGATTGTTGCGGGAGAGTCTTCAGGTGATCTTCACGGCAGCAATTTGATTAAGGCCGCTGCTGAACACCACCCTCATTTGCATTTTTTTGGTGTCGGTGGTGATCGAATGTGCGCTGCAGGGTGTAAGATACTTTTTCCTTCTGATGAATTGTCAGTTATGGGTGTGGTTGAGGTTTTCAGCCAATTTCCTAAAATTTATTCCAGGTTCAAACTGCTTAAACAGGTGCTTAAAGGTGCTGAACGTCCCGACCTCCTGGTTTTAATCGATTTTCCAGATTTCAACCTTCGCCTCGCCAAGGTCGCAAAAGCGGTTGGTGTGCCGGTGCTCTATTATATCAGTCCTAAAGTCTGGGCATGGCGAAAGGGTCGGGCTAAAACGATTGCTGACCGGGTTGATCGGTTAGCATTGATTTTTCCTTTCGAACCGCAGATCTATGAAAATTTAGGTGTTCAAGCTGAATATGTAGGCAATCCGTTGCTCGATGAATTTGTACAAAATCAACCGCAAGGTTTTTTGCGCCAGCGTCTTGGAATTGCAGGTGATACTCAGGTTGTCGGGATTTTTCCTGGTAGCCGGAACAGTGAATTGAATTATATTTTAGACACTTTAGTGGAAACAGCAACGCAATTATACCGTGAAAAGCCAGGCTTGAAATTTCTGTTACCGGTGGCTCCCTCTTTGACACGTGATGATATTGAACAACGGTTTTCTGGTACAGATTTACCAATATATTTTGTTGAAGAAAACATCTATGAGGTTGGAGCTGCATGTGATGCTGTTTTGACTGTATCAGGTACGGTTACGCTGCAACTGACCCTGGTTGGAACGCCTATGGCGATTCTCTACAAGGTTGCTCCTTTGAGTTATGCTATCGGTAGGCGGCTGATAAAAATTGAATTTGCAGGATTAACAAATATCGTTGTCGGTCGGGGGATCGTCCGGGAATTTATTCAGGATGATGCGCAGCCGATAAAGATGAGTGATGAGATTTTACGTCTTCTCGATGATCAGAAATATATTGACGTGATGCGTCATGATCTGCAAGAAGTGCGACGGTTGCTAGGGGGACCAGGCTGCTCGGAAAGGGTTGCTGAGATTATTGCAGAAATGACAGTCATTCAATCATGATAAAACTTTATTAAAGGCTATTTTGTGTTATTGGCTGAAAAACAAAAAAATACATATTTGCGCTTGATCAGGTATGCCGCTCCGTACAAATGGATTATTGCGCTGTCTATGGTTGCATCGCTGGGAGTATCGGGTTGTGATGCTGTCATCGCTTATCTGGTGAAACCCTTTGTTGACGAGTTGATTGTTGCCGGAAACTTAGGCTTAGCGAAGATCATTCCTTTTTTGGTTGTTGCTCTGGCAACGATAAAAGGTTTTTCCCGATATATCCAGGCATATTACATCCGTACTGCCGGACAATTGGCAATTCAAGATATTCGCAACGAAGTTTTTGGCCATTCAATTACTCTGTCAATGCGGTTTTTCAGTAAGAATTCTTCGGCCTCATTGATGTCTAAAATCCTCAATGATGTCAACGTTATGCAGGCTGCACTTGCAGATGTGCTGGTCGCTTTATTGCGTGAAACCGTGACCATGGTTGCTCTGACTGGTTACGCTTTTTATGCTGACTGGAAAATGGCCTTGATGGCTTTTGTTGCTGTTCCTGCATCGGTTTTGCCTGCAGCAGCGGTTGGTAAAAAGATCAAAATATTTTCTCGCCGCGGACAAGCTGCAATGGGAAATGTCACAAGTGTTTTGGAGCAGAGTTTTTCAGGCATTAAAGTCATTAAAGCTTTTGCCACTGAACATCAAGAAGAACTAAAATTTAAACAGGGTAACTCCAAATTTTTCACATTAATCCGGAAAACCTTCAGATATTCGGCAGCTACAGCACCGATCATGGAAATTATGACCTCTTTTGGTGTTGCTGTTGTTCTTTGGTATGGTTTGAATCGAGTCGTCGCTGAGGAGATCACTAAGGGGGATCTGTTTTCGATTCTTGCCGCCATTTTACTTATGTATGCGCCTCTGAAGCGGTTAATTAAGGCAAATAATACTATTCAAAAAGCAATTGGTGCTGCAGAGCGTGTTTTTGATGTGCTTGATAGTCAAGCTGAGATTGTTGATGCTCCAGATGCTGTTGATTTGCCTCGTAGCCAGGGGTATATCAGTTTTAAAAACGTTTTTTTTGCCTATGATGATGAACCGGTTTTGCGTGATTTTTCTGTTTCTGCAAAACCTGGAGAAGTGATTGCCTTGGTTGGCCCAAGCGGT
>JAZBPC010000005.1:0-2173 GCA_036351455.1 Desulfuromusa sp.
ATTTTGAGAACAACCGGATCGTAGTTCCCAACTCTTTGATCAGCAGTCAAGTGCTTGTCAATGCCAACCACACCGATGAGCGTATTTGTAAATTTAATGATATTGGCATTGGCTATATATCAGATATTGATCGTGCCATGGCAATTATGGTTGAAGAGGTCATTGCCCACCCTCTTCATATAGATAACAGGACCTCTGAACAGAAGCAGAATGAAGATCCCGTGGTTGTTTCCCGAGTGATTAGTTTGGGTGCTTCCTCCGTTAATCTGCGTGCCTGGGCCTGGGCCAGCAAACCCGCTGATGGTTTTATTATGCTTTGTGACCTGCTCCGAAGCATTAAGCAGCGCTTTGATAGCGAAGGGATCGAAATCCCCTACCCGCAGACGACACTAACATTTGGACAAGCAGAGACGCTCAAGGTAGCAACAGCTCATATTGAGGCCCGACACTAGACGGGATTTAACCAATGGAAACTTGGATTGAACATTACGGTTATCTGGCGGTTCTCGTGGGAACTTTTCTTGAGGGAGAAACCATCCTGATCCTTGCCGGGTTTGCCGCTCACCGGGGTTATCTGGAGTTGCCATGGATCATCGCCGCCGCATTTGTTGGTACCCTGTTCGGAGATCAGCTGTTCTTCTTCCTGGGGCGGCGGCACAGTGATTTTCTGCTCAAGCGTAAACCCCACTGGAAACCACGGATGGAGCGTGTTCAGAATCTGATCAATAACTATAAGATACTGATTATCATCAGTTTCCGCTTTCTTTACGGGCTGCGTACCGTGACTCCTTTTGCCTTAGGGATGAGTCAGGTCCCGCTGCGGCTGTTTATCACCCTCAATGTCCTTGGTGCCCTGGTCTGGGCCGTTGTCATTGGGGTGGCAGGATATCTTTTTGGTCAGGCTCTGGAAAGTTTTCTCGGTGACCTTAAACACTATGAATACAGGGTCTTATTGGGTTTGGCAGGCGTTGGCCTGATTGTCTGGCTGATCCATTTCTGGCGTAGCCGTAAAATGTAGTCGTTGAACCGTAGAGAAACGACATTCACCCTGAAGTTAACGACTTGCCCCAAACTCGTTAATTTCAAGAGAAAATGTCTTACCATCAGAGACAACAAGCTTGTTCTCTTTCGACTGGACATATTTAGCATCTTCGGGGTCCGCAGTGACTGGCAACAGATTAATAATATAGCCTGAATCTGCAATACCAACGATACGGCTACGCTTTTCCGGGCGTCGAATATATTGATTTTTCGAGTTGTCGAAAATAAATGTATAACCCTCTATGAGCGCAGCGGTTTCGTTGATCCGGATCACTTCTCCAATGAAGTGCCGCCGCAGGTCAGTTTCAAATAATCGTCGAGTTATGACGTGAACCTTTTCGCCTACTTCAAGGATCATAGCTTACTCCTTTTACAGGGTCAGTTGCCCCAGGGCTCGATTGCATTTCATTTATCTAACGACCGAAAGCCAAACAATACTCCTTAAACTGTCACTATCCCTTAACTTTCGCTAGAGGGCTCAGTCAAATGGTATTCCTCACGTAGTTTCTCCAGTCTATTTTTTTCCTGTTCAAGTTTTGTTTCGGCCTTTGCTGAACGACGGATTGCCTTATCGAGTTGCTGACGTAGTTTGGCTAACTCGGCATATAATATTTCAGTCTCTTCTTCATTGCCCTGCTGGCGTGCTGTAAGAAGCTCAGTTAAGGTTTTCTCTATACTTGCATTAAGGTCCAAGACTTCTTTATCTGCCAGTTGCAGGCGTTTTTGAGCTGCAGCCAGAGCATCCTCCGCTTTTGCCAATAATCCGGCTGCACCTTCTTCGGGTTCAGCTTCTAAATCGATCTGCTGCGCGGCAACAATTAAGGCGACTAATGGCAAATTGGGCAAGAGGTCATCTGCCAATTCTCCAGCACAGTCGATAATTTGCCCTTTTTTCAAAGTCAATGGCAAAAAAACCAGGCTCGCATCGGCGGAGGAATCAATGATCGTTGTACGGCTGCAATCCTTGACAATAACGGCTTCGGCACTGATCCGAGCCCGTTCAAGTTCTTGGATTAAATCCTGCTTTGTTGTTTCTGGGTTGGCGTTCTGTTCCGCGACCAGAACTCTTAATCGGGCTTGCTCCCAGAAGGCTGAACGGGTCATAAGATAGCCTAACAGCAGCATCAAAGAA
>JAZBPC010000006.1:0-10534 GCA_036351455.1 Desulfuromusa sp.
TGTGCTTTACTTATCGTTGCTCAACTGGTTCCTGCTGTATTGGCCCTGTTCGGCATGACCAAGGAAGCTGCCAAGCAAAGTGGCCGGAAGACCGCTTCTGCAAAGAACTAAAACAAGTTTATCAAAACAACAATTTCCATATAAAGAAAGGGCAGCCAATTGGCTGCCCTTTCTTATTAACAGATTCAAAATTCCATCAGTTAAATTTCAATGATATCGCCATCGTTCACTGTATCCAGCTCAAGTTCATCGAGTCGTGATAACATCTCGGGCCCCATATGGGTCAAAACCAGTTTTCGGCACCCTAATCTTGATCGCTGCTTTAATAATGTCCGGTAATCCATATGTGAAGGCAGTGGCTGGTCATAGGCAAAACACTCTGAAATCAAGAGGTCACTGCCCTGAGACAGAGGGATCAAGTTCTCAGTCCATTCCGTATCTCCAGTATAACTGATAACTCTTCCGCCAGTTTCAACACGTAGACCATAAGCATGTTGACTGCTTCCATGCTTGACCTGGAAACACTCAATATGGGTAGAATTGAACTGTAAAGATTTTTTAGGATCCAACTCTCGATATTCAACCGGAAAATTATTTTTGCCCATAATTCCAGGGTAGAGTGCTTTAGAAACAGCTTCAACTCGCTGTTGTAAACCCTTTGGTCCAATCAGAGTCAAAGGCTTGGTCCGCTGACTGACATACTTTCCTTCCAGAAGAAGGTAGGGAATCCCCCCAAAATGATCACCATGAAGGTGACTGATAATAACTGTATCGATATCAGAAGCAACCACTCCACAACGCTGCATACCGATTAAGCTGGAACTGCCACAATCAAGAAGCATCTGAGAAAAGGAAGTTTTGAGATAAAAACAACTATTCAACCGCCCTCCGCTGCCAAAAGCATCGCCGCTACCAATACAACGAAGTAATATCTCAGAAGCTACCATCATGATCTCACCTTTCCTTTCAACTACTATGACCTATCGCTACTGGAGGCGACGGAGCACGCAGAGATAAAAGTGTATGGATCAACAAAGTTCCTAAAATCAATAGACCCGCAATCACAGTTCTGGTATGCGGCACTTCCCCAAGAGCCAGCCAAACCCAAATGGGGCCAAGGACTGTCTCAATCAGTAGAATCAGACTGACCTCTGGTGCTTGCAGGTAACGGGGACTGAGGGTAATCATAGCGAAAGAGACTGGTAGAACCACAAGACCTAGAAGCAGCAAAAAACCGGCATCCACAGAGGACACCAAAAGAGGTTGAGCACCAAGAAAATAAACTATCGGGGCGACACTTAGATTGCCAATGACGTTAGCGGGAATCATATTGACTGATTTTCCACTGCGGATAATAGCCACGTTAGAGCCCCACATTGCCGTGGCTCCAAGTGCCATCAAATCCCCCATCAGTAAACCGCTTTGCAAACTTCCTGAAAAAATCAGCAGAATTCCCCCAAAACAGGCGAAAATTGCCAGCTTTGTCCTTAATGGAATCTTTTCGCGTAGAATTAACCAACTCAACAGGCTGCTGAATATTGGAGCGGCCGCTAAAATGACCAGAGTATTGGCAGCAGCAGTCTGCTTCAAAGAGCCAATGAATAGAAGGGAACCAACAATTATCATTAAAGCAGAGACAAGACCGGTACCACCGATCGCGTAAAAACTTTCGAAGAATTGACGGCGGTAACGAATCGCCAGAAAAAAAGACATCATGACCCCGGTAAGAAGGCAACGCCAGAAAAGCAGCGTCCAGACATCAGCCTGTATCAGGCGAACCAAAAGTGCATCCGGACTCAGAATAAGCACGGCTACAAACGTCAATAAAATCCCTTTGATATGATCAGAATATCCCATAGAAATCATTGTTCTCATGGATGTCATTGGAAAAGCAAGTAGCTTTTCATTGGTAGCAGATACAAAGCAGTGTATGATCTCAGAGAAGGAGAATGGACTTATGGCTATTTCAGGAAATCCCAAAAAACTGGCGCAAGATGTCGCTGAAGGTTTTTACAGCCTGTCACCACCTGTGTTAAAAAAATACACCCCCGCCGACTTAAAAATTATTCTCACAAATCTGACATTAGTACAAAGGGAGATTCGACAAACCCAGGTACCACTGGAAGATGTTCAGCTGGTTAAAGCAAAAAACATACAAATATCACGGATCAATCAGGCTCTGATGGTCCTGCGCAGTTATTGCAAGAAAATGCGCATTCCAATCTAATATGATTGCAAAAGGAGGATTCCGATGGAGACAAAGATCTTAATTCCTGTAAATGACTCCCCCACGACCGAACAGACCATTGCTGACGTGATAACCTACAAGGAAAAATTTCCAAATCAACTGGTTCTGCTTCATGTCATCAATGACCAGCTAGCCTACCGGATGATTCCCGATTTCCAGATTGAGATGGTCAGAGAGAATGCTGAAAAAGCGGCCCGAAACCGGATGGAGATTTTGGCAAAGAAACTTCGTGAAGTCGGATTTGAAGTAGAGCTACGACTTGAGTTTGGTGCCCCGCGGCGGGTTATTCCACGGATAGCCAATGATGAAGAGTTTCAACTGCTTGTCGTTGGACGCAAAACAGGTGGTGGCGAAATTCGCGATGTCCTGTTTGGATCAGTCGCAAACTATGTTTTGCACAATGTCAAATGCCCGGTTCTGCTCTTATGAACTATCATCGCTCTATCTTGAGCTGACAGCTTAGTTTTGATGAAGAGAAACAAAGAGATTGAAGATTTAACTTTGCAAATGAACAGTCTCATATCTATGTTGGAAATTAATATTCAATCCTGTTCAGCAGCAATCTCAGCGGCCCTCAGGCAGGAAGTCAAACGACCGTCAAACTCTTCAATATCCGGAATCTTTTCAGCACACTGAGGTGTCGCAAAGGGGCAGCGGGTATGAAAAACACAACCAGATGGGGGCGAAAGTGGCGAAGGGAGTTCGCCGGAAAGAATGACCCGCTGTTTCCGGTTCTGGGCCTTTAAATGGGGAGTTGATGCCAATAGTGCCTGAGTGTAAGGATGTCGGGGGCGGGAAAAAATTTCTTCAGATTGACCATATTCGGCAATCCGGCCCAAATACATCACCATCACCTTGTCGGCGATATAACGAACCACCGACAGATCGTGGGCAATAAACACAAAGGCTAGAGTCATTTCCTGTTGCAGATCCTTGAGGAGATTCAGCACCTGAGCTTGAACCGAAACATCCAGAGCCGAAACAGGCTCATCTGCCACCACCAGTTTAGGTTCCAGCATCAGCGCCCTGGCAATAGCTATCCGCTGTCTCTGTCCACCTGAAAACATGTGTGGATAGCGACTGTAATGCTCTGGGCGTAGGCCCACTTTGGTCATAATACTGCGAACCCGCTCTTCGACTTCCTTCTTCGCGAGATCACTGTTGATCACCAGCGGTTCCCCAATAATGGTGCCGATTTTTTTCCTTGGATTGAGGGAGCCATAAGGGTTCTGAAAAATCATCTGCACCCGCTGGCGAGCCATTTTCAGTTCATGATCGGACGCGTTGACCAGATCAAAACCATCAAACTTCAGTTCACCACTGGTTGGGCGCTCAATCATGGTTAACTGACGCGCTAAAGTTGACTTGCCACAACCCGACTCACCAACAACAGCCAGAGTTTTACCCGCCTCAACCTCAAAGCTGACACCATCAAGAGCCTTCACCGTTGCAGCAGCCTTAAACGGACCCTGAGATACTTTGTAATAGCGAGTGAGGTCCTTGGCTTCGAGAATCAAATTCTGTGAACTCATTGCTGTGGCTTTCCTTCTGTATCCAAAGGCGTATGGCAGCGAACCTGTCGACCATCTGCATCTGTTTGAATTTGTGGTATTTCAAGTCGACACCGTTCCGTTGCAAACTCACAACGCGGATTCAAGAGACATCCGGAGGGACGATCAAACTGCCCTGGAACCACCCCTGGGATAGTTTTTAACCGGGTAGCCCCCACAGAACGTTCCGGTAGCGCTTCGAGCAGTGCGGCAGTATAGGGATGACGTGGCGTTTCAAAGATTTCAGGAACGGGTCCGGTTTCAACCACCTGTCCCGCATACATGACCACAATCCGGTCAGCAGCTTCAGCAACCAAGGCCAGATCATGGGTAATCAGGATCAAAGCCATCTGCCGTTGTTTCTGTAGGTTCAGCAACAGATCAATAATTTGTGCCTGGATAGTAACATCAAGAGCCGTAGTGGGTTCGTCCGCTATCAGCAGACGAGGGTTGCAAGCAATCGCCATGGCAATCATAACCCGCTGGCTCATCCCGCCAGAAAGCTGATGGGGAAAGGCTTTAAGACGCGCACTGGGATCGGGGATTCCAACCTGTTCCAACAACTCCAAGGCACGGGCATGGCGCTCAGCGCGGCTCCCTCCCTCGTGAATTTTAAGAGCCTCTGAAATCTGAAAGCCGGTCGTAAAGCAAGGGTTTAAACTGGTCATCGGCTCCTGAAAAATCATCGCAATATCACGCCCGGTAATTTTTCTGCGCTGTTTGTCCGACATGGATTGTAAATCTTGCCCGTCAAACTCCAGCTTATCAGCCACAACCCGCCCCGGCCAATCGATCAATCCCATAACCGCCTTGGCAGAAACTGATTTTCCAGACCCCGACTCACCAACAACCCCAAGGACTTCACCTTTTTCGATCTCCAGGCAGACATTATCGACAGCCCTGAAAGGGCTTTTTTCATTGCCAAATTCAACTGTCAGATTTTCGATATGTAATAGTGCCATTAAAGGTATTCTCTCAGTTTCCACAAAAACATATGGCAACGCAGAATTTTATCCTGCAAGGCTCGATGTTTTTTCAGGGTCGAAGACATACACCAAGTCTGTCGAGAGTCTGAAAAAACATCATAACGCCGCAGGGCGTAATTCTGCTAAGCCACTACCACTACAATTTCATTTTCGGGTCAAGCGCATCGCGCAAACCGTCACCCATCAGGTTAAAAGCCAAAACTGTCACTAAAATCATCAGTCCGGGGAAAGTAACGACCCACCAGGCGCGCTGGATAAATTCCAGAGCGTTGGCTAGCATTGATCCCCATTCAGGACTCGGTGGTTGCGCTCCCAATCCGATAAATCCGAGTGCTGCAGCATCAAGGATCGCGTTTGAAAACCCCAGGGAGGCCTGAACAATTAACGGTGCCAAGCAGTTTGGCAGAATGGTAATAAAAATCAGTCGTAAGACTCCGGCACCGCTGACTTGCGATGCAATCACATAGTCCTTAGAAGTTTCCGTGATCACCGAAGAACGGGTAATACGGACATAATGGGGCAAATAGGTGACCGCAATAGCAATGGAGGCATTAATCAAACCGGGCCCCAGGATGGTGACAATAGCCAAAGCCAACAACAGGCTTGGCAATGCCATGATAATATCCATGGCACGCATAATCAGGGTATCGGTTATCCCCCTTGCATACCCGGATACCAGCCCAATCAGGGTTCCAAGCATCAGTGACAGAGAGACAACCATCATGCCGATAAACAGTGATAACCGCCCACCATAAATAAGCCGAGTAAAAATATCGCGCCCTACTTCATCGGTCCCAAGGGGAAACCGCCAAAGACCACCATCCTGCCAGGCAGGTGGGGTGAGAATATAATCACGATACTGCTCATATGGGGAATGGGGGGTCAAAAAATTTGCAAACAGCGCAGCGAGCAGAACGACGACAATTAATATAAGTCCGATCAACGCACCACGATTACCACAGAAATAAATCCAGAACTCCCGAAATGGACCAGGAGGAACCAGCTCATCAGTAACCGCTATCTGGGCTTCATGACTCATTTTTCAACTCCCTTAGCGATTATGACGGATACGTGGATTAACCACGCCGTAGAGAATATCAACCGTAAGATTTACAACAATCACAAGGCAGGAGATCAAAAGAATCCCCCCCTGCACCGAAGGGTAATCACGCCGATAAATGGAGTCAAGCATCCACTTCCCCACCCCTGGCCAGGAAAAAATCGTCTCAGTCAGAATCGCACCTGCCATCAAGACACCGATCTGTAAGCCAATCACCGTGATAACCGGGATCAACGCATTGCGCAGCGCGTGGATACAAACGACCAGAGGCATGGACAACCCTTTCGCCCGGGCCACCTGAACATAATCCTCACGTAATACTTCCAACATTGATGAGCGGGTCATTCGGGCGATGACCGCCAGAGGGATCGTTGCCAGAACAATTGATGGCAAGATCAGATGGCTTAGCGCCGACCTCAGTGCTCCCGCCTCACCAGAGAGGAATGCATCTATCACCATAAAACCGGTCACTTCATCGACCCAGAACATTGCAGAAATCCGACCCGAAACTGGTGTCCAGCCCAAACCAACGGAAAAGAGAAGAATCAACAACAGACCCCACCAGAAGATCGGCATCGAATAGCCTGTCAGGGATAAACCCATCACCGTGTAATCTGTCAACTTGCCACGCCTGACCGCCGCAATGATTCCTGCAGGAAGGCCTATCGCAACTGCAATAATGATGGCACAGATGCTCAATTCCAAGGTTGCCGGGAAGAGGGTAAAAAACTCGCGGATGACTGGTTCCCGAGTGACGATTGAGGTTCCAAGATCGCCATGAAAAATCCCCGTCAGATAGTGCCAGTACTGAATCAGCAAAGGTTGATCTAGCCCCATCTGTGCCAGTAACTCAGCGTGTCGGATTGGATCAACACCACGTTCTCCAGCCATAAGCTCGACCGGATCTCCGGGAATCAGACGGATCAGAGAAAAAGTCAGCAGGGTCACACCGATAAAAGTCGGGATAACAACGCTGATACGTTTGAGAATAAAACTGAACATAAAAGATATCTACCAGACAAAAAACCGGGAAAGCAAAAGTGCTTTCCCGGTCAGAAGTAACATGCTCCGAAAATTATTTCAAATCAACGCCATAGAAAATATGGCCGCCAAGGGGATCAATTTTAAAATTGACTACTTTTTTACTCATCGGCTTAAAGACAACAGAGTGAGCGATTGTTGCCCATGGTGCCTGCTCTTTAAAAACAATCTGAGCTTGCTCATAGAGCTTGGTCCGCTCTGCAGGATCTGCGACAACTTTAGCTTTCTGGATCAGATCCTCGAATGGCTTGTAACACCACTGGGCACGGTTCGAGCCACCGACACCATCACAACCAAGCAAGACGGCGAGGAAGTTATCAGGGTCACCATTATCACCAGTCCAACCGAGTAAAACAGCACCATCACGGTCGACATCTTTAGAACGCTTCAGGTACTCACCCCACTCGTAAGAAACGATCTCGGCTTTAACACCAACTTTGGCCCAGTCTGCCTGGATAACTTCTGCCATCCGGCGTGCATTGGGGTTATAAGGACGTTGAACTGGCATCGCCCAGAGTTTCATCTCAAAGCCATTAGGATAGCCGGCATCTGCCAACATTTTCTTCGCTGCAACAGGATCAAAGGTGTCATCTACAGTCGCTTCATTGTATGACCAGATCGTTGGTGGGATCGGATTCTTAGCGATTTTACCAGCACCTTGAAAAACGGTATCAATGATAGCTTGTTTATTCATTGCTTTGTTGAGCGCTTTCCGAACCTTGGCATTGTCGAACGGAGCAACTTTGGTGTTGTAGGCAAGGTAGCCAACATTCAAACCTTCTTGTTCCATCAGATTGATGTTCGGATCCGACTTCATTGCAGCAACATCAGCAGGGTTAGGATAAGGCATGATCTGACACTCACCGGCTTTCAACTTCGCGTAACGGACAGAAGCATCAGGAGTAATGGAGAAAACCAGCTTGTCGATCGGAGTTTTACCCTTCCAGTATTCTGCAAAGGCGGTGTAACGGATCTGCGCATCCTTTTTGTATCCCTGGAAAGCAAACGGTCCGGTACCGATTGGCCATTGGTCAATCTTCTCGGGGGTTCCCGCTTTCATCATCGCGTCAGCATATTCAGCAGATTGAATCACAGCAAAGTCCATCCCCAGATTTGCCAGCATGGGTGCTTCTGGACGATTGAGAACAAATTTGACAGTATAATCGTCAACTTTTTCTATTTTATTCAGCAGGTCGGGCATCGACATGCCGTTGAAATATTCGTAGCTACCACCTGAAATTGCATGGAATGGGTGGTCTTTTTTCCACTGCCGCTCAAAAGTAAAGATAACATCATCGGCATTCATATCGCGGCTGGGCTTGAAATGGTCTGCTGAATGGAACTTGACTCCCTTGCGTAATTTGAAAGTATAGGTCTTCCCATCATCGGAAACAGTCCAACTTTCAGCCATTCCCGGCTCAAGCTTGGTCGTGCCCTGAATAAAATGGGTTAAACCTTCAAAAACATTTTTTGAAGTCGCGTCAAAAGTTGTCCCAGCGGTGTAGAAAATGGGATTAAACCCTTCGGGACTACCTTCAGAACAGTAAACCAGAGTTTTGGCCTGCACCTGACCCACAAACAGCAGTAGCAGCAGGATTGGCAATAGTCTTACTAAATTCTTTTGCATTGTTGAAGCCTCCTCTTGTTATCGAAGTGTAAGGCAAAACTGAATGAAGTCACTATAACTCATTAAAATTTTGCCCTAAGTAAAAAAATTTATAGCGAAATAAAAAAAGAGTCAAGAAAATCCTGACTGTTTTTATCAACTACACCCCACAATTCGTTCAACTTCTTCCATCTGTAAAGGAATTTGCCGCCCAAGAGCACGGCTTCCTGATCCAGTCACCAATACATCATCCTCCAAACGAATTCCGCCAAAATTAGAATACTCCTCCAGTCTAGCATAGTTTATGTAATCGGCATGTCGCTTCTCACTTTTCCACCGGTTTATCAATTCGGGGATAAAATAAATCCCTGGCTCTACCGTCAGGACAAAACCTTCCTGCAACGCCCGTCCCAATCGCAGACCAGAGAGTCCAAACTGCGTGGAACGGCGTATCTGGTCATCGTAACCAACATAATCTTCACCTAAGTCTTCCATGTCATGCACATCTAACCCCAGCTGATGGCCCAGCCCGTGGGGCATGAACAGCGCATGTGCACCAGCAGCCACGGCTTCGTCAGTCGCTCCCGCCATTATTCCTAAAGACTGCAAACCTGCTGCCAAGGTTCGACATGCGGTAAGATGGACATCCCGGTAAGCAATACCAGGCCGAATCAGATCCCGTGCGCGCTCCATAGTAGCAAGAACGACCTGATAGATTTCTCGTTGTTGCGCGCTGAACTGTCCCCCCACCGGAACGGTACGAGTGTGATCAGAGGCATAGTGCAATTGACTTTCAACACCGGCATCGACAAGGAGCAGATCACCATTTTTAAGTTGCTCATTGCGTTGGTGATTGTGCAGAGTTTCACCATGAATGGTGACAATCGGAGGGAAAGAGAGCATTCTACCGGCACGAGCAGCAACCGCCTCTAATTCACCGGCAATCTCCCATTCATAAACCCCTGACCGAGCCATTCTCATTGCTGTCGTATGAAGCTGATAGCCTAAATCTGCAGCTTCTCCCAACTCGGAAACCTCCTCCGCACTCTTAATTGAACGAAGCGCAACAACAGATTTGATAAGTTCAGGAGAAACCCCTTTATCTACTGCTGCTACTTGTTTTTCCAGTAGATCAGCCAAGGCGATTTTATTTTCAGCGCGACAGGTCGGAAGATAGTGAATTGTTCTCCCGGTGGTGATAGCCGCTGAAAGGGTCTCTTGCAAATCACGAAAATCTGCACTTGCAGAAATTCCACCCCGTTCGGCCCGCTCCAGCAGCGTTGATTGCGCACCACTCCAGATCACATCATCAATGCTTTGAGTGGGACCAAACAGAATCTCGCGATCAGAATCAACGTCTAGAACGATCGCAAGATCAGGTTGGTCCAGACCACAAAAATAGAGAAAGCTGCTATCCTGCCGAAAGCGATAGCAATTCCCAACTGAGTTGAATGGTGAATCAACATTTCCCAACAACAAAATCAGGCCACTTTTGACCTGCCGCACCAGCTTCAGTCGACGGTTTTGATAAATGTCTGCTGCAAACATACGCCATCCTTCTCATTGTTAAATGAAAACTATTGAAGTTGTATTTCCCTCAAAGATCTCTTTCCCTTATGATAGACTTCAAAGACATCATCATGGAGGAAAAAATATGTCACGTTGGTTGAAAATCACTCTGATCTCTGTCGCGGTTATCTTTGGGCTGTTGCTTTCAACAATGGTGATTGTCCCTTGGCAAGTCAAAAAGCAGGGCAGCAAGTGGATTGCAGATAACACCCAACGCACCTTATCCATTGAAAAAGTATCCTTCAATCCCTTTACCCTGACACTTGAAATCAGTGGTGCAAAACTCACAGAACAAAACAACGAGCACCCCTTTGTTACATTTAGCAGCCTGCTGCTTTCCGGCAGTATCAAGTCTATCATCCGCCAAGCCATCATTCTTGACCGGGTTGAACTCGATGACCCTTTTGTCAATCTTGAACTGCTTGGCAAGCAGGAATTTAACTTCTCTGATTTCGCCCGCCTTGGCAGCGATAA
>JAZBPC010000007.1:0-12433 GCA_036351455.1 Desulfuromusa sp.
GCGCTGAGAAAATTTCTCGGCGTCTTGGTGGTTGATTTTATAGTCCTTGTTGATATCGGCCAAAAGCTCAGGGTTATGCCAGATCGGCTCATTGTCCTTACGCCAGAAACAACTATTTGCCCAACGTGGCAAAGGCTCTCCCGGGTACCATTTCCCCTGGCCAAAATGCAACAAACCTCCGGTCGTGAAAGTATCGCGCAAACGAAGCGTCAGATTATAAGCCAGTTCACGCTTGTGCGGACCATCGGCACTGGTGTTCCACTGATCACTTTCCATGTCATCAATAGACACAAAGGTCGGTTCACCACCCATTGTCAGCCGCACATCACCAGCAACCAGATCTTCATCAACCTGCTTGCCGAGGGCATTAATCAGCTCCCACTGCTCATCACTATAGGGTTTAGTGACCCGTGGGTCCTCATGAATACGGGTCACGGTATTGCTGTGTTCAAATTCAACCTCGCAAAAATCCATCCCCCCAGTCACCGGTGCAGCACTGGTCGGATGAGGCGTGCAAGCCAGAGGAATATGGCCTTCACTCGCCAATAATCCGGAGGTCGGATCAAGACCAATCCAACCGGCCCCAGGAACATAAACTTCGGTCCAGGCATGCAGGTCAGTGAAGTCAGCTTCAGGCCCAGACGGACCATCGAGAGCTTTTTCATCTGCTGTCAATTGTACGAGGTAGCCGCTAACAAATCGCGCCGCCAACCCGAGATGTCTGAAAATCTGCACCAGTAGCCAGGCCGAATCACGGCAGGATCCAATTTCCCGCTGCAGTGTTGTTTCGCAACTCTGAACACCTGCTTCCATCCGCACGGAATAGTTAACAGTCTGTTGAACCTGACGATTGACCTCCACCAGAAAGTCAATTGTGAGAACTTCACTGCGATCAATCCTCTCTAGCCAGGTCTTTAATAGTGGGCCGGTAACAACTTTCTGCAGATATGGAACCAGTTCTGTCTGTTCCTGCTTATTGTAACTGAAGGGATATTTTTCAGCAGATTCTTCGATAAAAAAATCAAAGGGGTTATAAACCGTCATATCGGCAATAACTTCGACTTCAAAACGTAATTCACGCGTCTTTTCCGGAAAAACCAAACGCGCCACATAGTTTCCAAAAGCATCCTGCTGCCAGTTTAAAAAGTGCGTTTCAGGAATAACCTTCAAGGAGTAGGCATGGATGGGAGTACGGCAATGTGCTGCAGGCCTCAACCTCAAAACATGGGGAGACAATGATACCGGACGGTCAAACTTATAACTGGTGACATGATTACAGGCGATACGGATAGGCATAATGGATCCTTAATTCGAAATTTATGGTCCAGACGGTAAATAAAATATTTAACATAGTAATAATCAGGGTTTCAGGGTAAATAAGCAAGGATTTTGATAATAAACTCTATCGTATTGTTTGAAGCATACCTGTAAAAGAGAAACTGTTATTTTTAATCATTTTGCCTCTTGCCATTGATAAATTAAATAAGATATGATTATACGAATATATTACAAACATAGGGAGGAGGCGAAAATTGCCAATATTTGAATACCAATGTGAGCATTGCGGAAAATCAACAGAGAAAATTCAACGCACACCCCTTACTGATATCCCTTGTCCACTATGTGGGAAACCTGCAACACGAACGGTTTCACTAACATCAGTCGCTGCCTCAAGCGGTGGGGCTTGTAGTACTCCAGCTGGCAGTGGTTTTACCTGAGGCTAAACATTTGATGGCGTGCCCATCTATCAATCGAATTTAATTGAGGGATTATTCTAGCCACATTTTTTAGAGAAATTATTAACAGAAGCAAGGAGAGCAACAAACATGATTACGATCACAGACACTGCACGTGAAAAATTTAAAGAGTTAATGAAAGAACATACGGGGAAATATCTTCGTGTCGTTTTTGAAGGCTTTGGCTGAGGCGGTCCCAGCTTGGGATTGACTCTGGACGAGTCAAAAGATGAAAAACAAGCATATACCATCAATGAGATTGAAATCCTTATTGACAACAACGTTCTTCCACACACCAAGGGGAACCAAATCGACTATATCAGCAATTCATATGGTCAGGGATTCTCCATTGCACCTGTCGCCGGTAGTAGCTGTGCAAGTGGTTGCAGCGGCTGTTAGGTCAACTTAAAGTGCAATTTAAAAGGGCCTCACTTCGATAGAAGTGAGGCCCTTTTTTTCGATCAAAAACGAATCCAACTACATTTTCATAACAAGTTCCATTTACTCAGTAATTTCACAGCACCGAAGTAAGATGCAACAAGTAGCACTACCCACAAAAATAACGGGACCATAACTTCCTCCTATTAATAACTTTTCTTATCAGCTGCCAATTCCTCAATACTCAATTTTCTACTATCCATCTGTCTCCAGATCCAAACGATATAAGCAAGGACAAATGGAACGAGCAATGCAACATAGCTCATCACCGTTAAGGTATAATGACTACTTGACGCATTATAGATGGTCAGACTGCTGTTCAGATCATATTTTGACGGATAAAAAGCCGTGTTGTTATACCCGGCCAGGAAAAACACTGCCAGACACGTTAACACCGTACCTAAACCCGCTGGCCAAATACCACGAACGGATACGGTGAAACGGTTCATGACGACACCAAGAACAACCAGGACAAGACCAAGTAGCAACAGTACCAGATTCAGAGGCATCTGTAGCAAATTATGCAGGTACTTATTCGCTTCCATCGTAACGCTACCATCAACTGGATTAACAGCAAAACCATCCATCAGGATCAGTTGAATCAGAACATAAAGCAGAAAAGGAAGAGCACACAACAGGTTATTAAAAGAAGAATTCTTTAACTTTTCAACAACACTGTCATTATCAAGATTATTCGCCAGATAGAGCGCACCAAGAGTCCGTGCCAGAAAAACCAGGAAGAAGCCAAAACTCAAATTGAAGAAACTAAAAGCGGCCTCCACTCCACGCAAGACATGCTTCCATTCTACAAGATTGTAATCATTCAGTGTAAAGTTGGAACCAGTAAAAAAGGTTCCAACGGCAGCCCCAATCAGCAGAATGCCAACAGACCCGTTAACAAACAAAAAGGCATCATACACACCCGTACCGAGAAAGTTGTTGGGCTTACGCCGATACTCATAACTCACCGCCTGAATGATAAAGGTGAAGAGGATAAGGATCCAAACCCAATAAGCTCCACCAAAACTAGTCGCGTAAAAGAGAGGAAAAGCTGCGAAAAGGGCCCCACCAAAAAGGACCAGAGTGGTAAACGTAAGTTCCCATTTTCGTCCCAGGGAATTGACGACCAGGACCTTTTCATCATCGGACAGACCAAGGGTTAAAAGAAGGGTTTGACCGCCCTGAACAAAAGTCATAAATACGAACAAAGATCCAACCAAAGTGACTATAAACCACCATAATTGCTGTAAAATCGTCAAGTCTAAACTGCCAAACATAATTAATCTCCTTCCGGTCCAATAGAAATTTGCTTGGCCATTATTTTGAGCTCGGCAATCAGCAAAGCAGTAAATAGAATGAGGAACATAAAGAAGGTCACTGAGACGGTCCCGGCATCAAGATTAGAACTCGCAACGGAAACGGGCAGTAACCCCTGAATTGCCCAGGGTTGCCGCCCAAGCTCAGTGACAACCCAACCCGCCTGACCTGCCATAAGGCCTAATAGGATAGAAAACACACCCAATTTCAAAATCAACGGTTGGCTTTCAAGTCGATCTTTCGCAAGCAGGTAGAGGTAAACGACAAATAACAGGATAAAAAGTGTCCCCAAAGCTACCATGACCCTGAAAGCGTAAAAGACTATTGGCACGGAAGGAACCGCCTGTTCAGGACTTTCAAGATAGCCATAACCAAGGTACTCACTATTAGCTTCCAGCAAAGTCAAAGCTTTCCCTATTGCGAGTTGATCACCTGACTTTTTGGCCGCCTTATATTCCCCGAGTCCGGCAACAGCCAACTTACCGCGCACCATCTTCTCTTCAATACCCATGATATTTTCTGCAGAGTTGCCATAGACAAGATCATCGATCCCGGGGACAAAGCTGTTAATATCTCGATTAGCCAACAGAGACAGAACCACTGGAATTTTAACATCAAAAATAAAAGAGTCCTGGCCATCCCCAGGCTTCTTACTCATGTTTAACAGTCCTGCAGCAACCAATCCGGCAGAGCGTTCGCCAGTGTACAACCCTTCCATTGCTGCCAGCTTCATGGGCTGGATTCTAGCGGCATGATAGGCATGTTCATCACCGGTGTATGCAACAAAGAGAGACGAAAGTAAACCAAAAACACAGGCAACCGTCAGCGAACGTTTGGCAAATTTCAGATGACGTTTTTTCAACAGGTACCAGCTTGAGATGGCGACAACAAAAAGGGATGCATACAAAAAGCCTGAACTTGTTGCATGGACAAAATGACTGATAGCTGCTGGTGAAAATACCAGCGCTCCAAAATCAGTCATTTCGAAGCGTGCCATATCCGGATTAAATTTCATCCCCACAGGATATTGCATCCAGCCATTGGCGATAAGAATCCAGACAGCAGAAAGGTTTGAACCAATTGCTACCATCCAGGTTGCAAAGAGGTGAGTTTTTTTCGACACCCGGTTCCAACCAA
Source organism: Desulfuromusa sp. (assembly GCA_036351455.1). GTDB lineage: Bacteria > Desulfobacterota > Desulfuromonadia > Desulfuromonadales > Geopsychrobacteraceae > Desulfuromusa. Next base: position 4,629 of record JAZBPC010000007.1, read on the forward strand.
AGAACATAACTGCAAAGAAAGTGGCTTCCAGAAAAAAGGCAAGAATACCTTCAATGGCAAGTGGTGCACCGAAAATATCCCCAACCATCCAGGAATAATTTGACCAGTTGGTCCCAAATTCAAATTCCAGAATAATTCCGGTTGCAACTCCAATAGCGAAGTTGATGCCGAACAACGTCATCCAGAATCGGGTTAGTTTTTTCCACTGCTCATCACCGGTTTTCACATAAATCGATTCGAAAAATGCACAGAGAAAAGAGAGGCCAAGAGTCAATGGAACAAAAATCCAATGATACATGGCCGTTAGAGCAAACGTGGCTCTCGCCCAGTTCACCATGGTTAAATCGATCTGTTCAATCACGTTCTACCTCCTATCCTTCATCGTGGTTAGGGTTAATCCAATAAAAATTTAACGGTTGCCCGGCACTGGCTGGGTCAGATTTTCCAGGACGTGCTCTGCCCTTTCAGCATCTGTATCGAAGTTTGTTGCAAGAAAATCAGGGAAAAAGAAAACTTTGAGAATTGCAAACATGATGAACAATTTTATAAAAATAATTTTCCAGAGAGTTCGTCCGACAACCATCGATCGAAATCCATCATAGTAAAGATAAAAGGCATTTCTAAACATTGATTCAGTACCAATCCATCAATCTAGATATAGAGAAACAACATCAATATGTAACCAATATGGTGACATTTACACCCAATATGCATTGATAGTCAAGGATAATCATAACAGCAATTGCGACATATTCAATTTATCTAAAGAATTGTAATTGTTGATCATTTCCATTTAGACCTCGCTTATAAAGTTGACTAAAATTGTCAGATTAGGGCTTCAAATAGCTGCTGCTCAGCTGTTTTCCCTCTGGACTGAAAATATCACAGCTGTCATGATGCTTATACAAACGTCTCTTCATAGAAGCATTAAGAATGAAACAAAAGCTAAATTTAAAAGAAAGATTTTTTCTTCCAACTTGCCGTACAGAAATGAATGCGAGAGGATGGAAAGAGTTGGATGTGCTTTTCATCAGCGGTGATGCCTACATTGATCACCCAGCTTTCGGATCAGCTCTTCTAGCACGACTGCTCGAGAGTCACGGTTTTAAAGTTGGAATCCTGCCTCAACCTGACTGGAAAAATCCTGAAGCATTCCGATCCATGGGGCGGCCCCGTTTATTTGCAGCGATTTCGGCCGGGGCTATGGACTCAATGGTGAACCATTATACGGCTGCAAAAAAAATCCGTCGCAATGATGCATATTCCTCTGGTGGAATTTCTGGTAAACGACCTAACCGTGCCGTTATAACGTACACTGCGGCTATCAAAGGAGTATTTAAAGGTTTGCCCATCGTCATTGGTGGGATTGAAGCCAGTCTGCGGAGATTGGCACATTATGACTACTGGTCCGACAAAGTGCGCCGATCCATCCTGATTGACAGTAAAGCCGATTTACTTATTTACGGTATGGCAGAAACAGCCCTTCTGGAAATATCTCAACGTCTTAATATTGGGGAACCCATTGAGAACCTGAAGGATATCAAAGGGACCGCTTTTGCGACAAATAATCATCCAGATGACGCGATAATTATTCCTTCATTTGAGCAGGTTTCTAAATCTGCTGGGGACTATAATCTAGCGTTCAAATTGGTCAGTGAACAAGAAAACCCCTTTTCGGCGAAAACGGTAGTACAAACACACGGCTCTCGTCAGCTCATCATTAATCCCCCCTCGCTGCCACTGGCAACGGAAGAGTTAGATAAAATCTACGATCTTCCTTTTCAGCGCGAACCACATCCAAGCTACACTGACAGGATTCCAGCATTTGAACAAATCCGCAATTCTGTCACCAGCCATCGTGGTTGTTTCGGCGGCTGTGCCTTTTGTGCCATCACCCATCATCAAGGAAAAACCATTCAATCCCGTTCCGCAAAATCAATTTTGCAAGAAATAGACAATATCAGTTCACAGACAAATTTTCATGGCACCATCAGTGATGTCGGTGGACCAACAGCCAACATGTATGGACTTGGCTGTGGCAATCCCGTGGCCGAGAAGGTCTGTAAAAGAGCCAGCTGTCTTTTCCCTGATGTCTGTAGTAATTTAACTACTGATGATCGACCCGCAACCGATCTGCTCAGAAAAATTCGCCAACACAAAAAGGTAAAACATACGTTTATTGCATCAGGAGTTCGTTATGACCTGTTCCCGATGCAGAAACAATATTTTAATGACTTATTACAACACCATATCAGCGGATTATTAAAGGTTGCCCCTGAATCAACCTGCGACAGGGTTTCTCAGGTGATGCGCAAACCCGGGGCAGAAGTATTTACCCAATTCCTTGAAAAGTTTCGACAACACAATCGTAGGCTGGGATTGCGACAGGCAGTGGTCCCCTACCTCATCAGCAATCATCCAGGCTGTTCTCTGGAAGATATGATTGAGGTTGCTCTTTACCTGAAACAGCACCAACTCAAAGTGGAACAAGTTCAAGATTTCACCCCCACCCCTGGGAGCCTGTCTACCTGCATTTACCATACGGGAAAAGATCCATTCAGTGGGCAAGAGATTCATGTTCCGCGGGCAACAAAAGAAAGAAGGCTGCAAAAAGCTCTGTTGCTGTATCACTTACCTGAATCCAGGGCAGATATCATGGAAGCCCTTAAAATATGTCGGCAGGAACATGTCGCTAAAGTTCTGTTTGGCAGTACGCAAAACACTATATATCCACAGCAAAATCAAAAACCTAACCACAAGAAAAAATCAGTAACCCAAAAGCCCTTGCGGCAAAGTTAAACCTAAACTGTATTTTTTTACCCTAAATAAAATTTTTCTTGACAATATGCCCGTTTTTTTGGTTGTTTGCGACTGTAAAAAACAGTGTTCTAGTCTGTTTTATAAACAATGTTTAATATTTAACGCCACTCAATTTCAAGCTAAATGTAGATGTTCGTTCGGCCTACCACCACTAACACCTCCAGGCCGGATAAAAATTATTATTTTTTTGTAAAGGGATGCCCAAGATGTCAAAAAACAAAATTAAGCCCTCATTGCAAAATCCCCTCGAAACGACGGAAGAAGTAGAATTTAATATTCCGGGAGAAATCGCTGGGAAAACTGGTGCCTATGAAGAGGTCATGAAAGAAGGATATGACCTGACTCAACGTCCTATCAAATCTGTCGCAGTCGGTCAGATTGAGAAACAGCACTTTAAAAAAAGAATGACCGTCTGGGAACGCATTAAGGTTCTTACCGATCAGGATCCAAACATCCTCTTCCAGAACTGGGGCAAGAATCTCGACGGTGCCTCTTTGGTCACAGGAATTTTGAATATTGGTGGACGCGACGTCGCCCTTTACGGACATGACTTTACTGTTCGGGCTGGCTCAATCGATGCAACGAACGGTCAAAAATTAGCCCGATTGATGTATATGGCTGGCGAAAAAGGAATTCCACTGATTGGAATGAACGACTCAGCTGGTGCTTTCGTCCCTGCTGGTGTCGGTGGCCTCGATGGTTATGCTGAAGCATTTACAGCCCTGCGCAAAATCAGTGGTGTTGTACCGACGGTTATGTGCATGTTTGGTTTCAATGCCGGGGGTGGCTCTTACTTACCCCGCCAGGGAAGTTTTGTTATTCAACCTGAAGATACCTTCTTTGGCTTGACAGGACCTGGAGTCGTCAAATCTGTTCTAGGAGAAGATATCTCCCCGGAAGACTTGGGCGGTCCGAAAGTTCACGCTGCGACAGGGGTCACAGACCTGACTGTTGCTGATGAAACAGCTGCTTTACGTACAGCTGCTCGCCTCATCAGTTACATTCCAGATAACAATCATTCCATGGCCCCCTTCCAGGAGACCAGTGATCCTCTTGATCGAAAAACCTGGGAAATCAATACATTATTGAAGAAAGCTTTTAACTCACCTACAGGGTTCAACACTCCGTTTGATGTGTCGATCATTATCCAGCAAATCTGTGATCATGGTGATTATTTTGAGATACAACCAACCCGTGCCCGCGAAGCGATCACAGCTTTCGGTCGATTAGGTGGAAACGTGGTCGGTTTTGTTGCCAACAACTCGGCTGTTTCTTCCGGGCAGATCGACTGTGATTCCGCAGTTAAAATTGCCCGTTTCGTCCGTTTTTGCAATATCTACAATATTCCTTTGATTTTCATGGAAGATACAACTGGATTCTTGCCTGGTCGTGAGCAGGAAGCACGTGGCATCGTTCAAGCAGGCCGCTCCATGCTTGACTCAATTGTTGATGTCCGTACCCCAAGAATTTTGCTGATTTTACGGAATGCTTACGGCGGTGCCTATGCTTCCTATAACAACTATCCGACTGGAGCGGATCTGGTTCTTGCTCTACCGACAACCCGCCTTGCCGTTATGGGACCTGCTGGAAAAGAATTTGTTTATAAATCTGAATTACGTAAAGTCCGTGGAGCAATTAAACAACGGATCGCGGCTGGTATTCTGGAGCGTACCAAAGCCGGTATGGATGGTGCTGATGCCAAAAAAGATGCTGAGAGAGAAGCAGCTGAATGGCTCAAAGTCGAAGAAGCAGCGCTGAATCTGCGCTATGAAAAAGAACTGATGAACCCCAAAGAAGGTCTGGCTCTTGGCTCGATCTCCTCGTTGGTAATGCCAACCGACCTGCGCAAGGTCCTCGGTGAGAACCTCAACTTCTTCCTGCGTCACTACAAACCTTCCGCATGGCAGGGTGTACAGCGAGAGTTCCATTAATTGTTGAGGCCTGAAATATATTTTGATTATATTTTCAACCACATAGAAAGTGGAGATTAATAAAATGCCAGAAAATACAAATTTTTATACAAACAATCCGTTAATTCATAGAGACCGCCAACTCGGAAAATCAACATCTGAATGGGTTCGTTCTTTCTCCTGCGAAGAGCTGTGTCCGCTTATCGTTTGCCGCGGCCCTATCCGTAAAGAAGCAATGGATGTCTACACAGAAATGGGAATCAGCCATTTCGGCATTCTTCTTTCCGAAAAAGATTCAATTGTCTACCCCAATGCTCTTTCTCCAGAGCTGCGCCAATTAACTGATACCAGCCGGGTACACAGGGTTCCAGACTACAGTGGTGCTTCAAAAGAAGAGCGTATAGAACGCATTCAGCAAATTATTGATATTGCCAAAGACAATGGTTACAACGCTGTTTTCTCTGGCTACGGCTTCATGGCGGAAGACGATGAATTTGTTGCCGCGTTAGAAAACGCTGGCCTCATTTTTATTGGCCCATGTTCTGGGACTCAACGTGCGGCCGGCAAAAAAGACGAGGCCAAGCGTACTGCATTACAAGTCGATGTTTCAGTAACACCGGGTATTGATAACGTTACGGCTCGCACCCTGCTGAAAAAGCATAAAACATTCGATCAATTAGTTGCGTTGGCAAAAGCTGAAGACCTGGATATTGATAAGGAGATTCTTGGCAACTCTGAGATTCCTCTGGAAGAGTTGGCCGATATAATCCTCTTTGCCTCTTACGACAAGGGGATCGATCTCTTCTCCATTGAAGAACTTTGTGCCCAAGTTGAAGTAGAATGCGCCGAGATGTTTAAAAACTACCCTGGCGCCAGAATTCGACTGAAAGCAATCGGTGGCGGTGGTGGTAAGGGACAACGCATCCTTGGAGCTTCTTTGCTCACAACTAAAAGCCCCTCTGAAAAACAAATTAAAGATGCTGCGGCTGATGCCCCTGGGTTAGTCCGAGAAATTCTCAACGAAGTTAAAACCAACGGTATCGGTGATAATAAAAATATCTTGGTTGAACTCAATATTGAGCAAACGCGTCATAATGAAATTCAGCTGCTCGGCAATGGGCAGTGGTGTATTGCCCTCGGCGGTCGTGATTGTTCACTACAGATGCACGAGCAAAAACTGTTGGAAATTTCTGTCACTCAGGAAAGTCTTCAGAGTGAAATAGAAAAAGCCAAAAAAGCGAAACTGAAAAAACAACAAAAAGCACTTGAATCAGACCTCGAAGTCCTGAAACGGATGGAGGCTGAATCAGAGCGTTTTGGTGAAGCCGTGGGCCTTGATTCGGCTTCTACCTTTGAATGTATTGTTGATGGCAGCCGCCATTATTTTATGGAAGTTAATACTCGAATTCAGGTTGAACACCGGGTGACCGAACTCGTTTACGGCCTTAAGTTCACCAACCCAAAAGATAAAAAAGATTTCTTCATCGTTGAATCCCTGGTTGAAGCGATGGCGTTACTTGCCCTCCATAAAGAGCGCCTCCCTCGCCCTGAACGAATTTCCCGCTTTGGCGCTGCTGCCGAAGCTCGTCTTAATGCTACAGACTGTTCACTTTCTCCAAGCGCTGGAGGATATATTCGTTACTGGTCAAAACCAATAGAAGGTGAAATTCGCGATGATCAGGGCATTTGCACCCCAAATCCTGATACCAATCAATTTATGCGCTATCATCTGGCCGGCGCATACGATTCCAACATCGCCCTGCTTTTGACGAAAGGCGAAGATCGGGACAGCAGCTATCAAAAGCTGTCAGAAGTATTGCGCAGCACTGTGTTGCGCGGTAGTAATCTTGCAACCAACCTGGAATTCCATTACGGCTTGGTCAACTGGTTTATCGGCAACAATATTATGGCTAAGCCAACCACCCGTTTTGTTGTCCCTTACTTAACCCTGGTTGGAAAACTAAAAGAGGAAGCGCAGAAGCTGGAAATTGTCTATGCTTTCCTGGCCATGAAAAAACATTACGCCAAGCTCTACGCCGATGACTCAGAAGCAGCCAAAGCCGCATCTGAAACTTTGGACCGCAAAGGGACCTTATTAACTCGTCCGATGGAAATGCTACTGAATGATCCTCATCTGCTATCCGGATGGTTAAGCCTGAATCGACTTAAATTCAAAATTCAAAAGGGTCGCGTAATCTGGCTCTGTAACCCACTGGTCATTCTTGAAGAAACTTATGAATACCTGAATATGACTTGGCGGAAAGAAGCCCCCTCCGCAGAAGTTATCTGGGCTCATGACCGTGATCTTCTCAATAAGGCTTTAGCATTTTATGCTGAATTGCGTAGCAAGTTCTCTATTAGCAAACAAGAATTTGTAAAGCTGAACGATATCCTCAGTAACCCTAAACCACAGGGGGGATATGACGCTGAGACATGGGCGCAAATCCAGGCGGCACACGTTGGTTATGAAATGGGCAACGAACTCCTGGGTCTGCTCTGCATGATTGCAGACAAAACCGACTTCTATGATTTTAAAGTCGAAGAAGATCTTGAAGTCACTATTCCAGAGTACCTCCATGATTCAGAACTACAAGCAGCAATGAAGAAAATTCTGGTTCCACCGCCAGCCACTAAAGCGGATGAGGTCGTAACTCCGGGCGGAGGAATGTACTACGCTCAGGAAGCTCCGGGAATGCCCCCATTCGTTACCGAAGGGATGCATTTTGATAAAGGACAGCCGCTGTTTATTCTTGAAGTTATGAAGATGTTTAACAAGGTTCCAGCTCCTTTTGCTGGGACCATTGACAAAATCATTATCGAAGGTGGAGACGGGACTATCGTTCAGAAAGGTCAACCATTATTTAAAGTGACCCCTGATGAAAAGTTTGTCGAGGTTGATCCGAAAGAATTGGCCAAGCAGAAACAAGCTGCAACCACCGAATACCTGCAAGCAGTTTTATAAACAGACTCCTGCTTTCGAGATAAAAAAAGGGTTCCAGTAAACTGGAGCCCTTTTTTTCTACCTATCCATAAAACAAGTAGTTCTTTAGTTTCTACCACCAGATCCACCAGAAC
>JAZBPC010000008.1:0-6468 GCA_036351455.1 Desulfuromusa sp.
TGCGGCAAAGGCAGAAGAAGAAAAAGTGAACAGGGCGATTAAGGTATTGCGTAAAGTGTTTTTCATGGCGTCCTCCATCTATGTTTGATTGCTTTTATTGTTTCGCTAATGACCTGATATAGAGCAGTGTTCGTGCCAAGTCTTTTGGAATAAAACAACTAAAACCTCAACTCACTGATTTTATTAGTAAATAAAAGAAAAAGTTACGTATTAATATTTCAAGAAGAGGAAAAGCTAGTATATAGAAGACATACACTCTGACTGGTTGGAATGAAGAAAAGAACCGGAGAGGAGAACATAACAGCTTGATATTTAATGTATTTATAAAAAATCTAGGGTGTATATAAAAAATCTCAAGAAGATATATTTTTTATCTAAAAAAATCGGCGAACAGGTTGCATACTTTATTACAGCACTTGTGCCATCTGTTCCGTCATAGAGAACAAGCCAAAAAGTCCGCCCGTATGCAGAAAGACAATCCGTGGGCCAAAGCATTGTGGATCTTTTTCGAGCTCAGAAATCATCGCATAGTATGCTTTCCCGGTATAGACAGGATCCAAAACCACCCCCTCAAGGCGCGCAAGATCTCTGATCGCCTCAAGCTCCTGTGGCTGAGACAAAGCATACCCTTTACCGACATAGCCATCCAGAATTTCAATATCTGACGTCGTTGTAACAGGTTGCTGCAGGTAATTGTTCTGAAAATCAGCGATTATATTGCCGATAACTTTTTGAAAATGGTCTTTATCATCACAGACGTTGACCCCAATAATGCGAAAACCGGCTGCTGTTAACTTGTTCCCCACAACCAGTCCTGCTGTTGTCCCTCCTGATCCAACAGCAGAAATAACTGTTGTTGGCACTGGAGCCCGATCATTCAGCGACGCCATATCAGCAACCAGCTCTTCGATTGCGGCTACGTATCCCCACGCCCCCAGGGCATTTGAACCCCCTTCAGGGATGATATAGGGGCAAGCACCAGCGGCAACAAGCTGCTCTGCCTGCCAAGCAAAATAAAGGGTCCGCTGTTGATACTGTTCCGGTGAAATCCACACAATGGTTGCATCAGCGAGATAATCGAGGAGAATATTCGCCTCGATTGCAGGTGGATGTTCCGGATCAGGGGCCCGTAGTAGCAATACAGCTTTCAGACCCAACCGTTTTGCCGCAAAAGCTGTTGCCCGGCAATGATTCGATTGCGCTCCACCACAGGTAATCACGGTATCAACTCCCATTTGCAAAGCACGGTGGAGAAGGAACTCCAACTTTCGCACCTTATTTCCTGAAAGTTCGGTCCCGGTGTAATCATCCCGTTTAAAATAGATATCCACTCCGAATCTATCACTCAGACGGTCCATTTTCTGGAGCGGTGTCGGAGTTTGGGCAAGTCGAACTCTTTCCGGATATTGGAATGATATGGGCTGTGGCATGAACTCACCTTTCATTTCAGGGTAACAAATTCTATTAAGTCTGATTCCAGAATGCTTTGCAGCTCAGAAAAATTCTGCTCTTCCGTCTCCGCAAACAGAAAACCGAACACCGGATACTGCTGAAAATCAATCCGCCTGAGGTCCAGTGGGTTTTTGAATTTTGTCAACAATTTATCATAATCGAATGATTCAATTGCATCGATCTTAAACCCGGTTGAATTATCCAACACAATCACACTGTAAAGTTTCCCCTCTTTACTTTGAAGCAGCTGTGACCAATCGGGCTTTTTTTGCTCGTAATAGTACAGATAAGGATTAAAACCATAAGCAAGAAAAGCAATATCTGCTGTCGTACACCAGCCCCCAAAACGCATGGGATTGACCTCTATGGGCAGGGCGGTCCCGTTACCATCTCTTCTCAGTTCGATATGGACCGGAAAGTTTTTCACATCAGCCAAACGGCCTATTTTCTCAGCAAACTTGGTAAATTCCGACAGATTCTGTTCAATAATATCTTTTGATGAGACATAAACTCTGTCGCTGACATCAGCTTCCGAAGAAAAAACATGCTTCAGGATGCCTAAAACAACCGCTTCACCAGCAGCATTATAATAGACATCAACGGCAAACTCTTCACCATTGATACACTGTTCAATAATAAATGAACCTGTGTCCAGAACAGACTCGGGATAAAGATCCTTAACCTGATCTATTTCTGCAGTGATTGAAGCAATGACACCATTCCATTCCTTCTCATTCGTAACCTTGTAAACCCCCATACTCATAAAACCAATGCTCGGCTTAATGATAAACGGCAGAGGTAATGCGTCAAACTGGATATCGTTCAACTCGTTGATGCGGACACCACGGAAGTAAAAGTCGGGGAAAATCGTTTTTGTTAATTGCCGGAACTTCAATTTATCCTTAAACAATGCAATCTTTGCCGGCAAATCTGTAAATGAAAGGTTCTCTGTTATCCAGCTGATTGTGTTTTCAGATGTTGTATAGATAGGGAGAGTATTTCTCTCCCGCACCATTTCAATCGCACGAGATTCACTGATCAGTTGTGTAGAGGCATAAAGATCCATTTGCCTGGATGACTCTGTTGCCACCACTGGAATATTGTTATCACTGACCGTCTTTTTAAAAAAATCTGAAATATAGGGCTTATCGACTAAAAACATTATTTTTCAATTCCTTCTCTGGCTTCTACACCATTCTGATAGTAGTGCTTGATCTCTTTCATCTCCGTCACCAGATCAGCAGCTTCGATAACCCTTGGATCAGCCCTCCGCCCGGTAATAACAAGTTCAACCCCATCCGGCTTTGCGTGGATAAAGTCCAGTAAATCATCTACATTGAAAAGACTGTAATAGGTCGCAATATTGGCTTCATCGAGAATGATCATCTGGTATTCTCCCGAGGTCATCATTTCTTTGGCTTCCCGCAAACCATCTTGCGCAACTTGGACATCCTCAGCCTCAGGGCTTTTATAGATAAAACAATCTCGTCCATATTGTTTCAAGGTGATATGTGATAGATCAGCGAGCATGTTCAGCTCACTGTATCGCATCCCTTTCACAAACTGAGCGATATAGACATTAAGACCAGCTCCAGCAGCGCGCAAAGCAAGCCCGAGAGCAGCTGTGGTCTTCCCCTTGCCATCACCAGTGTAAACCTGAACGTATCCCTTCATAATTTTCTACTCAACCACCTTTGCCTGAACAACCTGCCCTCGTACCTTTTTCAGATCGGCAAAAGGACCCATTCCGGAAGATAAGGTCTTCGACTCGGCGGGACCGAGGCGGCCAGGCAGTTGCAACTGGACATTACGCACCTTCCCCTGAGCGTCACTGAACTGCACAACAAAACTGACGTCGCCAACCGTTTGCTGAGTTCTATTATTAATTTGCACCAGCAGGTAATTACTACGATCAAGTCCGAACCTGAGCTCTAGATATTTGTCAGGATTGTCAGGTAGATCCAGACGGGTAAAAGCCAGATTTGCTGATTTACCAGCTTCAGAATTGGAGCCGGCTGCTGCTGAAAAATAGCTCTTCGCAGCCGGAACATCTCCGCGATTCAAAGACAGCTGACCCAGAGCATTCATAGCCGGTGCTGTAGGGAGAAATTCGATACTTTTTTTCAGATCTGCTTCACCTTGCGCTTTTTCACCCAACTCCAGTCGCGCCAGGCCACGTTGCAGGTAATAGTGAAAATAGTCTCTATTATACTGCACAGCCCGATCATAGTTGGTTATCGCTTCACGGTAACGTTTCTGCTTCAAGCGGATGTCACCCCGCAATGAATGAAACAAAGCTTCACGTGGCTGCGCTTGCAACGCTTTGTTCGCCAGGCTGAGAGCACGACCGGTATCCCCGTCACTTAAAACTTTACGCCCTTCGTCAAAAGCTTTATAGGCGTCTTGATCCTGCAATAATGGGGCAATAGCTTTCTGGTACCGCTCCCGACCAATCTCTCCACCGGCGGGTAGGGTTGCAGCCGTCTGCCGATTCGCATCAACCCGTTCCTGTGACGGCGGATGGCTGGCAAACAATCCACTGAGCCAATTTGAGTCACCACCTTCAGATAGACGGACAAAGGTCTGTTGTAATTTTATCGCTGCATGGGGATCATATCCAGCCTTGGACATGTATTTCATCCCATAGAAGTCAGCTTCACTTTCAGCGCTACGACTATATTTTTGGCTGATCAGTTGCGCCGCAATCCCGGCACCGCCAATAGCCAGTTGTGAATACTCACTGTTTTGCGAAGCAATCCCGGCCACCATAACGGCCCCCTGCAACATCATCCCCCGTTCCATCCCTTTGGCACCATGACGGGCAGCAGCATGAACAATTTCATGCCCCAGGACAGCAGCAAGTTCAGCCTCACTTTCAAGTTCAACCAGTAGACCGCGATTAATGGCAATTTTTCCACCAGGCAGCGCCCAGGCATTGGGGGTTGAATCATTGATAACATTGAACTCATACGGAAGTTTTCGATCACTCACCGTCGCTAGACGCTGCCCCACCCCCTTTACGTAGGAAACAACCTGTGGAGAAACTTTATAATCTCCCCCTTGCATCTGCCGGCTGGGAAGATATTGCTGATTACCAATATTGATTTCTGTCGCTTCCGGAACCAGAGACAACTCATTCTTTCCTGTCACCGGATTCACAGCACAACCTGATAGCCAGAGCAGAACAATGAGCCAGATCCATGATAATTTTCTCTGCATATTTTTCTCCAATATCTTTATAGTAAGAACCTATAAGTAGTGCACTGAGAATATCACAACTCTATCTAACACGGAAAAGAGGTATCCATGAAATATCTATTTCTCATTTTTTTGCTATTTTTCTCCTTGCTGGTTTCCTCGGCCGTTGCAAAACCTACAGAAATCATCCTCTACCCTACAGGAGCAACTGTTTCTGAGAAGTTTACCGTTCCAAAAGGATCTGACTCGACAACACTGCTCCTGCCACATGTAGCCATCCCGGAATCCTTAAAACTGGGGCTGCTCAAGGCCACAGAACAAAAGATCACTGGAGTTGAGTTTACATCGACACTCCCTAACGCCTCTGACTTTAAAGAACTTGAAAAACTGATTTCACAACTTGAAAAACAAATTGCAGGCATCGATGACCAAATCCAATCACGCACCCTGACTCTTGATTACTGGAAAAAGCAGCAGGATCTCCCGGTTAAAACCCTTGCTGAGGTTCGAGAGATGGGCAAAATAATTGCTGAGGAAAGTATCACCTTACTGCAGGAATCTACTCAACTCCAGCAGCAAAAAACCGATTTACAAAAACAGCTTGAAGAAGCACGCAAACAGCTACAGCAAAAAACCGGCAACAACCAACGTAACTGGCAGGTTCAGGTCAGGTTTTCCAAAGCGACAACAACCGATCTTCAACTGATCTATTCCTACCGCATCCGCCACGCTGGTTGGCAGTCCAGTTACACCCTTAACGCCCTGCCCGATCAGAAAAGAATTCAATGGGCCTGGACAGCCAAAATCACCCAGCAAACTGGTATCGACTGGACCGGTGTTAACTTAAAAGTTGCAACAGCTGAGCCGGTTTTCACTCTTACACCTCCAAAGATCAGACCCTGGCAGATCCGCGAAGAACAAACCTTCAGGGCACCCAGCAACGTGAAAATGGTAACCATGGCGATGCCACAGGAAATGGCAATGAATGCAGCACCAGAAATGGCAGCACCACCTGTTCCAGCGAGAGTTGAAGGTCAACTGTTCGACATTTACGATCTCGGGTTGGTAAACATCGCCTCTGGAAAAGAGTCACTGATTAAAATCAGGGAAGGTCTATGGGGCGCACAGTTTACTTATCTAACCCGTCCATTATTATCAGAACAGGTTTTTCTGCAGGCCGACCTCCATCTGACAGAGGATTTTCTTCCATTACCTACCGGGATAGCTTCAATTCAGGTTAATGCTGTGCATGTCGGCCAAAGAAGTTTTTCCCTGCATGAAAAAAATGATGTCAGCATAAGTTTTGGGAGTGATCCGGGGATTGTTGTTGATGTAAAAACCAACCATGTCGCCGGAGAAAAAGGACTGCTAGCGAGAAAGAATACCTATAGTTGGAACTGGGCCATCAGCCTGGCAAATCATAAGAATTTTGCCGTTGATCTAAGAGTCGAAGATTCATATCCCCATTCTGGACATGAAAAGATTGAGTTGAAAGAGCTATTCTCTCCACCTTTGCCGGTTCGGGAGGAGGATCAGCTGGTCTGGAATCTGTCAATTCCTCCACAGAGGGAAGAACAGATTAATTATGGTTATGAAGTGACATATCCCGAGGACATGCCAGTCTCTCTGGGGCGCTAATACTAAAAAGGGCAGCCGATTAGCTGCCCTTTTTGTTAACGGGGGATTTTCTTTTTGTAAGAGCTTGTTTTAGTTCTTTGCAGAAGCGGTCTTCCGGCCACTTTGCTTGGCAGCTTCCTTGGTCATGCCGAACAGGGCCAATACAGCAGGAACCAGTTGAGCAACGATAAGTAAAGCACA
>JAZBPC010000009.1:0-5461 GCA_036351455.1 Desulfuromusa sp.
GTGACACCGATCACCGGAACACCCACGGTCGGATGACCATAAAACTCAGCAGCAACAACAGCCATGGCTTGACGGGCATTAGTGACCTTGATATAGCAGACATTTTCCACACAGGTTTTCGGAATTTGTTCTGCAATAATCGCAATGGCCCCTGCTTGCAGTGCCTGGGGAAGATAGTCAAAACCATCAACTTTGGCTCCTGGTAATGCAAAAAACAGCGTATCAGGCTGAACCTGTCGGGAATCGCACGCTAATTCTGAGATCACCTTGTCCAGTGGTCCAACGATTTCTATGGGTTGAATTGGGGTCAGCAGTTGCTCCAGTTTCATGAACTGTCCTTGTCGATTAGTCATCAACTATGCTCCAAAGCGGATCCAGGCTTGCTTGCCATACTGAATAACTTGTCCGGGTGCCGGATATTGTTTGACCACCTGACCACTCCCTGAAAGCTTCAAATTCAGATTTTTCTTTTCCATAGTCTGCAACACCTGCCGGTAGCTCATACCGGAAAAGTTCGGCATTCTCAAACCGTCGCTGGTTGCAACATCAGGAAGCAAGGCAGCTAAATCAGGCAAAGGCTCTGCCGCTAATTGCTCTTTTGTCAGCGCCACAACTGATCCCTTGGGAAGGATATCCAGATGGCTCAAAGTCTGAGAAGCAATTCGAGCAAAAACCGGAGCAGCGACCAGACCACCATAGGCTTTTCCCTTTGGTTCATCGACCGTAACTGAGATGACCAGAGCAGGATTCTCTGCCGGCACAAAGCCCACAAATGAAGAAACACGTTTATCGGGTGAATATCCACCCGTCACTGTGTCAGCTTTCTGTGCGGTACCTGTTTTCCCCGCAATCTGATAACCAGGAACAGCTGCCCTTGTGCCAGTCCCCCCAGGTTCAGTTACCGCGATCATCATATCTCTTACTTGCTGCGCCGTTTTCTCGGAAATAACTCGATGTCTGACTTGGGGGAGGCGCTTTTGTATGAGTTGCCCATCAGCATCCGTAACCCTTTCAACCAGATAAGGTTCCATCAGCAACCCACCATTGGCTATTGCAGCTATAGCAGAAGCCATCTGAATCGGCGTAACGCTCAACCCCTGTCCGAATGAAATTGCAGCCAGGTCTATCTCAAACCAGTTGGATGGTGAACGCAACATCCCTCCAACTTCTCCGGGCAGATCCAGGCCTGACTGCTCACCAAATCCAAAGTCACGGATATATGAATAAAATTTCTCACGCTCAAGGACTTTACCCAGCTTGGCAGATCCAACGTTGCTGCTGAATTTAAGGACTTCTTTCAGGGTGAGTTTTTTAAATTTGACATGATCACGAATTGTTTTTCCACCAACTGAATAGCGCCCATTTTCACAGTATATTTTCTGCCCTGGATGGACCAAGCCCTCCTCTAATACCCCAGCCATGAGAAAAGGTTTAAACGTCGACCCAGGCTCATACATGTCACAGACAACACGGTTTCGACGTTTAGCGGCAGGATATTGCCCAGCAAGGTTGGGGTTATAATCGGGCTGACTTGCCAAAGCAAGAACTCGACCGCTTGAGGGCTCGAGCATGACAACAGTTCCACCAACGGCACCAGTCTCCCGAACAACCCGTGCTAATTCTTTTTCCGCCAGATACTGCAGCGACCGATCCAAAGTCAGATAGAGATTATTACCAGCCACACCGCCCTGAACCAGCTGATCGGCTGAAGACAACCCCCGCCCCCGGGCGTCACGTAGAGAAACCAATCGACCAGACTGCCCCTGCAACTGTCGATCATATTCAAGCTCAAGACCTTCAAGTCCCTCTGGATCCAGTCCAGTAAAGCCTAATACATGCGAAGCCGTGTTGGCTTGTGGATAATACCTTTTCCTTTCAGTAACAAACTGGAGGCCGGAAATATTCAAAGCATGGACCTGTTTGGCAACCTCAGGATCGAGCTTCCGCTGCAACCAGACAAATCTTTTCTTTGCAGACAACAACCGGATCAACTCTTTTTTTGAAACTTTGAGTAGATCTTGCAACTGTTCGGCAACCTTCTGCGGATTTTTAATCATGCTGGGATCCGCAAACAAAGATTCAGTTGCCAGGCTTACGGCCAATGGATCACCATTGCGATCAAAAATACTTCCCCGTTGTGGTGCTAACTTGACGACACGTTGTCGCTGCTGGTCAGCACGTTCTTGCAGTTCTGGTGCTTGCACCACTTGCAGAAAATAAGCGCGCCCGGCAATCATCATGAAAGCCAGGACAAATAAAACCCCAAAAATGCGGATGCGGATTTGAACTCCGCGTTCCGTTAACGCCATATCACTCCACCCTGATAATTTGTCCGGGAGAAGGGGTACGTAGCCCCAGTTCTTTTCTTGCTAAAGTCTCTATTCTCTTATCTCTAGCAAGGAAAGCCGCCTCTGTTTTAAGTTCCTTGATCTGCTGTTCGTGACCGCGAATGTCACGTTGCAGAGCTGAGATATCATATTCCAGATTAATCGCGTGAATCCGTGACCAGACAAACAAGAGAGAAAGCAGGGATACCAGCAACATGGCCACAAAGACTGATGATAGTCGGGGACGATAAAACGAAAACCCTGTAATTTTAACTGTGACTCCGGACACCGCTTCTGGCATTTTGCCTCCTTAAACTTGATTCGCATCATCCATAGTTTCTAAATGAACACGAATTAACAACGCTCAACAGCTCTTAAGACCGCACTTCGTGAGCGAACATTCCGATCAACTTCGCTATCCCCAGCCTTTATGCCCTTACGTGTTAGAATTTTCACGTCTGGGGTGTTATCACACTGGCAAACAGGCAAACGGGGTGGACAAATACACCCTTTGGATTTTTCACGAAATAAATGTTTAACAATTCTGTCTTCCAGCGAATGAAAACTGATAACAACAAGTCGTCCCCCTGGCTTCAGCAGTGAAATTCCTGTTTCAACCCCACGCTTTACCTGACCAAGTTCATCATTGACATATATTCTCAACGCTTGAAATACCCGGGTTGCCGGGTGGATTTTACTGGGCCGCCGTCCCCCTGGAACTGCGTCACGCACCAGCTCGGCCAACTCCCCCGTACTTGACAGTGGCGCCTCCGCACGTTTAGCGATAATCCGTCTCACTATCCTTCGGCTGTAGCGCTCTTCACCATATTCAAAAAAAATACGGACCAACTCTGCCTCATCGGCCTGATTGACAACATCAGCAGCCGTCTCCCCTTCGGTAGGATTCATGCGCATATCAAGTGGGGCGTCGTACCGAAAAGAGAATCCCCGCTCCGGGGTGTCAAGTTGATGGGAGGAAACCCCTAGATCCAGCAACATACCGTCCAGACCATTGATGCCCAGAGACTCCAGCACCTGGTTGGCCTGATCAAAGGTTGCATGGTGAAGACTGACCCGATCACCATAGGGTGCTAATATCTCAGCTGCTTCCTGCAATGCAGCAGGATCCCGATCGAGCCCAATTAAACGACTGCCTTCGGCTGCTTCGAGAAGTAAACGTGAATGACCAGCGCCACCAAGGGTTCCATCCAGATAGATTCCGCCTTTGACTGGCTGCAGCCAGTGCAGAACTTCCTCTGGCATCACCGACAGATGCTCAAAAGGAGCTGACAACATGACTAAAAGCCCAAATCCGCCTGCCCCTGAGCATCTTCATCCAGCATCGATTCAGATTCAGCAGCAATCAAGGTATGAGCGATCTGACTCCAGATTTCGATTTTCTCAAACATGCCGATAACCACGACATCTTTATCCAGACCAGCATGTTCACGTAAAGATTGCGGGATCTGAATCCTTCCCTGAGCATTAAATGAGCATTCTTTTGCCGGGGCGATTCGATTTCGTATATTGGCCTCACGCTTCGGGCCCGGAGACATGGAAAAGACGTTGGCACAAATTTCTTCCCAACGTGAAGGGGGGTAAGCAACCAAGCCATTTTTATAACGGGTGACAACCAATCCTTCGGAATCATATTTTTGGCGCAGCTCATCCCTGAATGAGGCCGGGATACTGACCCGCCCTTTCAGATCGATGCTAACGTTATATTCACCCGAAAATTTCATATTGACACCACTTGACACTATTTGACACTAGAATGAAGAAAATATAGCGGTGGCATCCATAACTGTCAAGCATAAATACTGAATTTTAGCGATTACCTGTTCTGGAAAATGTTGCTATGACGGGGACTTGGCGCTAATTAAAAAAAGGGTAAAAGATGGGGTCTGTGAACTAGCTGATATCATGAGCTTCTTTTAAAAAAAATAGGCTCCCTTCGTAAAATTTGAGAAAAATATGAATTGTAAAATTTTAAAAAAGATCTATTGATCATGTCACGACGACTTTGTATTTTAAATATTTTCAGGCGGAGAAATGACTCCCTGATTGGGGCATCTTGCCCCAAAGAGGCAAAATGCCCCAGTAAAAATTACCATTAAGTGAGACTATTTGCTGGGTTGTTCGTGGCATAATGTTTGCGTGACATTGAATATTTGTCGGCCTGCATCTAACTCTTCATTTCAGGAAGGGTAACTTGTCAGGCGCCCCTTTGTTTTTGATAGAATAACATCTCAACATTACTGAGGAAATTGGATTCTTTCAAACCGATGAATCATTGCCATGAAGACACTATTTAATCGCTTATTTTTGGGAGCACTTGGGCTGATCCTATGCAGCTTCACATCCCTTAGCCAATCACAGTCACTGCTATCGGACCTCTCAAATTCGACTGATGTTTTTATCATCAGCTCTGAAATAATTTCACAGAGACTACCTGTTCAACCCTACGAGTTGGACCTGAAAAGCCCCTCAACTTTTCTTTCACACGACCTTCAAAGAGCGGTCCTTTCAGCGGTATTACCACTGCAGTCTTTCAGCAATCCTGCTAAAGGCTGCGAACATGCAGAAGTCACTTATCCAGGTTATTTTTCTCGTCCGCCGCCACAGCTTATTAATTCCTGATCGTTCATAACGTTTTCTGCAAGAGAAATCAGCGCTTCCTCACCGTCATCAGGTCATGGAAACACGACCTTGGTGCAAAACAAGGGAGGCTTGCAGGTGGCAATATCTTTAGATATACAAAATAAAGTGGCCTTCTTTTGGGCTTTGATTTTCAACCTATCGACAAGGAATCAAATTATGGAAACAGTACAACAACGCTTCCTGACCCTGGCCGAACGCCTTGCCCTTCAGGTGATCGGTCAGCCACAGCTGATTGAGCGCCTGCTGATCGCCCTGCTGGCAGATGGCCACTTGTTGGTTGAGGGGGCGCCGGGGCTGGCCAAAACCCGTGCAATTCGTCAGCTTGGCAATCATCTACAAGGGAGCTTTCATCGCGTTCAATTCACCCCTGACCTGCTTCCCGCCGACCTAACAGGGACCGAAGTGTTTCGCCCCCAGGATGGCAGTTTCGTTTTTCATCAGGGGCCACTGTTCCATAATCTGATTCTTGCCGA
>JAZBPC010000010.1:0-15647 GCA_036351455.1 Desulfuromusa sp.
AATGTGTCTGCCTCATCGTTGTGCCACAGGATTGATTTGCCACAAAATAAATTTCTAAACTTATCAAGGAAGAAGTGAGGGCCCTTTCTGTAGGGAGGTTTTCCATGAAAAAATTGTATTTTCTCCAATGGGTCCTTGTGTTGTCATTGGTTGTGTTTTTAGCTGGATGTGGCGACGAAAAAAATTATTACATAACAGAAGCTGGAGACATCAACGGTGAAAACGATGTGACACCGGTTTCCGCTTCCGAAGAGGTCTCTAGCTATCTGCAAGGGACAGCAGAGTGGGAAAACTTTTCTCCTCTTGCTAGTCCAGGTGAAATACAGATGAGTGTAGATCCTGCGGACTGTGAAGGCGAACTTACCGCCGATGGTGAGTGTGAGGAAGATTATTTTGATGGTAATATAACTTACACGTGCACTACTCGTTCATACTCAATAACGCAAAATCCTGAAAAAATAGTCATGTATAGCCCTGATGTGGAATTACTCTGGCCTGGTGCATTAATTCAAGGAAAAAGCCATAGAGACGGAGCAGGGTCACTTTTGGGATTGCCAATTCAAGAAAGAAGCCCCATCAAGGTTTCTATCCCATCTCTTGCCAGCAGCGATAACTTTAGGCTCGTAGAACTCCCTGATCAGGCCGAGGTCATGCAAGCTATCGGCTCCATGGTTGGGGGTGCGACTGATGCCGACCTGCAAACCCCTAGCACTATTACCTTTTCCATGCGCTCCTACAATTCTGAAGAAGAGTTTGCTTTGAAAGCCGGGTTCTCTGGCAAGTATTTCGGCTTTAAGGCCAAAGCAAGTACCGAGATTGATCGGAGTGCCTCAGAACGGACTGTTGCTGTGCAGCTATACGAAAAGATGTATGAAGCAGTTGTAGAACCTCCGCAAACACCTGCTGGCTTTTTTAGTCCCGATTTCACAATGGAAAAACTACAGGAACAAATCGATTTGGGCCGCATCGATCAAATTGACAACATCCCGGTTTACGTTTCCAATATTGTTTTCGGGCGGATGATGATGTTTACCCTCACCTCCACCGCTTCCGAAAGTGAAATCAAGGCAGCCTTGAGTGCTTCTTACAAAACATTAGGGACATCAACGGCGCTTGATCTTAGTGTAGAGCAAAAAAAAATCCTGGATGAGGCTGAAATTTCTGTAACTTCTCTGGGTGGGGACGCTGCAGCTACGGTATCGATGATTGCCAGTGGTGATTGGCGTGACTATTTCAGCGCCGATGCACCACTATCTAGCGCGGCTCCATTGAGTTACACGTTCCGTAATCTTCGCGATGGTTCCATCGCCAAGGTGAGTGAATCCACGAACTACAATATCAAAGAATGTATGCCCGACACCCAAGAGTTCATCATTGCTGAATTCAATGATCAATCAGAAATCGACGGGCTCTGGTACACCCCTGGTGCCACAGACCCGGAATATACCAATGATGCCCACTCATTGGTTGGTGGTTATCTTGAATCTACTGATGACTTGGCCGACATTTGGTACTTTAAAGCACCGATCGAGGGATTCCTGGACAGGCTCAGCGAAGCTTTTAATGGAGGAGAACTTTCCTATTGGTTTAAATTTACGAGTACACAAGATCTGAACCTAACAGGTACGATCGAGATATGTTTCCCCATTATAGGCTTTCTGGGAAATCAGGACTGTATACTTATCGGGTCGGAATCAGACTTGCTGAATACTGGGAACGATATCCTTCTTACAGGGCGAAACGGGGTTACTCTGTCCTATGGACTGGAGCCAGAGGAAATCCCCACTGCATTCAAAGGATACGATGCTGACATTGGAAGCTCATACGGAGTGTTCAGTTACTGGACCAAAATCACTGTTCCTCTAAGCTTTACAGGCTCAAACTGGAAATACTATAACCCGCCAATAGCAGATCCAGTAACCGCCGAGGTTTTTCAGGAAGTGCTCAGCGATGTCATAGGGCTACAGATAAGAGGGGAATATTTAAAGGGCAATGACACCGGAAGTTTGGATGAAGTAATGTTTAATCCACCGCCAGAGTTAGATTCAGTGAGCGTTCCGACCCCGTAAAACAGCTGAATATACGTTCAAGAAAGGTCTCTCTATTCATGTCAGAAAGACCTTTCTTCTACTTTGGAGCGAAGCGTAGAAATAGAACGGTCCCATTCTGTAACAATAAGATGGGGCCTTTCTGTTGTATGTCTAAATTGGGAGGCTCTACCTCTAAACCAAACAACAAACCAACCTACAACCAACCTTCTCCGTTCTGAAAACAAAAAAGGGCCTTCCCACTTTTCAGCAGAAAGGCTTTTCGGCTCTACCTCAAAGAAGGGGGATAAAAAATTCCATCATAAAAAAGGCATACCAAATTATTTTGATATGCCCCATAAATTGATCAAATTTCCGACCAAAGAAAGGAGATCAATCTATGGAAAGATTATTGACGGGATTGGCCGATTTTTCAATCAAAAAGGTGCTCAGTGTAAGACCTGCACGATTGGAAGTTATCTACAAAAAAGAAACTCAGTGCCCTGAATGCACAAGTCTGAATAAAAGAATTAAGGCTAGCTTCTGGCGCAAGATTAAAAGTATTCCCCAGCAGGGATACTCTGTCACGCTTCAGGTTTATTGCCACAAGTATCATTGCAAACAATGTGGCAGGTATTTCAACACTCGTTTAAACGGCGTTAAAAAATGGAGTCGATCAACCGAGCCACTGAAACATAGCGTATTTAATGCCTGTCGAAAGGGCTACTCAAATAAGGATGCAGCGTTTGAAAGTGGCATCAGTGTTGCCACGGTTGAAAGATTTTACCAGCAAATGATTGTGCAAAAAATCAGTCATCAGCAAAATAAGCAGTGCCCAAAATTCATCGGCATAGATGAGCATCGCTTTACCAAAAAGGTTGGTTTCGTAACAACCTTCTGTAATTTGGAAAAGCACAGTGTGTTCGATATCGCGCCAGGGCGTAGTGAAGCGCGGCTACTCCCTTTTCTTCAGTCATTAAGGGGGCGTAAAAACGTAAAAGTAGTCTGTATGGACATGCATGCACCCTACCGTAAAATGGTAAAGCAGTGGTTTCCTAATGCTAAAATTGTTACGGACAGGTTTCATGTTATCAAACTTATCAATCAGCACTTTGCCAAGACCTGTAAGCTTATTGATGAAGAAAATCTCGCTTGGGGACGTGGCGGTTTAATCAGGGCGATGAGTACCAAACCTGAAAATCTTTCAGCTAAGAACCAAAAGAATCTAGATCACTATTTTGAGCAACAACCAGTCATAAAAAACCTGTGGTATTTTTGGCAAGAGTTAGCAGAGCTTTGTCGAAATAAAGGTAAGAACCATGGGGCATGCAAAAAACTTGTGGGTGATTTATTGAGCAAAGTAGAGATGCTAAAAGCTAGCCCGTTTCGGCCATTAAAAACGCTTGGAAGGAGTTTAGCTAACTGGATCGATGCCATAGCACGTATGTTCCGCTACTATCGAAGTAATGGGATAGTCGAAGGGTTCCATCGAAAAATGAAACTTATTCAGCGTAGGGCGTATGGATTTAGAAACTTTGAAAATTATCGATTGCGAGTCAGAATAATGTGTGGTTAAAACAGAGGGGTAATTTGATCAGTTTTATGGTGGGATAATGACACATCCCCTTTCTTTGGCGTAGACCCAAAAAAGGCCAGCAGACAACTGCTAACCTATTGATTTTATTGGCGCGCCCGATAGGATTCGAACCTATGACCTCTGCCTCCGGAGGGCAGCGCTCTATCCAGCTGAGCTACGGGCGCATGGGCTGTACTTTATACGCTATCCACCATGTTAATGCAACCGGAAATCCTGGCCTTAACCCACCGTTTTTATACCATCAGGACCTGCAACTGCGCAGTCCACATAACATTAAAACAAGATCAATAGCTCATAAACCATAGCTACGGATCATTGCTATCTAAAGTTGGTCATTCATCGAGACAAGCGCGCAGAAACCGGAATCCTTAATTGCGGCCGGAGGGGAAAATCAGTGTTGATAATAATATACCCAGCCAATCGGTTTTTCCCTTCGGGAAAACCAGCCGAAACGTTCATATGAGCTCGTTCACCGGAAGCAATGGTCTGAGGTGACATTTCAGCAACAATTCCATCGGTGGTTATTTCTGGCTGTTCTAACCTAATCGATTTCGCAGAATTATTAAAAATAATAATCTCTGCGTGCAATTCAGTCCCTTTCGTTACCAGTCCCCAATTGATTCGTTCTGGCTGAGAAAACAGTTCGGCTTTGACTTTTCCCCGCAAACTAAAGTTCACAGCACTGTGTTTAGGATCGTTTGTATCAAAAGTCACGATTTTTTGAACTTCACCACGGAATCCCTGTGATTTAAATGTCAACTGCAACTCACCCATAGCCCCAGGAGCCAGCTTGCGTGTTGTCAATAACGCTGCGGTACAGCCACAAGAGCTCCGTAACTGGCTGATATTCAATACCTGGTCTCCGGCATTGTGAAAACGAAAGGTGTGAACGACCTCAGTGCCTTGAACAATCTCACCAAAATCATACTCCAACTCCTCAACAATGATTGCTGGAGCTGCAAAGACAAACGTTGATGAAAACAACAGCATTAACAACAACAAACAGGATCGCATAGAAAGCCCTTCTTCTTTTCATTGATTTTCTAACAACGCTGAATCATAGCATATTTTCTCTTACTAAAACACCACTCCAAGCGTCAGTTGCAATTGACATAGCAGCTTTTTTCCTGTTAGGTTGCTGTCAAAATACATCCCCCCCTACGGAGTTATAAATATTATGGCGGAGCAAAACCGCAAGATTCTTTTTTCTCGCGAAAGAATAGCTGCAGAGATTAAACGTCTTGGAGACGAAATAAGCCAGGATTATGGCGATGAAGAAATTATGTTGGTTGGGGTCTTGAAAGGCTCCTTTTTATTTATTGCCGACTTGATTAGAGAAATTAAAACCCCGTCAGTGGTGGATTTCGTCAGGCTGGCAAGCTATGGTTCAGGAACCCAGACATCAGGAATCATTGAGTTCCGTAAAGAGTTGGAAATGCCGATCCGAGATCGCCATGTTATCGTCGTCGAAGATATCGTTGACAGCGGCTATACATTGGAATGTCTCTACAACAAATTGTTACTGCAGGAACCTCGCTCACTAAAAATATGTACCTTGATCGATAAAAGAGCCCGCCGGGAAGTTGAAATCGAGGCAGACTATATTGGCATCAGTATGGACGATGGTTTTATTATTGGGTATGGCCTTGACCATGACGAAAAGTACCGGAATCTACCGGATATTTACATCATTGAAAGCTCCTGATCCTTGTCCAACATGAACAACAGATTCATTTCATAATTGTAATATGTCAGCAGATTTAGATACAATAGCATAGTGGTGACTCACTAATGAGTTTACCCTGACAAAGGAGAACGCCTGATGATAATTGTCTGTCCCGAGTGTTCGACCAAATTCAACATTAACTCCGATCGAATTCCTGACGGAGGAGCAAAGGTCCGTTGCGCTCGCTGTAAACATGTTTTTCTTGTTGAAATACCACCTGAGCAAGAAATTTATCCTGCTGAAGAAATTGATTCAGCTCAAGGCGAACTGAGCTCTAAAGAGGATCTTGTTGAAACGACCTCTCAAGAAGAGGGTTTCAGCTACGATAGATTTCAAGAACTCGATTCCAACACAACAAGCGATGATGCTTTTTCCTTTTCTTCAGGGAGCGACACTGAGGAAAATTTCAGTTTCACGGAACCTGCTGAAGAATCTGTCAGCACTATCGAAAAAATCTTTGCCGCTAATCATGAAAGTGAGTCTGTTACTGGATCCGAGGAAGAGAATGTTCTTGTTGATGACCTTCCACCAAGTCCGGAAGCTCCAGCAGAACCAGAATTTCCAACCCAAAACACGCAGAAGAAAAAAAGAGGGGCAGCGTCCAGTATTATCAGGATTCTGTTGCTACTTATCCTGGGAATTTTAATTTTTGGTGGCGTTTTCATCTATATGAATGGGACAGAACAACTCAATCAGACCATTCAACAGTTTCTTGGACAACAAGCAGATCGGCCGGTGCAAACCGGCCAGATCGTCCTTGAGGAATTAGAAGGGAAATTTATCCAGAACGAACAGGATGGTGAATTTTTTCTTATACGCGGCAAAGCCATCAATAAATTCACTGAAGCTCGTGCAGCAATACAGGTTAAAGGGGTTATTTTTGATCAGAATGGTAAGCCATTACTACAAAAAACCGTTTTCTGCGGCAACCCCATTGACGATGAAAAACTTCAATCTCTCTCTTTTGTAGAATTGGAAAAAATTATGGGAAACCAGTTTGGCAGCGAGCTCAGTAATATGAAGGTAGCCAGTCAACAGGCCATCCCTTTTGATATTGTGTTCAAAGACCTGCCAAAAAATCTTTCTGAATTCAGCGTCAAAGTGACATCATCTAAACCTGCCACTGAATAAAATTCATCCTTCCCGCCAAATCTATTCCCGATCAAAAAAAAACGGCAACCATCAAAGACAGTTACCGTTTCAATTTGTTGCGAATCAGTGCTAATTATTCAGCAGAAATAGCATCTACCGGGCAAGATTCTACGCAAGCACCACAATCAGTACAAAGATCAGCATCAATGCTATAGATATCACCTTCGCTGATTGCTTCAACAGGGCAAGTGGGCAGGCAAGCACCACAAGCAATACACTCGTCTGAAATTACATGAGCCATAGGTTTTTCCTCCTGATAAATATGAAATGGTCACCCGACTATCGGATGTGTCTCTCTGTCTTTTATCAGATATTCATCCCGCTGTCCATAGCAGAAAAAACCTTGCAACAAAACCGATATTTAGGCTAGTTTGTTGATCATTTTCATAGATAAACTCTTATAGAAAAAGGGATTATCGCTATCAATCACAAGGCCAGACACAAAAAATATATATTGAAAAGGAGAGACTAAGTATGGATATTTTGGCACTGAACTGCGGTAGTTCCTCGGTAAAATACCAGCTATTCGACTGGAAGAAAAAAGAAGTCATTGCTAAAGGAATGGTTGAACGCGTTACCATTGGTGATTCGTATATCATTCATGAGGTCCCCGGTCGCGAAACATATCGGGAAGAGTATGAATGCCCTGATCACAAAACAGCGGTACACCTGATCGTCAAAATTCTTACAGACAAGACTTACGGCGTTCTTGAAGACATGACAAGTATTTCAGCCGTTGGCCACAGGGTTGTCCATGGTGGGGAAAAGTTCACCAAGTCTGTGTTGATCAACGAGGCGGTGCTCGACGCCATAAAAGAAGTACAACATCTCGCGCCATTGCACAATCCCCCAAATATTGCAGGCATTGAAGCAGCTCAGGTCAATCTGCCTGATGTCCCTCATATCGCTATTTTTGATACAGCATTTCATCAATCCATGCCTGAGCATGCCTATACCTACCCGGTACCTCAAGAGTGGTACGAGAAACATGGGGTGAGACGCTATGGTTTCCACGGAACCAGTCACTTGTATGTTTCCAAGCGGGCAGCGACTCTTCTGGAGAAAGCCCCTAAAGACTGTAATATCATTACCATGCATATTGGTAATGGAGTTTCTCATACGGCCATCAAAAACGGGATATCGATCGACACCTCAATGGGACTCACCCCCCTTGAAGGTGCTGTCATGGGAACTCGCTGTGGAGATATTGACCCGGCTATTCCTGCTTTTATTATGGAACGTGAGAATCTTTCTCCCAAAGAAATTGATGGCATCCTCAATAAGAAATCAGGAATTTTAGGTATCACTGGTGAATTCACAGATCGCCGGGATGTTATTGAAGCTGCTGAGGCCGGGAATAAACGCTGCAATCTAGCACTGGAAATAGAGGGGTACAGGCTAAAGAAATATATCGGTTCCTATTGCGCAATTCTTGGTCGACTCGACGCCGTTGTCTTTACGGCTGGTGTTGGCGAGATGGGTTGGCTGATCCGCGAAAAAGCTCTTGAAGATCTTGAACATATTGGCATCAAGCTCGATAAAGAAAAAAACCGTAACACCATGACTCGCAAAGCTGAAACCACGATCACAACACCCGATTCAGCCGTCAAGGTTTTCGTCATCCCGACAGATGAGGAACTTGTCTTTACTGAGGACGTTGTCGCCATTCTTGAAGAAACTTATACGGATCATATGAATTTTAAATATTCATTTGCTGATAAAGCATTTCAGCGCAAGTAGCAATGACAATAAGCTCCCAGAAAAGAAACGGGTCAGCACAAGTTGCTGACCCGTTTCTTTTCAGTACTTCAGCCAGCAAGGAACACTTTAGTAATACGCCTCTCCATAATCAGGGATCAATGCAAACCAGTCAGGACGAGAACGTGCCTCCGCTAGCGCTGCCTCTGTCTGTGCGATAAGTCGATCCCTGTCTTTAGGATAACTCCCTGCCAGATTCAAAATATTCGATACATGGTTTGAGCGCAAAATGGTTTTGTGTGGCTTCAAGTTCTTCACAATTGTGAGTGCTTCCTCAATAATTTCCCCATTAGTTAACGGCTCAATCTGCTCGAAATAGGCATCATTGTGGCGTTGAAACATGGTCAGCAATGAGAAATACTCAGGTGAAAGCTGCGTGATCCATTCGGCTGTCGCAATAGCATGCTCATGACTGCGAACCCGACCTGCCAGACCAAGAATTGCGGTAATTGAGAGTTTCAGTCCTGCCACTTGCGCCTTCCGACACAGTTCCAGCATCACCTCCGGACGATAACCCTTGTTAACCGCTTCCAGCGTTAAGGCATCACCACTTTCGAGGCCAAAATAAAGGATGTGCAGCTTTCTTGATTTTAACTGCTGTAAATCTTCGACCTCTTTGGTCGTCAGACTTTTAGGCGACGCATAAATTCCAACTCGGTTCAGGTTTGGAAACTTATTGTTCAAAAGATCAAGTATCTCCACCAGTTCTTGCTGTGGGTAGATCAGAGCATCACCATCAGCAAGAAAGATCCGTTTATAATGATAACGGTGATCCCTTGGTATCGCTTCAATCTCAGCAGCAATGTCGGCAACAGGGCGTATCTGAAACTGTTTCATTTTATACATGCCACAAAAGTGGCATTGATTCTGACTGCACCCAATCGTGATTTGTAAAATCAGTGAGCGTCCTTCGGATGGGGGTCTGAATACCGGTTCTTCGTAGTTAAAATAATACATTGAATCTCCTATCACATTATTTTGACCATCCGTGATATTAACACAGAAAAAGCGACTGAACGAGTAACAACTTCCCTTGCTTTCAAGCGATAAAAACCGCTATCTTCAAACCTTAAGAAAACATGGAACAAACCTATTTCATGCATAACACTTTCATGGAGGAAAATATGCACCAAGTTCAGATGAAAGGGACCAACGAAACTTACCCCGTCGGCAAAATTGTCTGTCTGGGCCAAAACTATTTAGACCATATCCGCGAGCTCGGAAGTCAAATCCCTGATCGGGCAGTCATCTTCTGTAAACCCTCTTGCAGCTTGCTTCCCGATGGCGGGAGGGTTGAAATCCCTGGATATTCTAACGATTGCCACCATGAACTTGAATTGGCCTTATTGATTGGAAAAACAGGGAAAAATATCGAAGAGAACAGCGCCCTTTCATACCTGGCCGGGTATGGTGTCGCCCTTGATTTAACCCTACGAGATATTCAGAGTGAACAAAAAAAGAGAGGCCTGCCTTGGGAAATCGCTAAAGGATTTGATACCTCCTGCCCAATCTCCGCTTTCATTCCAGCTGATAAGATTGCTGATCCTAACAACCTTGAGCTCCGGCTTAAAGTCAATGGTGAGATTCGTCAGCAAGGCAACACAAATCAGATGATGCGTCCTGTTGAGAAAATCATTGCAGAAGTGTCAAACTTCTACACCCTGGAGGTAGGAGATATTATCCTGACGGGAACTCCGGCAGGAGTCAGCAGAATTGTCTCAGGGGATCAGCTTGAAGGAGACATTGAGAAGGTTGGAACCTTACAGGTTTCGGTCGCGTGAAACAAAGTATCGCCCTAATCGGTCCTGGCCGGGTGGGTTGTGCCGTTAGCAAACGACTCCACCTGGCAGGGTACCCTCTAACTGCAATCATCAGTCGTAACCGTCAACAGGGAGAAGAAGCCTGTTCTTATATTGGTTGTGACCAAAGCTTAGTTTCTGATCAACTTGCAAGATCTTCCACAGCAAAAATCATCCTGCTTGCAGTTCCTGATGATCATATTCATAATTTAGCCTCGAAGCTTCAAGATTCTTGCCCCCTTTCAGAGCAAACAACATTGATTCATTTCAGTGGTCTCCATTCCGCCGAAATTATGCGCCAAAAAACTTCACCAGCGAAGCTGTTGTCACTCCACCCTCTACTCCCCTTTGCAGATAGACAGAAAGCGTTTGAAAATTTGCAGCTTTGCCCGTGCGCGATTGAAGCCAACAGTTTCCAGACCTTGGCTTTAGCGAGGGAACTGGTCACAGCCATTGGTGGATATTCTTTTACCCTTGACCGAAAGGTAAAACCTCTCTATCACGCAGCTGCCAGTATTGCATCAAACTACCTGGTCACTTTACTTGCAACCGCTCGTGACCTTTTGGTCAGCTGCGGAATTGAACCAGAGGAGGCAATTCCGATGCTTTTGCCGCTGGTGCAAACATCTTTGGACAACGTAAAGGATCTTGGCCCGGAACAAGGATTAAGCGGACCTATCGTCCGAGGAGATATTGGAACCATTTCAGAGCACATCAAAGCACTGGAAAAAGGAGCTCCAGAATTGTTACAACTCTACCTGCAAATGGGGAAACTAACTGCTACTATGAGTCAGGAATCAGGACGTCTTGCATCAGAGAAGGCTACTGAAATAAAAAATCTTATGGATTCACACGAGCTTTTTAAATTTAAGTGTAAAAAATAATTAAAATTATTTTTTTTATGCCCATTTTAGAGTAAACTACTCAACTCTAATAGATCTAGAATAATGCTCAACAATAAATTAATGCTGTTTTCAGGATCATTTTATCACCATCAGGAGAAAGGACTACGATAGATATGCAATGTATCTATCTGAAAAATAGAAGTTATACTGTTGAAAACTTGCCTTCTGAACCAAGTCTTCTGGTTGAGTTGCTGGACCTGTGCCACAATGACAACGCCAATTTTGAAATGTTCTCTACAGCAATCAAAAAAGATATCAGCTTGACTGCAAAGATCTTACAGGTTGCCAACTCCCCTGCGTATCGACAATGGAACGAAATAACCGATATCCGCAGAATGCTGATTATCTTGGGGATGACAAACGTCAAAAATATTGTCACGACTTGCGCAATACAGCAATTTTTCGCCAATTTCACAAAAGATTTCAACAAACATGTTCAACTTATCTGGCTTCGTGCTCTTAACTGCGCGAATTTATCAGAGAGGATTGCTAAACTCGTCGGCTATGAAAAGCCAGGGGAAGCTTTTCTTGCGGGATTACTCCATCAGGTTGGTATGCTGCTACTTTTACTCAACCGTGAAACTGACTACATCCCCCTCCTAGATCATTATTACAGCGAAACAGAACGATTCCGTACTCTGGAGTTCGAAAAACTTGCAGTTGAACATTGTGAACTCGGTGCCGCATTGATCCAGAGCTGGAAATTGGACTCATTTCTTGCCGATGCTATTCAGTTTCAGCATGCACCAGCTGATGAACTTTTCAGTTCTCCAACCTTATTAAAAATCCTTGCAGTTGCCAGTCCGCTCAGCTCAAAGAATAGTGCTCGCGAAAACTCAGCCATCCGAGAAAAAGCAGGTCTTCTTTTTAATTTAACGGAAGACTCCATCCTCGACTGTCTGACTGTTGCCACCGAAAAAAGTGAAAAGATGATCACAGATCTCGGTTTCAGTGGTCGATTCTATACTGAAACAGATGAGATAGGAGCTATTGAGGCAGATAAAAGTGAAGATAACAGGAAAAAACTGGCCGGAAAAATTCAAGACATCGCCATAAGCAGCTGCATTAGTAAAAGTGAAAAAGTTGAGATGCTTCAGTTCACTAAAGAAATTCGGACAAATTTCAACGCAATCTTTAACCTGAATCAGCTCTTCCTGTTTAAAATTAATGACAACCAGACAACTCTTACTGCAATCAATGATTTAGAACTCAATCAACTCTCAGAAATTGAGTTCCAATCCAAGGACAAGAATAGCCTTCTGGTCAAAGCATTTACCGAAAAAAAAGGTATTATCTCTTCATCTGCAAGTTGTTCAATCGCTGATCAACAGGTTATCAGGTTGCTTGATGCAGAGTTGGCTTATTTCTTACCTGTCTACCATAAAGATACTGGAATTGGTGTCCTTGCCCTGGGAACAAGTGAACGGGAGTGGCCGAACCTGAAAAACAGGTCCACATTATTACAACTGATAAGTAATGAATTTGCCAGTCAATATTTCTCATCGAATCGAGGGACATCACAATCGACGGGAATGTCTCTTGTTGATTTCAAAAAAGTTGCACATGAAGTCAGCAATCCGCTGACAATCATCAACAACTATCTCTATATGTTGGGGAAGAAAATTGACAGCGACCACCCAGCACAAGAAGAACTTGCCTTTATCAGCGAGGAAATTGAACGTGTTGGCAATATTCTTCTGCGTGCTAAAGACCCGGAAGCGCCAACCAGAACAAAAGACAAAACAGTCGACATCAACAAACTACTAACAGAATTAGATTCTCTGTTTAAGAGCTCTCTGTACAAAACCAATCAGATACAATCAACGCTACACCTGGACAAACACATACCAGTTCTCTGCAGCCCCAAAGATAAGCTGAAGCAAATATTTATCAACATTATCAAAAATGGTGTTGAAGCCATGCAGAATGGTGGCACTGTGACAATCACAAGCAGAGACAATTTCTATCAAAATGGCAACCAATATGTTGAGATAACAATTCAAGATAATGGCCCGGGTATTGATGCTGAAATATTAAAAAATCTCTTTAAACCCGTTATCAGCACCAAGGAAGGACATTCGGGGTTAGGATTATCCATAGTCAATACTTTGATTCAAGAGCTTTCAGGAAACATCTCATGCTATTCCAATCAAAATCAGGGCACTGAATTTAAACTTCTTATCCCCCGCAACCTAAAAGAGAGTGAGATTGAACTGAAATGATGGGTCTGGGTCATTTCAACAAGCCTCAAAATTGTCTTTCAGCAACAGAGAAAACAAAAATACTGGTTGTTGATGATGATTTGGCGATGGCAAATAGTATCCGGGGGGTACTTTCACTGAATGGTATGAAAGCACATTCTGTTGCCGGAGGATATGAGGCAATTGAAGAGCTAAGTAACAACCATTATGATCTGGTTCTTCTGGATCTGAATATGCCAGGTATGGATGGCGAAAAGGTTCTTGATCATATCAATCAGCACAATATTGACACAAATGTAATCGTTGTCAGCGGTGAATCTGAACTCAAAAGAGCCCTCAATGTACTAAAAAAAGGTGCTAAAGACTTTATTCGAAAACCATATTCTGCAGATGAACTTTTATTCTCAATCAAAAATGTTCTGGAAAAAATCTGTCTTGAACGTGACAACAAAGAAATGATTGAAAAGCTGGAAGAATCTGAAGCCTTGCATAGATTTATTGTCCACAACTCTCCAGATCTTCTGTACATGCTCGATCGAGATGGTTATTTTGTTTTTGTCAATAAAAACACAATTAAGTTATTAGGCTATAGTCGAAAAGAGATCATTGGTAAGCACTACCGGGAAATAGTCTATCCCAAAGACCTGGATCGCGCTAATCGTTTTTTTAACGACAAAAAGCTCCCTAAAAATACAAAAAACGAAGAATTAAGGCTACAGTGCAAGAAGGCGGGTTCAATCCTGCACGTTGAGGTCCGTGCTTTAAACATAGAAAAAAAAGTGTCCGGTGGCTATAAACTGGGAAGAAACAACAATCAAAAACAGAATTTTGTTGGAACATATGGTGTCGCCAGAGATGTTTCAGAAAGAAAAAAAGCGGAAGAAATTATCCGCTTTCAGCACAATCATGACCTGTTAACCGGATTACCCAACAGGACATTGTTGAATGAGCACTTGACATCCCTGATATCCCATTCCGATGAAAATGATTACAAGTTTGCTCTTCTCTTTATTGACATCAACCGCTTCAAATTGATCAATGATAGCTACGGACAGAATATTGGAGATGAGCTATTACAGAATTTCGCTGAGACTTTGAGACGATGTACCCGCGAAGAAGACATTCTATCCAGACTGGGTAGCGATGAATTTATCTTGCTGTTGCCGGATATAGACTCAACTGAAGATGCCATAGCCACAGCGAATAAAATAGCTGACGAAACGGCTCTACCCTTCAAGCAAAATGGACATGAAATTCATATCACTCTAAGCGTTGGCATTTCAGTCTATCCTGACCATGGGCAAACCAAAGAAGAGTTAATAAAAAATGCCGACACTGCTGTATGCAGTGCAAAAACAAAAACAAGAAGTCGGCATTGCCTTTACAATAGTAAACTTAAAAACAAGCATAGCCATACCGTTTTTGTAGAAAATATCATCCGTGATGCTATTAAAAGGGACCGATTTATCGTTCACTATCAGCCACAGATGGCATTGGAAACCGGCAAGATTCATGCAGTTGAAGCATTGGTAAGAATAAATGCAACCGAAGACAAATTGCTTCTCCCCGGTAAGTTTATTGATATTGCAGAAGAAACCTCTCTTATTATTGATATTGGTGAAATTGTCCTTAAAAAAGTCTGCGAAGATATCCACTTTTTGAACCGTAAAGGACTGCAAATACAGGTGTGTATCAACATATCCGCTATTGAATTGGCAATGGATAATTTTGCCGAATATGTTATTCAGACACTCCATACCCATAAAGTGAACCCCAAAGAAATTGAACTCGAAATAACAGAAAATATTCTGGTTCAGAACTTAAATAGGACTCTGGCAAATATTGTTAAGTTAACTGATGCCGGCATCAAAATTGCCATTGATGATTTTGGAACAGGTTATTCATCACTCAGCTATCTGAACAACCTCCCTCTGAACACTTTAAAGCTGGACCGATCATTCATGAAAAAAATAACAGCGGAAAACATGCATGACACAATTATTCCAGCGATCATCAATGTTGCTGAAGGGTTGCAGCTTGATTTTATTGCTGAGGGGGTAGAAACTCAGGCCCAACACCAATACTTGTTAAAGCAAGGATCCTGCATTGCTCAGGGATTTTATTATAGCAAGCCCGTTGAGAAGATTCAGCTAATAGATTTTATTAATAATTATCAGGTGAAATGTCGATTCTGATGAAGCGAAAGTAAAAAGCCCCGCCAGTATCTGGCGGGGCTTTTTACTTTGATAACGGCTAGGCGTCCTTTAATGCGGCGTGAGCAGCAGCCAAACGGGCAATTGGTACCCGGTATGGTGAACAGGAAACATAATCCAAACCAATATCATGACAGAAAGCAACACTGGAGGGCTCTCCACCATGCTCGCCACAAATACCGACCTTCAAATCGGGTCGGGTGCTACGTCCCCGTTCAAAACCAACCTTCACAAGCTCCCCAACCCCACGTTGATCCAAGGCAACAAAG
>JAZBPC010000011.1:0-2290 GCA_036351455.1 Desulfuromusa sp.
CCTCTTGAGCGGGTTTATGACAAAGTCGCTTTTAGAATTATTGTCGACAATGTGAACGAGTGTTATGAGGCGCTTGGAACCATACATGCCAATTGGGCGCCGGTTCCTGGGCGGATTAAGGATTTTATCTCTGTTCCAAAGACCAACAATTATCAGTCGATGCATACAACTGTCGTTGGCCCCCGCGAGCATTTTATTGAGATCCAGATTCGTACCGAACAGATGGATAGGGTCGCCCAGGAAGGAGTCGCTGCACATTGGGCCTATAAAGACGGACAAAAGGTTAACCAAAAAGATGTAAAGCTTTTCCGTGAGTTGAAAAAACTGGTTACTTCTCTTCAGGAGGTTGAGGATCCGCGTGAATTTCTCGATAGTCTTGTCGGTGAATTGTATGATCCGGATATCTATGCCTTGAGTCCAAGGGGGGAAGTGAAAGAGCTTCCCCTAGGCAGTTGTCCTATCGATTTTGCCTATTCCGTCCACACAGAGGTTGGTGATCATTGCGTTTCGGCTAAAGTCAATGGTCGCCAGGTGCCGCTTAAATATCAGTTGCAGACCGGCGATATAGTGGAGATTGTGACTTCTCCTACCCAGATTCCTCGAAGAGGGTGGCTCGATCTGGTAAAAACCAGTCGCGCAAGAACCAGAATACGTTCCTGGTTGAGGCGGGAAGAAAAAGAAAAAGCTCTGAAATTGGGTCGTGAGATCTGTGAGAGAGAGATTAAAAAATATGACACTTCTCTTAAGAAAATAATTAAAAGTGGTCACATCCGTTTAATACTCAAACAGCTGCGCTGCAATTCTCTTGATGATCTGCTTGTAAAAGTAGGTAGCGGGACTATTACTGTTCAGAACCTCATCAAAGGTCTTCTGCCTGCTGAGTTGCGCAAGGAGAGCGACCAACCGGAACTTAATCTGCCACCGGAAGAGCTGGCCAGTCAGATGGTGAGTCAGCGTGTCGGTGAAGGTGAAAAAGAACAAACCGGGGTGAAGATTGATGGCATTGACGGCATGCTTGTTAAGGTGAGTCAATGTTGCAACCCATTGCCCGGGGATCCGATTGTCGGCTTTATCACCATGGGCCGCGGTGTTTCTGTGCATAAGGCAAATTGCCACAATCTGTTGAGTTCCGACCCTAAGCGTTGGATTGATGTATCCTGGTCCGGACTTGCTGAAAAAACGTATAAGGTCGGTATACATGTCAGTGCGGAAAACAAACGGGGAATTTTCTCTGAAATCAGCAGTGCCATCAGTCTTGACAACGCTAATATCGTTGATATTTCTGCCCATACTACGCAAACAGACCTGGCTGATATGACCATTTCTCTGGAAGTGGAAAATCTCCAGCATCTTAAACTTTTGATACAGCATCTTCGGCAACTGCCAGCGGTTATCAGTGTCCGTAGACTGTAGTTATTCGAAAAGAGTTGAGGTGTCCGCATGAAGATTGTTTGCGATGTTTGTGGCAATAAAAGAGAGACATCAAGCTTATTGTGTCCATTTTGTGGCAGTAAATTCGATTTGGCGGCTCTTGAGCAACATTCAGGTTTTGTGCATAAAACTTTCAATTTAGAGGCAGGCCGACCCGTGGTTGAAGTTGCCCTCAACCGGATGAATGCAATAATTAAAGAGTCTGTTAGAAATAATGTTAATGTGCTTACCCTGATCCATGGCTACGGCTCAAGTGGCAAGGGTGGGACTATTCGGTTGGAATGCAGGAAAACACTCGATTTCCTAAAAAGTAAAGGGCAGATCAACAACTACATTATCGGGGAGGAGTTCAACAAGCGAACTGGTTCAGTCAGGTCGCTTCTTCGGCGCTATCCCCAACTTGAAACAGATAAGCATTTAAATAGAGGGAATCGGGGAATTACACTGGTCATACTCTAAGGGAGTATGATTGCTCGTCTGCCTTGTTTTAAAAATACGCATTAACGCGACTTTTTTGTCGTTCATGATGTAAAAGATAA
The DNA here is from genome assembly GCA_036351455.1 of Desulfuromusa sp. Taxonomy (GTDB): domain Bacteria; phylum Desulfobacterota; class Desulfuromonadia; order Desulfuromonadales; family Geopsychrobacteraceae; genus Desulfuromusa. Next base: position 1,971 of record JAZBPC010000011.1, read on the forward strand.
AACTTCTAAGGAGGAGTTTCTGATGAAAAAATATTTTGCTTCTGCAGTGCTTGGACTTTGTTTTGTGTTACCCTCAATGTCCCAGGCTGCACCACCTGCAAGCTTTGAAGAAAAAATCAGTTATAGTATGGGGTTTGAGGTAGGAAATTATTTTAAGGGAGCTGGGGGAGACATTCAGCGTGAATTTTTGATTAAAGGTATTACCGATGCCTATGAAGGTGCCACGCCCGCTTTGACGCCTGAAGAAATGATGGCTATTCAAAAAGAGTTCGCCCAGAAGATGCAGGCTGAACAGTTGGTCAAAATAGAAGAAATGAAAG
>JAZBPC010000012.1:0-2393 GCA_036351455.1 Desulfuromusa sp.
CCGGGATGAAGTAGAGGGGAACGCGATTACGGTACGACTGAGACTCGACTTCAACACCTCAGCACCCGAAAGGTCCTCGATCATTTCCAAGTGCCCCAGCAGATCCTGGACAATTTCCTCCGCAGCAGGCGTAAATTTCCAGCGCCATTTTCCAGATTTGTGAGTTTGTTTAATCACTGTTTTTTTGGTCTGCTTAGTTAGTATTCTGACGTAACAAGGTTTTTACCCTCAAGAACAGATCTCGGCTTCCTTGTGAATAATCTCGCAAACCAGGCCCTATTTGTCCACTTCTAAAATTGTAGTATTGGGATTTGATGCATCAAAAGGGGTAACTTCCCAATAAACCCGAGCATTCCTACTGCTTCCCCCTTTTGTAAAGGGGGATTGAGGGGGATTTTTCTGATTCAGCCCAAACTTATTGAGAAGTTATCAAAATGGAAGATATCTAATTGAAAGTATTGAGGATGTTCGTCTTGACCGTTTGCTCCTTTCAGTTGGGTTCCTCATGACGAGCAAAAAACTCCGGATCCTCTGCTCGGACCTTCTCGATCTTTAATGGATCGAGTTGGGTGCGCCACTTGTAATTCTTGCTTTGCAAATCCCGTCTAATACCCTTCTCGAAATCTTCCGTCCAAGATAGATCGCATTTGTCTGCGATGTATCGAATCGTTTCAACGGGGTACTTACAAAGCTTTACATAGTAAACCTTAATAAACCGGCCAGGATAATTGGTTTCTTTACTTTCCAAGGTTTTTGTCAAATAATGATATTGCCTTCCGGCAACGATTTCCGGGGGTAGATTGCCCATTTCTTTCCAACCAGGTATTCGGTCGCCATACCAGCCTCCACCTTTACTTTCTCGTTGGTGCCTGCGCACGAGCGTTGAGTTCACCACGGCTCTCCAGTCGCGAATGATGTGGACGAACAGTGCTCCAGGAAAAACCGTGTCAATCCAGTCAAGTCTCAGTGTGAGCCGAGGATACTTGGCCAGAAAACGTTCAGCTTTCCTAAGTTGGAGGACTCTCCTCACCGTTTTTCGGTACCACGAGACAGCCTCGGGGGTCGCATCATTTGCTCCCATTTCGTCATGCTCACAATTCCAGAAGCGGTCCCAGATCGGCTGTGATTCCATCGGGCGATCCGGCATTCCAAAGTTCGTGATGATATGTGCAAGTAAAGGGAAGGATGGAAAGCGGCGATTCGCAATGTTGAAATATCCAATATCGGGATGTCTACTGACCATGTTGTAAAGTAAGGTGGTGCCGCTACGGTGCGGTCCGACAATGAATATAGGGTGGTCAACTTCCACGGGGAGGCTCTTTTCTTTCATTCGTTAATCCAAACACGTATTTGGCTAACCCTAATTGAGATTCATATTCACTGAAGGATTATAGGGAGCCTAGGCCCGGATGTCAATTCCGGATTGACTTGACGGATTTGCGCTGTACCGTTTTTTCAGCCAAACCATACAAGCTGACTATAACTAATAATAGCATGTCCTGTATTAATATGGCTCACTGACAAATTGGACATCCGTTTAAAAATTATGGAAATCCACGGGAAAAAGTGGGGTGAAATTGTTTTGAGCCTCCCAGAATTCTTAGCCATGTCAAATGGTTAAATACAGCGCAAATCCCTCGACTTGAAAGGGTTAGTCTGCAAAAAATTGGGCTTTTGGGGGAAATCTGTCCATAAACTTACATTCTCCCGCATTGTAGTGCCCTCATGGCTGGTTCCCGCGTTTCCCTGCCAGCCCGGTTGGCCGCCAAGCCAGGCAAAAAATTGGAGCTCTTGACACACAAATATCTTTTTCCTATACTCCTGCCCATAAAAATCAATTTCTTATCGGATAAGCCCCTGGATGTCCTATTGCCTATTTGTTCATAACCCTGTCTGTGAGCCCAGATGGCGCGAATTTTTTGGTAAGGACAATCAAGAAGTTCAAGTAAACAACAATGACCTGCAAAACATTATCAGCATATAAGTCAGTGGTACATATGCATTAGGAATCGAGGCCAGAGAATGCCTGAAATGAAGGGTAAAGTAGCAATGGTCATCTCATATTTGCCTTTTGGTGGAGCAGAACAGCTTCTGCTTCTGCTTGCGCCAAGGCTCCGTGACCTTGGCTGGGAAGTGTCAGTTGTCTGCATCAAAAAGGCTGGCGAGATGGCTCCTTTGTTTGCACGGGAGAGAATAAAGGTCGACGTAATCCCATTCAGCTCTCGATGGTCACCACGCTCCCTATATCGGTTGGCAAGCCATTTTAAGGAACAACGGATTGACATCGTCCACACACATATGTATCGGTCCAACACGTCAGGCACAGCCGCGGCGCGATTGGGCAGGGTAAAGGTAGTGATTTCCCATATTCACAATATGAACCACTGGGATGA
>JAZBPC010000013.1:0-3110 GCA_036351455.1 Desulfuromusa sp.
CCGACGTTGCCAGGTTAATGTCGGGGGATGGTTGGAAATAACATGTTCAAGAAACAGAAAAGTTCCTGCCGGGCGCAATAACCGGTAAATCTCTTTAAGGCTGTTTTCAAGGTCAGGAACCGAACAGAGCACCAAAGTTGAGACGATGGTATCAAAGGATGAGTCTGGCATATCAACAGACTCGGCTTCCCAGGAGGTGACCTTAACCCTGATTTGCTGAGATGTTAATGTCTTTCGCTCGAGAATTTTACGCATTTGCCCGTCTGGTTCACTCAGGGTAATGCGCGCTACGGTTTCCGGGTAGTGAGGAAGATTCACCCCTGTCCCTGCTCCGATTTCAAGTAACTCACCTTGTGCTTGAGATAACAACTCCTTGCGCCACTGGTTCAAGCATTTTTTTTCGGTGCTGCGCATCGCATAGTCGTAACTCTTGGCCATCAAAAAGGAATGTACTTTTTTAATCAAGTATATGGGTCCTTGCTCAGTCTGTGGTTTCTATAGCATCTATTTATTACCATGATGGGTAAGTTTCCTCTCTCTGTCAAGAAAGTGAAAAATATAATCATCATTGTTGCACCTCGACCCTTGTCAGGTTCTGGGAAGCAGTTGTATATTTGCGCCATGAGCGCACTGGAGATAAAAAATTTGTGTAAGTCTTTTGATGGAGTTCCTGCTGTCAAAGGAATTAACTTCACGATTGAAGAAGGTGAAATTTTTGGCTTGCTTGGTCCCAATGGAGCAGGGAAGAGCACGACAATTAATATGATAGCCGGGGTCGTACGCTTGGAGTCAGGGAACATTACCGCTTTTGGTTACGACAACCAGCAGGATTACCGCTACACTCGCAGGATGTTAGGGGTTGTCCATCAGGAAATTGTCATCGATAATTTTTTTACCGTCAATCAGGCCCTGAAGCTCCATGCAGGTTATTACGGGGTTAAAGATGATCCAGCCTGGCGGCAATTACTCATCGAACGTCTTGGACTACAGCCCCACCTGGACAAAGTCATGCTCAAACTTTCTGGTGGCTTAAAACGACGATTCATGATTGCCAAGGCTCTGATTCATCGACCCAAATTGTTGATTCTGGATGAACCCACAGCGGGGGTTGATGTCGAATTACGCCATGGATTGTGGGAGGTTGTTCGGGAAATCAACCGGCAGGGAACAACGATTTTATTGACAACGCACTATTTGGAAGAGGCTGAGGAGATGTGTGATCGGATCGGGATTATGAATCATGGTGAGCTGATCGCCCTCGAAGAAACGCAAAAGCTGATACGACGCCTGTCAAATCGTCAGCTCAGTCTCTGGCTGGAAGAACCTGTAACTGAACTCCCAGCCGGGCTGGAACTATATTCACCTGAGCTGAAGGAGGAGGGGGGCGTTCTTCTGCTCCGTTTGCCAGCGGGTGAGGGGGCAGGAAGAATCTTAAGGCAACTGACTGAATCAGGTTTGAAAATTCGAGATATTGAAACAGATCAAAGTGGCTTGGAAGAGGTTTTTATCCATTTGACCGGGCTGAAGGCGGGAATAAATGGCCACTAGTCAAGACAATAAGTATTATCCCTGGCTCCCCTTTGTCACTTTGTTACGGAAAGAAATTCTTCGCTTCTGGAGAGTTTCAACCCAGACCTTGTTGACCCCGATCGTGACGGCGTCCCTCTATCTATTTGTCTTTGGAGCAACCTTGGGAGAACGACTCAATGTTTTGCCCGGGTTCAGTTATGCGCAGTTTGTCATCCCTGGACTAATTATTATGGGGGTGATCAATAATACCTTTGCCAATACCTCTTCTTCGTTATTTATGTCCCGTTACCTTGGGGGGATTGTCGATCTTCTGGTGACCCCGGTGAGTCCACCGCAGTTTATTATGGCTTATACCCTTGCAGCCATGCTGCGTGGGTTGTTGGTTGGGACAGTTGTCTGGTTGATCTCAACAATATTCGCAGAGCTTCCATGGGAATCTCCTCTGCTGGCTATTCTTATGGCGGTTATCGCCAGCTTTTTATTTGCTCAGTTTGGTTTGATAGCTGCTATTTATGCCCATAATTTCGATACCCTGTCGATGTACAGTAATTTTTTGATTTTACCGCTGGTCTATCTTGGTGGAGTGTTTTACCCTATTTCTATCCTCCCTGACCCGTGGGGGACCTTTTCCTATTTAAATCCCCTCTTTTATCTGATAGACGGATTTCGACATGCAATCATTGGTGTTGGTGATACCAGCTATTTAGTTGCTTTTGGCGTCAGCCTTGGGATTGCAACCGTACTTTTTTTCTGGGCGGCCTGGCTGATTGGCAAGGGATATCGTTTAAGGGCCTGATGTCGGCCGAACCAAGGAAGATAAAATGGAAGATCATTTAGTCCGGGTGGTTAGTCCCGACGGTTTATTCCGTGCAGCAGCAGCAATCTCAACGGAATTAGTGCGCACGGTCTGCGAAAAACAACAGACAGATATTACCGCGACAGTAGCCTTGGGGCGATTATTGACCGGCGGCGCACTGTTGGGATGTCTGCTGAAAGGGAAGCAGCGTCTTGCTCTAGTCATGGAGGGGAATGGTCCTTTGGGAAAAGTGAGTGTTGAGGCTGATGCTGAAGGGAGAGTTCGTGGGACTGTGCGGAATCCAATTGCAGGCTTGCCTCCAGTTGATGGGCGTTTTGATGTTGCTGGTGCCGTTGGCAGAGCTGGGTTTCTTCATGTCTGGAAAGATCTTGGCCTGAAGAGTCCCTATCAAAGTATGATGCAGTTGCAGAGCAGTGAAGTGGCGGAAGATCTGGCATGGTATTTAACCAATTCCGAACAAGTACCGTCGAGTCTTGGTTTGGGGGTTGAACTTGACGCCGATGCTCGGGTTGCAGTCGCGGGAGGTTTTTTGGTTCAATCCCTCCCTCCTGGTGATCCCCATCAGATTGAAATTCTTAGCAAAAGAATACAAGAACTACCACCAACCACAAGTTTGCTGAAGCAGGGAATGACTCCTACAGAAATTCTTGAGAAAATATTTTCAGGTGGAGATTTTCATGTGCAGCAACAGACCCCTCTGCAATTTTATTGTCCGTGCAATCAGCAGCAGATAGAAGATATGTTGGTTGGTCTTGGAAGAAAG
>JAZBPC010000014.1:0-5016 GCA_036351455.1 Desulfuromusa sp.
ATCGGGCGCATCTACGAGTTGGGGGGAAGCATGTTTAAGCAAACAACTCCTCAAATGTTCCATTCACCCAAGCAAGTCGTAGGTGAAGCAGGCTGTTAAACCCGTCTTCACTCCATCGCATTCCAACACATTTAAATCTTTGCTGGATGAGCCATTTGCATGCGCTTTCAACCATTCCGCTGCCGATCGGTAAGTCCAGCTCCTTATAGCGATCGTATTGGATATGATCTTTATGTTTTTCTAAATACTCAATAACATTTTTAATTTCCTTGCGAGCTGATTCAGGAAGATCATCCTGGATTAAACCCTCTTGAAAATCATCAATAACTTTTCCGGCGTTACCGTGACGTAGACGGTGTCTTGCTTTGTCAAACCATTCCCGAGCCTTATTGGTCCGCCCATCAAGCCAGTTTTTTGCCCCTTTCCATATATTCTGAGCTGCATGATAAAAATCCAAAATTCCTTGAGCACGTCCAGCAAACAACTCATTATAAACTCCCCAGAAACCTCGCCCACCATCACTTAACCAAACAACAATTTCAGTACTCATAATACCTTGCTTGACTGCCGCGACCTGCATTCTGATCTTAAACTCGTCAATATTGCCCAAGACAGCCACCAAATGTCGATGAACCAGAACTGAAACGGCTTTACCTTTTCGGGTAACACGTTGACCTAACCGAGCAAAAATACCTACCTTGACTTCTCGCCAGGCTGTTTTTCCTTTTGGGCTGCCTGTATGAGGGCGAAAAGGAACCATAACGCCGTCACCCCCGATGATCAATGGAAGCTTTTGAAATTTTGATTCAATATCAATTGGCTCAGAGGAATTTTCCTCAAAAGCACTCAACTCGTCTTCCAATCGAATCATAGCGTCTTGACCTGCATCTTGAACCCAATTCCAAATTGCCCCGGAGCTGATTTTCGTACCTGTCAACATTTTCAATAATGACGAAGCGATACTGTAAGGAACAAATACAGCCAAAGCACAAGATATCTGTTTCAGCTCGTTGCTCATACGCTGACTCGGTTGTAAACCCAACTCCTTGTCAAAAGGTGTTACCTGGCCGATCCTACAACCTTTTGTACAACGCCAGCCACGACGTTTCCAATTGACAGGGCCAATCAGACTTATTACAGAGCGTGGAAGCATCCCTTTGCTTTCAAGAAGACGACCACATTTAGGGCATAAGGGACGAACATTTTCTGCCTGACTTCTTTGGTTGAGAATGTCCGAAGCAACCCTTCTTGCTATGGCTAACCCCAACATTAAACTTGTTAAAACAACCCGACTTAACGTGTCAGCATTCTTAATATCTGAAAACAACTCAAGAAAATAAGAATCCTGATTGACAAACTCTTCGACTACAAAACTCATCTTGAAACCATCTTTCTGAAATATTGATAAAAAAAACAATTTAATACAGAAAAATGATCAAATTTGAGATAATGTCAAGTTTTCAATTTAGTAAATGCTCCCTCCCCCCAACTCGTAGATACGCCCGTCCGCAAGTTATGCCCACCTTGTTTCCGTCGTTTATCAAAAGAGAGAAGCGATTGATCTTTAAGCGAAAACATTGCAAAAGCTGACATGAGCACATCAGGAAGCGGTATTACGGCATTTTTGCTACGATGGTCTTTGATTTTTCCAAAACTATCGCGAAGGCTATGAAAAAGAGCATCTGCGTTGAGGTGTTTGCGTAGCTTGACTTGCTTAATCCGCCCAATTTTTCTTTGGTGCGCCCCGACTATTGTTCTGAGTTGGTTTGACATCCTATCTCCTTGCAAGTTATTGTTATTCTTGCAAAGAAACATAAAACCGTCAACGGGTCAATATGTCAAGGAAAATTACGGTTTACTCGTTAATGCTGTCAAAAAGTTTACGAAAGACATTTCTTCAAACCACCTTATTACGTCATTTGGCATACCTTCGGGAATTGCTGGAGAGGAAGAGAATGTAGCGGTCTTTCTTGACTATACCTATAATGAGCTGAAAGATATGCTCAACAGGCCCTACAACAGAGACAACGGCGCCCTCATCATTGATTACAGCGAATCTCTGATGGAAGGCGGCGCATTTATCGCGGAAGGGCATATGCATAAAGAGAGTCCGGAAGAGGCGATGCTGGTTACGGTGGAGCATATGCTCTTTCTCCTTGAGCGCATCAATAAACTGTATATCGCCTACCAGGCCGAATTTCATGATTACACCAACGTGGCCCAGCTGAAACAGGCTGTGAAGGAATTTGATGCCGATCTGTCCAAAGTGAACGCCTACAGGAACTATTCGGACAAGGTACTGAAAAGCCGCGATAAGCTCAATGACTTCTGGCCGGTGGCCCAGGAACTCTTCGCGGATGTCCAGAGGGCCACCCTGCCTGTGATTGTCCTGGCATCAGCGGAAAAACTGCAGAATGAACTCGAGAATCTGGACGACTTTCACCATAAGGCGGCCAACAAATAACGCTCCGATTTTTCGAAAACAACCGTCTCTGATCCGGGCTTATACGATTCGGATCAGGTGACGGTTGTTCTTGGCTGTTCTTTTTTCCGACACGCGCAACCGTGTAAAAGGGGGGAGCAAAAGGAGGATAGCCTACTGTTATCTGTAAGAATAAATCGTGGCCGTTGCATAACAATGCAAAACAACGCGGACATCTTGCTACGCCATACTCCTGATTTCGGTTAGTTACAACGTTACACAGCTATCAAGCTTATTGAATTCCGGATCGTTTTACAAGTTTTCTTGACACCGAGAAACATTCACCTTACTCTCTAGTAAGACTTTAAAATAAAGTAAGGAGAAAATTATGGCGTTAGCTACTCTTACAACGAAGGGACAAGTGACTATCCCTAAAAAAATCAGAGAATCGCTAAAATTACATACTGGCGATAAAATCGAGATTGTTGTCACAGCAAACAGAGAGGCTATAATCAGGCCTGTCTCAAAGAAAGTAGATGATATTTTCTGCAAATTACACAACCCAGACAGAAAAGCCGTGTCTCTTGAAGCTATAGATGATGCAATGAGAAATAGAATGAAGGGTAAGTTCAAGTGAAAGGAATTGATACAAATATCCTCGTTCGGTTTTTGATAGGCGATGATGAGCTACAGGCACAAAAAGTTTACAAAATATTCAAAAAGGCTGAATCAGAAAAGAAGGAACTGTTTGTCCCTTTGCTCGTCATGTTGGAATTAATTTGGGTTTTAGAATCAGTCTACGAGATTCCAAGAGCTGCTATTCTTGAGTCAATCAGCGACCTGATACTCATGCCAATTTTAAAATTTGAGCACCAGTCAGCTTTGCAACAATTCACCCAAGCCGCACAGGGAAATAAATATGATCTCTCCGATCTTTTAATTTCTCATTCGGCCAAGGCCCAAGGTTGCGAGACCGTTATTACCTTTGATAAAAAAGCCTCAAAATCCCCTTTGTTCGAATTGGCAAAATGACATCATCGGGTAAAAGCAGGTTTTTCTCCTGGTATCTGTCGCAGAGCGACTTCGTCAGACAAACTGTTCAACTTAGATAGAAATGAAAATTAATTCCTTGGAATTGAATGTACTTGGCTGGAACCCTTGGTTTAACGACCAAGGCAGAGAATGCTGTCAACCTGAACAGCAAATGGCACGGGTAACAGCGGTTGATCGCGGCTGGTATACCGTACGGAATGAGGCCGGGGAAGTAACAGCGCAGGTAACCGGTAAATTTCTGCACACCACCAAGGCCGCCAGCGAGATGCCTTGCGTCGGTGATTGGGTCTGTGTGCATTATGACGCAAAAGATGCCGCAAGCATCCATGGAGTGCTCCCTCGAAAATCTTTCCTGCGTCGGAAAACAGCGGGCAAGGACACCCAGTTGCAGATGATCGCAGCGAATATTGATGTCGCCTTCATTGTCCAATCCTGCCAATACGATTTTAATGTGCCCAGGATGGAACGCTATCTGATGATGGTGAGTGAAGGACAGGTTGAACCCGTGCTGGTGCTCTCCAAGATGGATTTGGTTGATGATGATGCGTTAGCCAAATACATTACGGAGATCCGGGCGGCAGGGATTAACGCCCGAATTATTGCGCTCAGCAATGTGACCGGCGCTGGTTTGGAAGAGATCAGAGAGCCGATGATATCGGGGAAAACCTATTGTCTCCTGGGCTCATCCGGAGTTGGCAAGAGCACCCTGATTAATCGGCTGACCGGTCAGGATATCCTGAAAACCGGCCGAGTAAGTGCTTCGGGCGAAGGACGGCACACCACGGTTCGGCGGCAACTCATCGTCCTTGAGCAGGGGGGCATGATTATCGATACCCCCGGCATGCGGGAGGTCGGCATTATTGCGGCCAAGGAAGGATCAGAGGATATTTTCAATGATATTGAAGAGTTGGCAGGCAGTTGCCGGTTCGGAAATTGTAGCCACGGTAACGAACCAGGCTGCGCAGTGCTCCAGGCAATACAAGCTGGAACGCTGCCGTCGGCACGGTATGAAAATTACCTAAAACTTAAGCAGGAGGCAAAGTCACATGCACGCCCCTGGAGAAAACGCTCATGAGCAAGCAGTGGCGTTTCGCGAAACGCCACTACAGAATCCGGCCTACCCACCCGGCTCTATTTCTCAACCAGCGTGTTAACAAACTCAATAATACGGTTCGTCCCCTGCAGATCTCCCATCGCCATAATATGAATGCCGTCAGTATGGTCGATGATCTTTTCTATAAAATCACAGGTGATCTCAATCCCGGTCGCGCCCTCATCTTCCATGCGGGAAATAACTTCATCCGGAACATCAATGCCTGCAACATGTTCGTTCATAAATCTCGCCATTTTCACACTCTTGAGCGGCATCACCCCGAGTAATATCGGCTTACCCAACTTGCGGGCCTCCGTAAGAAAGGCTAGAGTTTTTTCGGCATCATAGACGACTTGCGTTTGAAAAAAATCCGCCCCGGCTGCAATCTTTTTGCTCATTCTTTGGGTATTCGCAACCTGCTGGTCACAACCGGTGATCCTCCCAAACA
>JAZBPC010000015.1:0-2753 GCA_036351455.1 Desulfuromusa sp.
CGGACAAGCCCAGATAACAAACGAGAAACTCATGTCAAAAAAATCATACCAGGAAAGAATGGAAAAGCCTTTTTCGTGGCGATTTACGCTGTTGCCTATTGCCTTCATCATCGTCACAGCAGTGATCTTTTCCAGTCTTCACATTCTTGAACTGCAAAGGGATAGAGATGAACAGATAGAAAAAGTGACAACAGAATTTATTGATCAGCAAAAAAAAATGGCAAAAAATCGGGTGATGTCTGCGGCTGAATTGATCAGTTTTCAGGCTAACAGAACCGAAGAGTTGGTTCGCAAGCGGGTAAAGGATCGGGTGGATGAAGTCATCCATATCGCCAATGCTGTTTATGAGAAATACCACGGATCCTTACAAGAAAAGGATTTGAAAGAACAGCTCAAGCTGATACTCGCCAATGCTGTGTTTGATCATCCTGATGGATATTTTTTTGCTGTAGACATGGACACAGAGAAGATCATCGTCCATCAACTCGACCAATTGCTGGGATACTCCATGAGTCAGCACAAAGACCTGCGCGGTCAACTTGTGCTGACGCAACAAAAAAAACTGCTTTCACAACAAGATGGTGCTTTTCAGGTCATCTATTTTTCTAAGCCGACCGAGCCCGACAGAGAATTTCCAAAGCAGCTGTATATTCGTTATTTTAAACCCTTTAACTGGCTGATTGGCACCGGTGAATATCTTGATGACATGGAGAAACGCCTGCAGAAATCAGTACTTGATCGTTTTCAAACGCTTCAAAGTGCAGACAGCGAATATCTCTTTATCCAGGAAATTTACAACCTGGAGGGTCATGATGACAAACCCTACGGGGCAAAGATCCTGAGCGGTAATCCCATGCACCAGATAGGACAGCCGTTACTGGTTACAGATCAAGACAGTCAAGGAAATTATTACAGTAAAGAGGTGTTGAATCTGTTGCGGAATTATGGTGAAGGGTTTGTGACCTATTGGTATCCTTCTCCCGAGCACGGTCGCGAAGTCAAGAAAACGTCTTTTTTCTTTTATCACAATGGCTGGAAATGGGCTATTGGCAGTGGATTCTATTATGATTCGTTAGATAAACAACTGGCAACAATTGAAGACAACATCAACCAAAAAGTGATGAACGAAATTTGGTCATCAATAATGAACACGCTGCTGATCGTATTAACCATCAGCGCTATCTTCTTTGTGATATCACGGAGCATGTCCAACACAGTCAACGCCTATTCAGCAAAACTTCAGCACTCCTGGCGCAAGACTGAACAAGCTCTGGCTGAATTGAAGAGACGTAATAAAGCCTTGGAGCAGTTCAATTATGCCGTTTCCCATGAGTTAAAAACACCCCTGGTCAGTATTGAATCCTCTTTGGGGCTGATTCAAAGTTCCCTGCCGCAAAATATGGATCCCGGACTTACCAGATATTTTGGCTATGCCCGTAACGCCGCCAGGCAGATGAATCATCTGCTGGATAGTCTGCTACTGATGTTTCGTATTGACACGACAGACAATGCCACAGATGTCATCGAATTCAGAGTCATTGCTCAGGAGGCCGTCGACCGGCTGGCCAAGAGAAACCTATTGCAGGACACTAAGGTGACCATTACAGAAGATGGGCCGGTGCTGAAGGGTGATCGGGATAAACTGGTGCAAATCTGGCAGCATCTGGTAGAAAACGCTGTCCGCTACATGGGAGACCAGCAACAGCCTGCAATTGATATCGGAGTTGAGCAAACCGACCAGGAAATGCTATTTTACGTACGTGACAATGGAATTGGCATTGAACAGCAATACCAGAACAGAATCTTCGGATTGTTTGATCAACTTGACAAAAACTCAATGGGGAATGGACTGGGGTTAACCCTGGTTCAACGTATCGTCGAATTTTATGGGGGAACCATCAGGGTTGAGTCTGCCGGAAAAAATCAGGGATGCTGCTTCTACTTTACCCTCCCCGATGCCCTGAGCTAAGAAGGTGAAGCCTTATGATGGGAGGAAAAAACAAGACGATCTTGCATGCTGAGGACGATCCGGCCCATGCAGCAATCATTCGCATGGTCATCGAACGCAGCACTCTCAAAGTCCAATTAAAGCAGGTTGTGGACGGCCAAGAGGCCCTTAACTATCTCTATCGCCGAGAATCCTTTGTGAATCCTGCCGTATCTCCATGTCCTGATCTGGTGCTGCTTGATTTGCGCATGCCCCGCATCGATGGCCTTGGTGTTCTTGAGGCTGTCAAGAAAGACCCCGCACTGAAAGCGACCCCCGTGGTCATATTGACAACCTCAGCGTCAGAAAAAGACCGCTCTTCAGCCCAACACTGCGGAGTTGATGGCTATTTAACCAAGCCGGTTGATTTTGAAGGTTTTGTCAGTTTGATAGAACAACTATGCGTTACCTGGCTGGATCAGTCGGCTGACCAGCGCTGAGCGAATTTTCTTCACAATTTAAGCATGTCGTTTTGCCGGCCCATAATTAATGACCACAAGAACGAGAAATTCCCGCTTAACGATCCAGACGGGGATTTCTGTTCCGTTAAGGCAGGACTGCAATGAGTTTTCTCTGCATTTGGTAACTACCCATCACGAGATATGCAAGACTCTAGGGATACCCAAGCGTCACTCTTTTTTGATGTGCCCCTAAGCTGCATGAAACGGTCAGAATACGCACAAACAGCTGCTTACTTCGCCACAAGACAATCGACACAACTTAAATTTGAAGAATTTGCAAATTAGAGCGGAACTGGGCTGCTTGA
>JAZBPC010000016.1:0-8407 GCA_036351455.1 Desulfuromusa sp.
CTCTGGCAGGCAGATATCCAGATTTTTCCCAGGGTTTAACTTTCTCGGCGAAAAACGGGGACCAGCCCCAATCTTCAAGGGTCATTCTCTCAACCTTTCAGGGCGGCTCATGGGCAGGTTAAACAGGAGCAGACCACTGGCAATCAGGATTATTCCGATCAGGTGATAGTTCTGAAAACGCTCACCGAGGAACAGGATTGCGAGCAACGAAGCAAATAAGGGAATCAGGTTGATATATAGACCGGCTTGATTCGCTCCCACTTCATGGATGCCTTTATTCCAACACAGGTAAGCTAAAATTGACGGACATACTCCAACATAGAGAAGGCTGAAAATAACCGGTTGAGATAGTTCCAGAGGGGGATATTTTTGTGCCTCCCAGAGATATAATGGCAGCAATAATGTCACTCCGACGGCGAATGTTGTGGTTAAGAAGCTAAAGGGATGAATGTCAGGCCGTTTACGCAGGAAAACGGAATAGAGGCCGTAGAGGGTGACCGCAAACAACATGATTAAATCCCCGGCGACAAATTTGAGCTGTATCACCCTTTGCCACTCACCGTGGGTGATAATATAGCCGGCTCCCAGAGTGCAGAGGGAAATAGCAAGAAATTGCAGCCGAGAAATGCGTTCATGGAACAGCAAGAAACTGATGACAACTATCACGACTGGCATCACCGACTGAGTCAGCGCGATATTGAGGGCAGTGGTCGTATGGGCGGCGGTATAGAGCAGGGTATTAAAGGAAGCAATGCCGAGCAGACCGAGAAGAAATATACTCTTCCAGCCGGCTTTGATTTTTGGCCAGTCTTTGCGCACCTGCTTCCAGGTAAAAGGGAGCAGGATAGCCAGAGCAATACCCCAGCGCCAGAAGGACATGGTCACTGGTGGAATCAGGTCGGCAATGCCACGAGCGAGAACAGAATTACCAGCCCAGAATAATGGCGGTAAAATGAGCAAGAAGTAGATATATGAAAATTTATTTTTCATTTAATATGTTTCCAGACGAGGGGTAAGTCGCGAGAGTAGCACAGGCACGGCAGTTTCGACGCGTAAAATTCTTTCTCCCAGACTGATGGGAAGGAAGCCGCACTGATGTAGTTTCTCTATTTCGTATGGGATAAACCCACCTTCCGGACCAACTGCCAGGGTTGATCTTTGCATCGGGGTACTGGGGCAATGAGATTCTGCTCCGGGATGGGCAACATATGCCGTCGTTTCTTTGGCTATATCTGGAAGCTCATCTTCAACGAATGGTTTGAAGCGGCTGCAAAGATGAACTTCGGGAAGAATCGTATCGCGGGCTTGTTCCAATCCTAGGATCAGCTGTTCTCGTAAATTTTCAGGATGAAGAAGTGGACTGCCCCAGAAGCTTTTTTCCACTCGGTAACTGTTGATCAGATAAATTTTTTTTACCCCGAGAGAGCTAACACTCTGTAGTACCCGTTTCAACATCTTCGGCCGTGGTAACGCGAGCAGCAGGGTGATTGGTAGTGGTTCCGGTGGTTGCTGATCCAGTTGGATTTTCATTTCCAGTTCATCTCCAGACAGCCTTATAATTTCGCCTGTTCCCAGCAAACCATTGATCTCTCCAACACGCAATTTATCGCCGCTTTTGGCCCTTTGAATATTAAGGATATGATCCAGTCGACGTCCAGAAAGGCGGACCTGGTTTTGAGCAACAAAGTCTTCTTTCTCCAGCAGGATTAAATTCATAGAGGAAAACGTAAGATGAGGACAGATGCCGTAGCGCTGAGCAATCCTATTAAAAGACTCCACAGGCCATTTCGGATCAGTCCATATTTACGTGTCAGGCGATATTTGCCCAAATAATAAATTTCATGAAAATAAGCATCGTAAAGCTTTTCTCTGTCAGTAATGGTTTCCAGAAACTGTTTTTTGAACTCTTCTTCAGACAGTTCACTAAAGGAACGAAAATAGAACAGGTTCGTGTGATCGGTGACGTGAAAAGGCGGGATAATTGCTAAAATCGAAAAGATGACAGCGAGTATACCTGAGCATGCTAATAACAGTGTCGCAAGCAGCGGGAGCTTGTCGTATTGGGTCAAAGTGATGGTAATGACCAGAGAAGAAACCGTCATGATCATCGATGACTTGGCGTCGGCCATTTTGTTCAAATCCATATGTTTGCTCAAATTGGCACGTAAAGCATTGCTTGCCAGTAGCCTTGGAATCAGCGGCTCTGTCTGAATCGGTTCATCTGTCATCGAATCGTCTCCTCATAGAAATATATCGAAGTCATATTATCAGATCTTTCCAGTGCAAAGCAGCGGAATTCAATATCTTATGCTAAACTTTCTATTTTCTAGCCTGTATTCATGATGAAGCGGCGAAAGACACCTGTAAATGCTGATACTCGTATTCGTCAATTCATTTGCTGAAAAAATCAATGTCAGGTTTTTTTAGCTTCTTTGAACCTTGCTGATGGGAGTGAATGATGCTGACACGTCAAATGATAGATGAAGCTGCTGTTTGTTTGAAACCGGTCGTTCGACGTACGGAAATAATCCATTCCCCCTTTTACTCAAAAGTTCTGGGGACGCCTCTTTATTTCAAGTGTGAAAATCTTCAACATACGGGATCGTTCAAGATTCGAGGGGCTTACAACTTTCTTTTCCAACAACCCGCAGAACTTTTAGCCAATGGTGTTGTGACGGCATCAGCAGGAAACCACGGAAAAGGATTAGCCTGTGCGGCTTCTCTTCTGAACTGTCCCTGCCGGGTGATTATGCCTGAGGGAACTCCATTGGCCAAAGAATTGGCTCCTTTACAATATGGAACCGAAGTCGAACTGCATGGCAAAACACATGAAGAAGCCGAAAGTTATGCACGTCAATTGTCTGAAAGGGAAAATTCGTTATATGTGCCTGCTTTTGATCATCAACTGATCATAGCCGGACAAGGAACTATTGGCCTGGAAATTCTTCAAGAGTTACCAGAGCTTGATGCTTTACTGGTACCGATCGGGGGTGGCGGGTTGATAGCCGGAATTGCGACGGCAATCAAGTCAGTAAAACCCGGTGTACGGATTGTTGGCGTTGAGGCTGCTGGTGTTGCCAGTGCATCTCTGGCGCGGAGAAATGGTCATCCTAAGCGCTTATCAACACGATCTCATACCTTTGCCGAGGAAGTGGCCATCAAAAAAATTGGCGAACTCACTTTTCCAATTATTGAACAATATGTTGATGAGATTATCACTGTTGATGAAGAATCTATTGCCAGAGCAATTGTCAGTTTGATGGAAAAGAGTAACCTGCTCGTTGAAGGTGCCGGTGCTCTCGGCCTGGCGGCATTGATCTATGGTTTAAGGAGCGTTCGCAAAGAGAACACGATGTGCCTTCTGTCCGGGGGGAATCTTGATCTTCACAATATGGCAAGGGTGGTTGAAAAGGGAATGCTGGCCGAAGGCCGTTATCTTAAGTTGCGCCTGGAGATGGCTGATATCCCTGGTGCTCTGGCGCACCTGACCAATATCCTCAGTGAGCTTAAAGCGAATATTTTCCATGTGAGTCATGACCGGCACAAGTCTTCCCTGCCGCTCGGAGAGGCACAAGTCCTGCTTGATCTGGAAACCCGTGGGACAGAACATATTCAGGAAATATTGATGCGCCTGGAGGATGAACGATACCGTCCAGAAGTGATTTACTGATGTAAGAATAAACAGTATATGGTATCTGTTGGGACGAATAGATCGTTGCTCCTGATTTCAGAAAAATGAGTATATAGCCCCAATGATGACTTTTTTGATTACTAACTGGTTCAGCCTCAGTTTAATTTTTTTACATCTCGCGGTCATGACCTTCTTGATCCCCAAAATCATTTTACAGCGCCGTGAGTCAGTTGCGAGCCTCTCGTGGATTCTGGTTATTATCTTCCTCCCTCTTTTAGGCGTGCTTGCCTTTTGGTTGTTGGGATCCACGCGCATAAAAATTCTCCGTCGCAAAAGACACCGCGCTGAGCAGCATCTTGTGCCATCACTGGCCCGGTTTCAGCAGCAGCAAAAATTATCTGACACTGATGTGCTTGTCGCCAGCTCTCTCTATTCTCTTGCGGCCAAACTCGATGAGTGCGGCCCTCAGCCAGGCTGTGACGTTGAGATGTATCGTGATGGTTGTCAGGCTTTTGATGCTCTTGAGAAAGCTATAGATTCGGCACAGGAACATATCCATCTTATCTATTACTTCTGGGCAATGGACGCAACAGGAAGACGCTTTTGTCAAGCTTTGACCCGGGCTGCTGGCAGAGGTGTTGAAATTCGATTGTTACTTGATGACGTTGGCTCTTATGCAACTAAAACAAGTTTTTTTTCTTCTCTTATTTCTGTCGGTGGAGAGGTCGCCCGGTTTCTGCCCCTCAATCTTTTTAGTCGACAGGTTTCGGTTAATAATCGGAATCACCGTAAAATCGTCATTGTTGATGGCAAAACAGGTTTCACTGGCAGTATGAACGTTGGTGATGTCTACACGGGAATGGATGGTCGCTGGAACGACTTGCATCTCCGTGTCAGTGGACGAGTTGTCTATGAATTGCAGGGTGTTTTTTGTCAGGATTGGTTTCATGCGACCGGAAAAGATTTGGCTATAGCAAAGTATTTCCCAAGTATGGACTGCCGTGGCGATGTTTGTGCTCATTTTTTGGCAAGTGGCCCTTCCGATGAGCGTTGGCGGACAATTCACACTTTACTGTTCGTTGCGATAAATACAGCTATGGAAAGAGTTTGGATCGAGACTCCTTACTTTGTTCCAGATCCACCGATTGTCATGGCACTACAAACAGCGGCACTCCGCGGAGTTGATGTGCGTTTGCTTCTCCCCAATTGTTCAGATCATTTTCTGGTGGACTATGCAGGACGTTCTTTCTTTGATGAATTGTTAATTTCAGGCGTCCGTATTTTTAAGATGGACAATATTGTTCCACATGCGAAAACAGCTCTTGTTGACCAGGTCTTCGCTACTGCCGGTTCGGCCAATATGGATCAACGCAGTTTCCGTTTAAATTTTGAAGGAAATCTATTTTTCTTTGGAAAAAAAATTGTGTCCCAGTTGGAAAAAGATTTTCTTTATATGAGTCAATTCTCCCATGAAGTCACTTCAGAAAAACGGGCACAATTATCCCCTACTCAACGTTTAAAAGAAGGTTTTGCCAGAGTTCTAGCGCCTCTCCTTTAATCCTTCTGTCTCCCAAAGCGGCCAATGAAAACACGAAGTTGCATATATTTAACTGAATATTTATATATTTAGTTTATTCTTTGGGGTTTTTCAGTTATTCTAATCACAAATATTTTTGACGATTGATTTGCTCTATTGACATTATCGAGCCATGGTATGAAACAGCTATACGCTAGACTCATCATACTTCTTGGGGGGGTTCTGTTGATTGGTTGTTTTTTCGCTTTCGACCTTCACCAGTACTTCACATTCGATTACTTAAAAAGCCAGCACCTCATCTACAAGCAATACTACGAACAAAATCCAACCCTGACCCTGTTGTGTTATTTTTTTATTTACATGACCCTGACGGCACTATCTATTCCGTGTTTATCGGTGATGATTTTAGCAGGAGGGGCTCTTTTTGGTTTTCCCCTCGCAATACTGATAGTCTCTTTTTCTGATGTGCTTGGTTCGACTCTGGCTTTTCTTGGCTCGCGGCGATTAATAGGAAAATATTTGCAAGACCGACATCCCTCTCGATTGCGAGCAGTCAATCACGGTCTTTCCCGTGAGGGAGGCTTCTACCTTCTCTACCTGAGGCTGATCCCGATATTTCCTTGTTTTTTGATCAATCTACTCATGGGATTAACGAAGATGCGAGTGTCCACTTTTTATTGGATTACTCAGGTGGGGAAGTTCCCCCATAATGCGATGTATGTGAATGCTGGTAGTCAAATTGGCAACTTGGATTCTTTAGCCGGAATTTTTTCTCCGAGCATCATGATTTCATTGCTGCTGATAGGAATTTTCCCATTAATGATGAAAATGGGGTTAAGATATTTAAAAATACTCAGAGAATCTTATGTGCCTCAGAAAGTAAACCTGTAAGGATGTACAGACCTTTTTCATCGGAGGAAAACGGTTATGGAAGTGAAAAATATCGGTATTATCATCTGTGATCGTTATCGCAGATGTGCGGGTGGAAAATGCTTAAAATCTTTGCGAAAAAGAGAAGGGGCGTTTAGCCGCTACAAAGATATGGATGTCGAGATTGTCGGGTACACAAGCTGTGATGGCTGCCCTGGTGGAAATGTTGAATATGCTGTGGAGGAAATGAAGGGAAATGGGGCAGAAGTGATACATTTGGCAACGGGCCTTATCGTTGGATATCCTCCATGCCCTCATATTCGCTATTTTCATGATTTTATAAAAACCAGATACGGCCTTGACGTGGTTTACGGCACTCATCCTATACCGCAAAAATACCTCGATATTCATACCCAGCTGAACACATGGAGTGACCCTGAATGGAAAGAGATTATACAACCGACCTTTGTTGATGAAAAAATGCGATTAGCTTATGACTAAGTGAATTTGAGGATATCCTGCATCTTTCGTTTCAAGACAGTCCTGCAACTGAGCTATCAAGTTTTCTACATTAATGCCCAGATAGGTGTTTGCAACGCCCTGCAGATTTTTGGACCCCAGTTCAGCCAGAGTTGCTGCACCTGTTTCTTCCTGCATAAAGTGTTTGAGGAGAGCCGCCGCAATTTGTATCAGCCCTTGAACAAATTGACCGGTTTCTGATTCTCGCCCGGCACCAATGCTCACATACTTGAGTCTTTCATGGGCTTCCCACCAGAAGCCATGATTGAAGAGATCGATGCTGTAGAGATATTCGTTGCAGTTCTGCCAACTTTCTGTTGAAAAGGAATCTGATGGCGACAGTTTTTCACCATACCAGTGCCCGCCTTCATCAAGAAAAGGGTGCGCGTTGGTAAAAGGGAGGTGACGATATGCGGGCAAAGGCCTGTCAGTATACCGGGAGATGTTTTTTTCGAAAGATTGTGGTTCCATGTGAGGTCCAGATTGGATAAACAAGATTTTTCACTGTAAAAGATAAATTTTAACCCGTGTTTCTCTCAATCCAACTACCAGCTTTCTGCAGGTCACGTCCAAAGCCATTGATACATTGACAACCAGAAATAAACAGGGTGGTCAGTAACAGCAGGATTACAAATATGCGCATCATGATTTCTCTCCTTTGGAAGTCAGGATAAAGCTTAAGTATCATAGCAGTGGAAAATGTCGATGTCGATTATTTCTTAATCTTCATGCCCCTGTTTCAACAGTTCAATCTGACCCGCAGTCAGATCGGTCAATCGTGTACATAGATCGGCACAGTTCTCAGCGGGTAGTTTTAACTGGAGACAAATTTTCTCAGCAAACTGTTTCTCTTGCAAGACAACTTCATAGTCTGGAAGAAGTCGCTCAATACTATCTAAAAACTGATAGTCAAAATGGGCTGCCAATTCTACCCAGTCGATTTTTTCAGCAACTTCAAGCTGTTCAATGGCCGTTTTTACTGCGAGGGTATAGGCTTTGACCATGCCTCCTTTGCCGAGTTTTGTCCCTCCAAAATAGCGGGTGACAACAGCGGTTATGTCACCGAGCCCACTGTGTTGTATCGTCGTCAACATCGGTTTTCCCGCGACCCCATGCGGTTCGCCGTCGTCACTGAGACCAATACGGTCAGTACTGCCAGGGGGACCAATCAGATAGGCCCAGCAATTGTGAGTAGCGTCAGGAAATTCCTGTTTGATGCTGGCGATAAAGGCCAATGCCGCTTCGGGGGTGTCCGTTGATACAATTGTGGTGATGAAACGGCTGTGTTTGACTTCAATTTCACAGCGGAATAGTTCGGCGGGGATTGGGTAGCGGTTCTGGGTCATTGGCTTCAGACCTTGTCGGATTGCCTCTTTTTCAATTTCTCTTCATGCCAGGAACAGATGAACATGATGGTTACGCCGACACAAATGGCGCTGTCGGCGACACTAAAAGCGGGCCAATGGTAATTGTACCAGTGGACATCAAGGAAATCGATCACTTCACCAAAGCGGATGCGGTCGATCAAATTTCCCAGGGCACCGCTGAGGATCAATCCTAATGCCAGATGCTGCCAGTGTTTTTCGCTTGGAATTCTACGGATAAACCAGAGGATTCCAAGCGAAGCAAGCACCGAAATGGTGATAAAAAACGGTAAACGGATAGAACTGTCAGAGAGAATACCGAAAGCTGCACCCGGATTGCGAACGTAAGTCAGATGAAAAAAGTTGCTGATAATCCGCTTTGATTGTGAAATTTCAAAGTTATTATCAATATAGATTTTGCTCAACTGGTCCAGTATCAGGCTGCAACTTGCAACCAGGGTAAAAAGCCGATATCTACTCATCTCA
>JAZBPC010000017.1:0-2551 GCA_036351455.1 Desulfuromusa sp.
ATTTCCTTCCCGGCAGGATGTTGGATGTAGGCGAGTTGTTGTGAAAAATCGTCGGGGGTGAAAAAGTGGACGCCGTCCTCTTCAAAGCGACAGGAGATGATGATGGCAAGCAACTGGTTTTCATGCATAATTTTTTCTACCATCACAGCTCCGATTGGCTAATAACAATCTGAAATCATAAAACATATACCATCATTTGTAAAACGAATCCTCGTTTCTTCCCTGCCATCAACGCATCCCTGTCCTTTATCGTGAGGCCTCCAGTCGCAACTCACAACAGCAATTATTACTTGAAGTTTACTGCAATTAATCCTATCCTCCAAAAGGCTATAAAATGCGTGAAACACTCATAATTACAGGACACTGGGCTACCGGCGACCTGGGGTCGAAAAGTCTCTGGCCTGGGCCACGAGGGTTTGAAGCTGTCGTGACTACAGGCCGATTGGATTCGCCGGAAAAGAGAGGTCATCGATGGACATCATGAAGGAACTGGAAATATTTATCATAGAGGAAATCAGATTTTCCGATCACAAAGAAGAAAGCATCGACCCTGCTGAAAATCTCATACTCAATGGAACCATCGATTCACTGGGAATTTTAAAGATAACGGGCTTTTTGGAAAACAAGTTTAAGATAAAAATAACTGACGACGATATCACCCAAGAGAACTTTACATCATTAAACTGCATGAAAAGATTTATTGAAAATAAGATTGGGGTCTCTGGTCACTATTGAAAAGAGGATCTCTGCCCGTGTCCTATTGACCAACGTCAACCCTGGCCATACCGGACAGATCATGAACCGATTCGAAGTGACCAAGTCATTTCGCCAACAAGAGGCAACTTTACTGTTTTCAGTTGTTTAATGAAGGAGATTGATTGATTAATTCATCTTCAGAGCATAGATCCCCGAACCCATTTGACTCCATCAAGCTCGCCAATAAATTGCATGGCGCAATCTACACGCAGTTGATCTCCGTAGCTGCCGAACTTGGTATTGCAGATTTTTTGGCCACGGGGGGGAAATCCGTACAGGCGTTGGCTGAAGCCACGGGAACTATCGAAAGCAGACTGTACAGAATCCTTCGCGTCCTGACCACCATAGGAATATTCGCTGAAACCTCTCCGCGCCATTTTGAACTAACAGACCTAGCTGATCCGTTACGGAAAGACTCCCCTTACTCTGTCCGCAGCCTGGCCCTTATGCTTGGCAGCGAATGGCATTCCCGAGCCTGGGCAAATATCTCTTACAGCCTTAAAAATAATGCATCAGCCTTTGACGGCATTTATCATCAGAATTTTTTTGATTATTTAAAAGAGCGCCCGAAGGAAGAAGCTATCTTCAACGAAACAATGACATCTCAATCCCACAAACAGGCGTTAGCTATCTGTCAGGCATACGATTTTTCAAACGCTACAACAATCATTGACATCGGTGGTGGACATGGCTTGCTACTAAGTCAAATCCTCGGAAGAACACCCGGTATTGAAGGTATTTTATTTGATCAGCAATCAACCGTTCAGGCGGTGTCCGTCATACCCGAGTTGAAAGATCGAATGCGCACTGAAGCTGGAAGTTTTTTTGAAGGCGTTCCCAAGGGCGGGGATATTTACATATTGAAGCATATCATCCACGATTACGATGATGATTATGCGGTGGAGATACTACAAAACTGCCGTGCCGCAATGCATCCGAAAAGTCGAGTACTGATAGTAGATCTGGTTTTAAACCAATCAACAGCAACATTCCTGAGAACATGGACAGACCTCGAAATGATGGTGCTGCTTAATGGTAAAGAACGAACAGAAGGTGAATTTTGTGATTTGTTCAATTCCGCAGGATTAAAACTAGAAAAAATTATCCCGACAAAATCCGACATCAGCATACTGGAATGCACATTGCAAAAGTAGGGGCGAATCTTGATCTTGACCATTGCATTTCCAAATAACAACCATGCACCTCCAGGATGAAGGTTATGACACTTACTGACATACTTGAAAGCAGCTACAAAAACTATCCTGAAAAAACTGCGGTTTTTTATAAAGAACACCAAATCTCCTATGAGCAACTTTATCACCAGTCAAGATCCTTAGCAGCTTTTCTTATACACAACGGCTTAAGAAAAGGTGATCGCGTCGGGCTGATTGTTAAAAAAACCCCGGAAGCTATCATATCTTTTCTTGGCATAGCTCAAACTGGGGGCATTTTTTACTCCGTTGACTACAATCAGCCGGATGACAGTATTCAGTATACTATTGAGCTGACTCGCCCAGCATTTCTGATCATTTCCAGTGAATTTATTGATAGCCTCAAAACGTTCAATGTCCGTAAGTATGGTACCAAAGTCATTATTATTGGTGAAGAAAGCCCTGATCATTTTACATGGCAAGAAGCCACATCCTTTGAGATTAAGCTGGGGTTCGACGTAAAGATAGAAGGACATGACCCAGTCTATCTAAATTTTACCTCTGGTTCCACCGGCAAGCCCAAAGGGGCAGTAACAACACATGACAACTTGTACTGGAACACAAAATCGGTCGTTGAAGCATTC
>JAZBPC010000018.1:0-8289 GCA_036351455.1 Desulfuromusa sp.
AGTTCCCTCTTTTATCAACCTGTTGAGCTTGGGCGGCAGATGCCGCCCAAGTCAGAGAGAGAAGTAAAACAGCTGAGAATAGAATTCTTAACTTTGGCATATCAGTTTTTCAGATTATCTAGGTCGTGAGCCGTATGATGGCAATTTCCACATTGTGGGAATTTGGCATGAATCCCTGCGGCATGTGGGATGCCATGACAGTCACTGCACTGTGGTACGGTTTTATGTTTGCTGGCGTGACACTCGACACAACCTACGTCATGGTGTTTGGTTGTTGATGCAAGCAGCTCTGCATAGGCTGTTTCGTGGCAAGATGCACACAACATGTTTTTGGTGGTATCGGGATATTCTAGAACCATTGGCTGATGAGCTGCATGACAAGTGGCACAGTCGTTCTGAACCATTTCAGCTGAATGAGGTTCGTGACATTCGGTACAGTCAGGTATCGCTCCATGCTTGTCTGCGTGGCAGAAGTTACAGGAGACTTCGCTGTGCATGCTTGGATTTGCGACCAGCTGGGCGTTTTGTTCCGTATGACAAGTCAAGCATTCTGCTTTAAGCTCACCTTCCAGAACCACGTTGAGCGGTTGATGTGGATTGTGACAACTCAAACAGTTGTCCAGGGAATAATGGTCACTTCCTTCGTGGCATTGACTACAAGCAGGAATATTGTTTGCGCTCATTGGGCGATGGCCAGTGTGGCAATCAAGGCAATTTATCTCACTTTCGTGAGCCGCTCCGGCAGAATTGATTTCGCGTGGTTCCACTTCATGACACTTGCTACAATCCTTAATCGACAGTTCGGAACCGGCAATTGCACTCCCACTGATCAATACAAAAATGCTGAAGAACAAAGCTACAAGAATAGTTTGGTTGGATGTGCTGTGTTGTTTCATGATTCCTCCAGATAATATTATTCTCATTCAAGGCGCTGGAAGGGAAACCACCAGCTAAAATCAATTCAAATGACGCTACGCTTAAGAATGTTACTGCTTAACACTTTGAGCATTTGCAAAAGGCAAGCCAGAGTTTTAATGAAATATTAAAACTATTAATATCAGGATGTTATGGATATGGAGAGCGAGAAAGAAAAGAGCCTGCGGGGAAAAACCTGCTGAAAAAACCATGTTGGTGGTCATATGCCCATACAGTATTCTGATGTCTTCTGAAGGAGAACAGTAAGTTGTAGGGGAGAGGCTGTTTTATGCTCAGCTCACGCAATGCTTTGACTCAGGTTTTAGGCAAAATAAAATAGTCAGCCCTAAAACAGGACTGACTATTTGAATTGGCGGAGGTAGATGTGAATCGAACACACCAGGGACGGGATACGCCCCCCATCGGTTTTGAAGACCGTGCGCCGCACCAGCGAACGAACTACCTCCCGAATAAACTTTGGGGATTCTACGTTTATTCCTTATTTTCTTCAATAATTATTTATCAGTTTCCCATCACCGTTGAGGCACCAAGAAAGTGAAAATCAATTTTTTCACCAGCAGCAAAGAAATCGCGCTCTGCTTCCAGTAATGCAATCCCCTGAGCAGCAACCAGGGAGCGCTGGATTCCGGTATTCTGGTCGCCGGCACTGCTGGCCATCATTTCACCCTCTTGGTTGAGAGTTACTGAAACGCGGAAAATTTGTAACCGTCCTTTCTTTTTCTTGATGGGTTCTGACAAAGTCGCTCGATATAGAGTTTTCAGAACGCTATGGTGTCCCATCATTTTTAACAGTGCTGGTCGAACAAATTCTTCAAAAGTTAATAAAGTTGAAACCGGATTCCCGGGGAGTGAAAAAACCGGCGTCTGACCCTGCATACCGAAAGCCGTTGGGTGACCGGGTTTTATTTTGAGTTTCCAGAAAACTTCTTCAACATGAAGTTGCTGCAGAACTTCACGGATATGATCATGATCTCCGGCGGAGACTCCGGCGGAGGTAATTAAGACATCAGCTTTCAAACCGTCTTCGATTTTTTGTCGCAAGTCGTTCAGGTTATCGCGGGCAATACCTAGCATCACCGGGATGGCACCTATTTCATGAATTGCAGCTGCCAAAGCCCAGGAGTTACTGTTGGCAACTCCCCCTTGAAAGGGGAGTTCGTCAATTTCCTGTAATTCATCGCCGCTGGCAAGGATCGCAACACGAACACGGCGGTGCACTGGGACAGTGGCCTGACGGAGTGAAGCCAGCAGGCTGATTTCTGCCGGACGGAGCAGGGTTCCTGCAGGAATAACCAGATCTCCCGGGCGGATATCTTCTCCGGTCCAGCGGATGTGATCTCCCTTTTTAACTGTTTGCAGGATCGTGATTTGGTTCTGTTCTTCCTTACAATTTTCAAAGGGAATGACTGCGTCGGCTCCTTGTGGAAGAGGAGCTCCAGTCATGATCTTCACTGCTGTTTCCGGCTCAGCGGCATCAGCAGAAACTTCTCCCGCTGGAAGGTACCCAGTTACCGGGAGGATATTGCTAATATCACAGTCTGCTGTGCGGACTGCATAGCCATCCATCGCTGAGTTATCAAAGGCAGGTAGCGATTGATCTGCCACAATGTTTTTGGCCACAGCACGTCCAGCGGCCTCCAATAAAGGAACTTTTTCAATGTCTAAAGCAGAGACAAGTTCAAGTATCTGCTGACGCGCTTCATAAAACGAAATCGGCATAGTCGCTCCTGAAAAGTTCTGATGATATATTTAACGCAAAGCCAGTTCTTGCTTTTCTAACAATAACATCTGGTCGCGCATCTCAGCTGCTTTTTCAAAATTAAGGTCTGCGGCGGCGGCAAGCATTTCCTTTTTGAGCTCGGCAATTTTCTTCTGCAACTCTTTGGGGGTGCGATATTCTGCTCCGGCTTCAGCAACCAAAGGCAGATCCATATAGTCTTTCGAGGAAAGATCTCCAAGAATGGAGTGCATTGATTTTTTAATGGATTGGGGGGTGATCCCATGTTCCTCATTGTAG
This sequence comes from Desulfuromusa sp., assembly GCA_036351455.1. Taxonomy (GTDB): domain Bacteria; phylum Desulfobacterota; class Desulfuromonadia; order Desulfuromonadales; family Geopsychrobacteraceae; genus Desulfuromusa. Next base: position 2,954 of record JAZBPC010000018.1, read on the forward strand.
GCTATCTGTCTGGAACGTCTCCGTTCAGTTTCATCAATACAGGCTTGCATTGATTTCGTAATTTTGTCGCCATACATGATGACCCGGCCATCGACATTTCGGGCCGCTCGACCGCAGGTCTGGATCAAAGAGCGGGTTGAGCGGAGGAAACCTTCTTTGTCGGCATCCAGAATAGCGATGAGAGCCACTTCGGGGATATCCAGTCCTTCACGTAAAAGGTTAATACCGATCAGGACATCGAACTCCCCTTCGCGCAGAGCGCGGATAATTTGTACGCGCTCCAGGGTATCAATATCTGAATGAAGATAGTTGACGCGGATGTTCAGTTCTTGCAGGTAACTGGTCAAGTCTTCAGCCATCCGTTTGGTCAAGGTTGTGACCAGAACACGGGAGCCCTTGGCAGTGGTCTGGCGAATTTCATCAATCAGATCATCAACCTGTTCACGGGCTGGACGAACATCAATCGGCGGATCGAGGAGTCCGGTTGGGCGAATGACCTGTTCAACGAAGACACCGTGCGCTTTTTCCATCTCATAATCAGCGGGGGTGGCAGAAACGTAAACTGTTTGTGGCTGTTGTTTCTGAAACTCTTCAAACATCAATGGCCGATTATCCAAAGCACTTGGTAAGCGGAAGCCATATTTTGTTAATGTTTCTTTACGGGACCGATCTCCTCGATACATTGCCCCGACCTGACTGACACTGACGTGACTTTCATCGATAAACATCAGTGCATCATCGGGAAGGTAAGAAAGCAGTGTTGCGGGTGGTTCACCCGCTTTGCGACCATCAAGAAAGCGGGAATAATTTTCTATTCCCTGGCAGTAACCCATTTCCTCGATCATTTCAATATCAAATAAAGTGCGTTGTTCGATACGCTGCGCCTCCAGAAGCATATTGCGCTCCTGGAAAAATTGAATGCGTAATTGCAACTCATCCTGAATTTCTTTGATGGCTCGCTTCAGGGTTGGCTTGGTCGCAACATAATGGCTGGCGGGAAAGATCGTTGTTTGCTCAAGGCGGTCAATGACCTTCCCTCGCAACGGGTCAATTTCACTGATTGCATCAATTTCATCGCCAAAAAACTCAATCCGCAGTGCCCGCTTTTCTTCGTAAGCAGGAAATATTTCGACACTGTCTCCACGTACCCTGAAAGTCCCCCGGTGGAAATCGACATCGTTCCTGGTGTATTGAATTTCAATCAGATTATGGAGAAACTTATTGCGGTCAAGCTCCATCCCGGTTTCCAGTTTGAGCAACATTCCGTAGTAGGCTTCCGGGGAGCCGAGACCATAAATACAACTGACCGAAGCAACGATCAAGACATCACGGCGGGAGAGAAGTGACCGGGTTGCGCTATGACGGAGCTTGTCAATTTCCTCATTGATGGAACTGTCTTTATCAATAAAGGTATCGGTGGATGGGACGTAGGCCTCTGGCTGGTAGTAGTCGTAATAACTGACAAAATATTCGACAGCGTTGTCTGGAAACAACTCTTTGAATTCGCTGTAAAGCTGGGCGGCCAGGGTTTTATTGTGGGCCAACACCAGGGTAGGTTTTTGCAGTTGGTTCACCATGTTGGCCATAGTGAAGGTCTTGCCTGAGCCGGTAACACCGAGAAGGACCTGATGTCGATCACCACGCTCAATCCCTTCGACCAGCTCCTTGATCGCATAGGGCTGATCACCACAGGGTTGATATTCTGATTGCAGTTTAAACTGTGCCATAAACGTTAACTACCCGGCATGGATGGGACGAGCAGGGCAGGATCCAGGCGCTGATCGAACCAGTTAATCCGCCAGTCGAGATGAGGACCGGTCACTCTTCCTGTCGCTCCGACGGTGGCAATTGTCTGTCCTTGAGAGACTTGCTCGCCTTGCTTAACCAGAATTTTTGTCAGATGCAGAAAGCTGGATGAGAGGCCATGGCCATGGTCGACAATCAGGGTCGTTCCAGAAAAAAACATCCCTTTATGGGCCAGGGTCACAACGCCCCCTGCGGGAGCTTTAACCGGAGTTCCTGATGGAGCAGCGATATCGATACCAAAATGGGGGCGACGAGGTTCTCCATTGAGGATTCTCTGGCTGCCATAAATGCCACTGATACGGCCGATCACCGGCCAGGTAAAATTTTCCATAAAATTCAGGCGATCACTGTCGTGTTGACGGGCTTTTGCAACTTGATCTGCTTCCTGACGAATGCGGCGTAGGTCTTCTTCCGTGGGATCCATCATCCGCTTGCTAATACCATCTATTCTTTGGATATCGTATTTCCGCGGTTTGAGTTCAAAGTTATGTTGATGAGTCGTGCCATCGGGTTCGACCACAGTTAACGTTTGTTGCAGTGCTGCATCGCGGCCAAAACCAAGAATGAAAGATCCATCGGGAGATGTTTTCAACTGACGACCTTCATAGTAAACCTGACTCCCCTGGCTGAGGTGACCATGGAGCAACCCGCTTTGGGAGAGAGTGCCTTGCAGCTGCAGTTCCGCATGACTGAAAGTTGGAGCAGTCATACATAAAAAAAATAATATAATTTTTAAAAAACGATAGCGCATTTAATGGATCCATCTCTTATTTAGTGCTGATATTAAACTCTACCCGACCGGCTGGACCTTCCTTGGGTGGCTGATAAATATCTGACTTTTTGAGGAAGAGGCGAGTTTTTATCTCCTCATTTGCTGCAACCAGGGCGTCACGAACTGACATGGCTCGACCTTTTGCCAGATCGGCAAGCTGTTCTTCGCCAACCATAATATTTGCCAGCAGCAACTTTTGCATCTCCGGGACCGGGAGTTCTGTCAACATGCCGACAAGATTGCGTGGACGGGGAAACTCTGCCTCTTGATAGACAGTCAACAAGGTCTCCGCATAGTCTTCATCACTAATAACAACAGCCTCTTTGGTTGCTGGAGCGGCACCATCTTCGACAAGTTTTCGCCATTTCGCATCAACCAGCAGATTTTGTAGTTGCTGTTGTCGATAACCCTCGGGGTCGAGTTCTTTATCAGCAAAGCCACTGATCTCGAGAGTTAATGCCGGGCGTTTCATCAGCATTTCAGCCAAACTTTCAAGCTTTGTCAACTGTTCTGCATCAATTGTTGTGACCCCAGGGGGAAAACTGACGCTGTTGAATCCCTCATCTCCGCCAAGCATTGCCCCTAACAGAGAAAAAGGTGATGTTGCCGCTTTAACCAGCAGGTTTTTCAGGACAGTAAATATGACACCACCGATGCTGAAGTTGGGATCATTCATATCTCCAGAAACTGGAATATCGAGGTGAATTTCATCATTATTGTCCTTCAACAGGGCAATAGCAAGAGCTACGGGGAGGGACGTTGCTTTGTCACTGGCAACCGTATCCCCAAAGGTAAACTGATCGATCATAACCTTGTTTGTTGCATTGATTTTTCGGTGTTCAATCTGATAATTCAAATCCAGATTCAGCTTTCCTTTATCAATAACGTAACCGAGATAGGTTCCTGAGTAGGGGGTCATCGGTGTCAGATCAATATCTTTGAAACTGAGGGTCAGATCAGTGAATAAATCCTGGCTCAAAGGGTTGATTTTTCCAGTGACGGTTAAGGGCGAATGGTTTTCCAATTGGCCGCGCAGATCGACATCAGCCTGCATCTGTTCATCGGAAGCTAATCCGGTCACTCGACCCCCTAACTTGTACATTGTTGTTGAAAAGGTGCTCGGTAGATGCCTGTCAACAAAGGAAACAGTTCCTCCCTGCAATGTCAGAGTGTCAATGCGGATATCTGGCCGTGGTTCTGATGAAGCCGTTTTTTCCTGGGTGGCAGGTGGTTCGATCCTGGCCGGCTCATTCCCGGTTTTTTTGACGTTCGTTTCTGAGTCGGCTGCCGTCACACTGGTCAGGTTGATTTGCCCCTCCGGGGTGATTTGGATGTTAGCCAGATAATCATTCAGGACAACGTCGGTGATATGGAGGGAGAGGGGAGCGATCTCTCCTTTAATGCCATCAACACGAAGATTGTTCCAGGTGAGAAGTTCACCGTCACCAATGGGGTCACGCAACTCAAAGTTATCAACATTTACTTTTCCAGAAAAACTGCCAATTAATTTGTCAGGTTGCTGGTCGAGATTCACAGCCAGGGTTGAGAAAAACCTGCCATCTTTGAGATTTAGATTGAGATTTTCAGGAACAAAATCGTTGAAAAAATCCAAAGGGAATGCTGCGATTTCAGTTTGTGTCTGCAGCACTAGAGGCGTGTGCACAAAGGTTCCATCAGCTTTGATGCTCCCTTTTTCCCCAACTTTTATGGCAAGAGAGAAGGGGCTTTTTTCAGCAACGGGGTAACTGAGTTTTTCTGCATGGAGATTGAAATCAGGAATGTATGCTTGCGGTTTTTTAACCAGAGTGGCATCGGTGAACAGCAGTTTAAATTTTTGTATATCCAGGCTTTCCGCCCTGATGTTCCAGGGTGTGTTTGTTTCGTCGTCTGTCGTTGTCTCTGTTTTCTCAGCAGCTGGTTGTTTGCGTAATAGCCGCAGCGGTGAAAAACTGCCATCAGCCAGTCGAGTTGTCTTGATATCTCCACGACTGAGTTCAATAGTGCCGAGGTTGATATCATGTTGATCCAGATCAAAAGAGCTGTTGCTGACATTGAACTCGGTCAAAGTGAATTGGTCTTTGCCGGAGAAGGGAACTAACAGGTTGCTCAGAGCCACCTGTCCCTGTTGAATCTGGATATTCCCGCTTTCAGTATAGATAACCTGTCCGGCAAGATTTATGACCCCCTCAATGGGGGCTGTCAATGTTCCTTCCAGATAGGGGTAGTAAGGTTCCAGGGACAAGTGTTGGGCATTCGAATCCAATTTTGCTGTCGTTGGATTGATTCCCAGTTCGCCATTGATTTCCAGTGTAAATTCCCGGTCGGTTTGCATTGTCAGGGAGGCAGTCGTTTTTTGTTCCAAGTGGGTTGAAAGGTTGTTTAACTCCAGATTGATTCCGTGTACCTCCTCGACAAAACCGGCCGGAACAAAATCGTCGCGGTAATGGACCTGCCCATCGATTAAGGCCAGTTTTTCGATCGTCAGGAGTGGTAAGCTGCTGGACTTCGTATCATCTGTTGACGCTTTGTCTTCTGAGACGGCCACTTGTTTTTTAGCTGGAATGATGCGCTGAAAATTCCAATGTCCTGCTTTGTCGCGATCGACATAAAACTCAGGATCAAAAATATCAAGAGACACCAGGTTGAAATCACGAGTGATGAGGTCTGCCCAGTCGAGATCAAGAATCAGGGTCGGCATCCGGAACAGTTCCCGGCCATCCAGCTCACGCAGCTCGATATCAGAAAGGGCCAGTTCGCC
>JAZBPC010000019.1:0-55265 GCA_036351455.1 Desulfuromusa sp.
ATGTCAGCCCACCCTTAAGCTCACGGACAAACTTTGCAACCTTGGGGAGCAATTCTGCACTATTTCCATTTTCTGCAATTATTTTAACCAGGGCACTACCAACAATAACCCCATCAGCAAAAGCGCCAACGGCCTGCGCTTCTTCAGCGGTAGAAATTCCAAAACCAACGCCGACGGGGATGGTTGTCATCCCTTTAAGTTCTTCAACAGCAACACGAATATCCTCCGGAGAAATTTTTTGCACTCCGGTCACTCCAGTCATCGAAACATAATAGAGATAACCTTCAGCAGCTGCCGCCAACCGCTGCATCCGTTCTGGTGGAGTCGTTGGCGCCAATAAAGTAATGAGAGCGATCCCTGCCTCGTGCATCACCGTACTGATTTCTGTGATCTCCTCTGGGGGCAAGTCGACCAGGAGCAGCCCATCAACGCCGGCAGCAGCAGCATCCAAAGCAAAACGCTCAGCACCATAGCAAAAAATCGGATTATAATAACCCATCAAAATCAATGGAACTTCCGATTTTTTTCGCACCTCGGAAACAAGCTGAAGCACCCCGGAAAGAGTTGTACCGGAGGCGAGAGCTCGTTCCGAAGAAGCCTGAATTGTCGGGCCATCGGCCATCGGATCGGAAAAGGGAACCCCCAGCTCAATCAAATCGGCTCCCGCCTCAACCAAAGTCAGAATGATCTCCGCGGTCACATCCAAATTTGGGTCACCTGCGGTAACAAAAGGAATCAAGGCCGTTTCACTACGTTGCTTTAATGCTGCAAAAGTTGTTTCAATCCGTGACATCTTAACCATTTCTTCTTGCCAATAAGCAGATCCTCGACGGACCTGACCCGAAATTATAAGCTTAATTGATTACAGACCCTGTTTTCAATCCTTTTCTTTCCTACAAAAGCATCAAAACATCAATCTTTTGTTGCAACAGGTCCTGATTTAGCAACAGGGCGTCGTCGTGGTCGCCTGCGCTTTCTCGGCCCGGCAGGCTTTTCTACCGGAGGCCGTTTTCGTTTTGGCTGGGCACGTTTATAAGTAAAACAAAAATCTTCATCCAGCGGCATTTCACTGGGAATTTTAAAACCGAGATAATCCTCAATCTCATCCAGAACATAGACCATCTCTTCATCAGCAAAACTGATCGCCCGGCCAATAGCCCCGGCCCGTGCTGTCCGTCCGATGCGATGAACGTAGTCTTCCCGATCCTGAGGGAGATCATAGTTGATCACATGGGTGACATTATCAACGTGAATCCCCCGGGAAGCGACATCAGTTGCAACCAGATGGGTCAAACTACCAAGTTTGAATTGATCAAGAATCCGCATCCGTTTTTTTTGCGGAATATCTCCGGACAAGACGGCACTCGCAATGTCATTGGCTAACAACAAGGCACTCAAGCGCTCGGCTTCAACCTTAGTATTAACGAACAACATCACCCGCCCTGGAACAGCTTCGCGTTTCAGCAAACCAAGCAGCAAGGCAAACTTTTCCCGCCTTGATACATGGTAGAGGATATGCTCTATCCCTGCCGCAGATACCTGCTCCGGAGCAATCTCAACCCGCTCAGCAAGATCCATAAATTCATATGCCAGCTCCATTACCTGTCCCGACAGGGTTGCAGAAAAAAGCATAGTCTGCCGCTTTTCGAAGGGAGGTAGTTTGCGCAGGATATAACGGAGATCCTTGATAAACCCCATATCAAACATGCGGTCGGCCTCATCAATCACCAAAGCCTCAACACGATTCATTGAGAACACCTTCTGTTTGGCGTAATCGATCAGGCGTCCCGGCGTCGCCACGATTATATCGACTCCGTCCTTGAGGGCCTGACGCTGCTTCTCGTAATCAACACCACCAAAAATCGGTTGCACCTTAAGACCGGTATGCTTGCCAAGCAGCTCAGCATCCTTACAGATTTGCACCACCAGTTCACGTGTCGGAGCCATCACCAAAGCGCGAGGGTTATTGCTGGTGGGGTTCTTGTTTTCCAGCAGGCGACAGAAAAGGGAAATCAGAAAGGCTGCCGTTTTTCCCGTCCCAGTCTGAGCCTGAGCGGCAACATCTTTTCCCGCTAAGGCCAGTGGAATCGACTCTTCCTGTACCGGGGTCAGGTCTTCAAAGCCAGTATCGATGATTCCTTGCTGAACAACAGCTGGAAGATTTAACTCGGTAAACTTCATTACAATTCAACTCCTAAAGCATCTGCGACCGTATGAATATCTTTATCACCACGTCCCGAAAGGTTGACCAATAAAATCTTATCAGGAGACAAGGTTGGTGCAAGTTTTATGACCTGGGCGATCGCATGGGCACTTTCAAGAGCTGGGATGATTCCTTCCAGATGGGTCAACTTTTGGAAAGCATCTAGAGCTTCGGTATCGGTAACCGACACGTATTTTGCCCTCTCAATATCTTTCAAGTGGGCGTGTTCAGGACCAACTCCAGGATAATCAAGGCCAGCAGAAATAGAATGTGCATGCTGAATCTGACCGTCATCATCCTGGAGCAAATAGGTCTTATTTCCATGCAGGACTCCTGGCGATCCAGCCGAGATTGACGCTGCATGCTTGCCGGTTTCAACACCGAACCCTGCAGCCTCAACGCCCAGCAGTTGCACCGCAGGATCATTGATAAAAGGATAAAACAACCCCATTGCATTCGACCCGCCACCGATACAGGCAATCGCCACATCGGGCAGGCGACCTTCCGCTTCCTGCAATTGCTGTTTGGCTTCAATGCCAATGACAGACTGAAAATCCCGCACCAGCAATGGATAAGGGTGTGGTCCTGCCACCGTTCCTATCACATAAAAAGTATCACGGACATGGGTCACCCAATGACGCAGGGCGTCGTTCATTGCGTCTTTTAGGGTTGCTGTCCCACTGGTGACCTCGGTGACCTTGGCCCCAAGAAGCTTCATCCGAAAAACATTCAGAGATTGGCGGCGAATGTCCTCTTTACCCATAAAGACTTCACATTGCATTCCGAACAGCGCAGCGACAGTCGCCGTAGCAACACCATGCTGACCAGCCCCTGTTTCGGCAATAACTTTCTTTTTTCCCATCCGCTTCGCCAGCAGAATTTGACCGACGGTATTATTAACCTTATGGGCACCGGTATGATTCAAGTCTTCACGTTTAAGATAGATTTTTGCTCCACCCAGTTCCCGGGTGAGTCGTTCAGCAAAATAGAGAGGGCTCGGACGGCCAACATAATGTTTCAGATAATACTCGAATTCCCGCTGAAAGTCCGGATCCCGTCTCGCCTCGGTATAAGCCTGTTCCAACTCCAGCAGTGCCGGCATCAAAGTTTCGGCAACATAGCGCCCACCATATTCACCAAAATGGCCACGCTCATCGGGATATTGATAATTCATGATTTTTTCACCTGTTGAATAAATTGACGAACTTTATCGTGATCTTTATTTCCTGGGGATTTTTCAACACCACTGGAAACATCCACAGCATAGGGATTAACCACCCGTATGGCTTCCGCCACATTCTCCGGCCTCAACCCACCAGCCAGAATGAGGGGGGTTCTACCGGTCAGTTTTTTTGCCAACTGCCAGTCAAAGCTCTCACCGGTACCACCATAGTGCTGATCGTTCCAGGCATCCAGAAGCAATGCGGAGACATTATAGCTACCAGTATCCGCCAAAGAATCAGCATCCCTGACACGCACAGCTTTTATAACCGGATACGTATCCAGACAACAATCTTCCGGAGTTTCATCACCGTGAAGCTGGACAACACCCAGACCAGCAGTTTGCATTGTCTGTTGAATTATTTCAGAACCTGCATTGACAAACAAGCCAACCGTTGTCACAAAGGGAGGCAAAGCAGAAATAATTTCTCCAGCCTTCTCAGGACGAATATAGCGTGGACTGCCTTTGTAAAAAACAAACCCGAGGGCATCTGCACCTTCAAAAACGGCGCAAAGGGCATCTTCAAGATTGGTAATCCCGCAAATTTTAACCCGGGTAACCGCCATAAACCTTATGCATTCCCCAGCAGTGAACGTAATTTTGCTTCGATATTTGTTTCTCGCATTAAACTTTCACCAATCAAAAAAGCACCAGCTCCAGACTGCTGCAAGCGCTCAATATCAGCTCGGCTATGGATGCCACTCTCGGCAACCGCAACTTGCTGGCGCGGAATTTTTGCTGCCAGGCTCTCGGTCACTCCCAGATCGGTGACAAAGGTTTGCAGATTTCGGTTATTGATCCCAATTAAATCAACTGGTAATTGCAGAGCCCGCTCCAACTCTGCACCATTATGCACCTCCAGCAGGGTATCAAGCTCCAGCTCACGTGCCAATTCTGCCAGTTCCAGCAATTTCTCATCGTCCAAGGCTGCTGCAATCAGCAGAATCGCATCCGCGCCTGCAACACGGGCCTGGTAAACCTGATAGGGGTCAACAATAAAGTCCTTGCGCAACAGGGGGAGATTAACCTGACTCCTGATCAGGCCAAGATATTCCAGTGAACCATGGAAATAATCGTGGTCGGTTAAAACTGAAAGGCAGCTGGCTCCAGCCCGTTCATAACTGCGGGCGATAACTACGGGATCAAAATCATCGCGGATGATCCCTTTTGACGGTGAGCCCTTTTTCACTTCAGCGATAATTGCGGTTCCAGATTGTGAAGATTGACGCAGGCGGTTGGCAAATCCACGAACATGATCCGCAGTGGCAACCTTTTGTTTTAATTCTGCTAATGGTTGCCGCACTTTATCGGCGGCAACTTCTGCATCCTTGGTTCGCAGAATTTGATCAAGAATCATTGGTTAGTTATCCGTATCAAAGCTTCAAGGGTCGCTTTGGCGCGACCAGTTTCAATCGCCTGACGGGCTTTCTCAATTCCGGCATCGATATCCGTAGCTAAACCGGCAGCGACCAGAGCATAGGCACTATTTAACAGGACAATATCGAGTGTTGGTCCGGGTGTCCCGGAAAGAACGGCGTTGACAATTTTTGCATTCTGTTCAGCATCCCCCCCCTGAAGATCCTCCAGACGGCACCTCTTGAAACCGAACTGTTCTGGTTCAACCGTCTGTACTTCAATGTTATTCCCACTGATCGCGGCAACCAAAGTGCTCCCCGTCAAGGTGATCTCATCCATCCCATCCTCACCATGAACAACAAAACCACGCCGACAACCAAGGCTAAGGAGGACCTCTGCCAGAGGTTCAACCAGATTCTTGTTGAATACCCCCAACACTTGTCGATCCGCTCCAGCGGGATTGGTTAACGGCCCAAGAATATTGAAAATTGTACGGATACCGATTTCTCGCCGCGGTCCGATAGCATGTTTCATAGCCCCATGCAGAGCGGGAGCAAACAAAAAACCGACACCGGTTTTTTCAATCGACTCAGCCACTCGCTCAGGTGTTACATCGAGTTTGACGCCCAGTTTTTCCAGAACATCTGCGCTGCCGCAGGATGAAGAAATACTCCGGTTCCCATGCTTGGCGACCTTCGCCCCACAAGCGGCAACCACAATAGCAACCGTCGTAGAGATATTAAAACTTTTGGTCCCACTGCCACCGGTGCCACAAGTATCAAGGATGGTCTCCCGATCCACGTTGATATCATCACGATCGATATCGACCACGTCACCAACCTGAATAGGTGTCGCTCGTGCTCGCATCACCCTTGCGGCACCAATAATCTCGGGGATCGTTTCCCCCTTCATCCGCAACGCAGTAATAAATGCGCCAATCTGTGCTGCTGTTGCCTCGCCGCCCATGATCTGATTCATCGCATCGATCATTTCCAGCTCGTTCAAATCCTGCCGTTCAACCAGTTTTGCAATCGCTTCCTTGATCATCTATAGACTCCAATATTATCTGGATTCAGTTTTAACCACAGAGGCACTGAGACTCAGAGAATCACAAAACTTCCTGTATCTCAGAGCCTCTGTGGTTAAGGTTCAATACAAACCAGTTTCAGCACTCAAGACCGGTTTCAAGAAGACGACAACCGCAGGAAATTATTCAACAACTCCATTCCCTCGGTCGTCAATATCGATTCGGGATGAAACTGCACCCCCCAAACCGGCAAATCCCGGTGCTGCAGGCCCATAATCTCTTTTTCCTCGGTCCAGGAAGTTATTTTTAAGGTATCGGGAAAACTCCCCCGTTCCGCGATTAAAGAATGATAGCGGGTTGCGGTAAAGGGATTTGATAGCCCCTGATAAAGACCACTACCATCATGCTCAATAGGACTGGTTTTGCCATGCATTAACCGGTCAGCACGTACCACTTTGCCACCGAAGGCTTCGGTGATGGCCTGATGGCCCAGACAGATGCCTAAAAGGGGAATTTTACCGGCAAACCTTTGAATCGCTGCGACTGAAATCCCTGCCTCTTTTGGTGTGCAGGGTCCAGGAGAAATGACCAGCCGTTCAGGTGCCAGGACCTCAATATCTTCCAACGTCAGTTTGTCATTTCTGATAACCTTTACCTCTTGACCAAGCTCAAGGAAGTATTGAACTAAATTATAGGTAAAAGAATCATAGTTATCGATCATTAATAGCATGGAAATAATTACCTTAAACCAGTCCGCGATTAGCCATTTCTATAGCACGTTTGACGCCACGGGCCTTATTTAATGTTTCCTGATATTCCATCTCTGGATCACTGTCAGCCACAATCCCGGCGCCTGCTTGCAAATAAAATTTATCTTTTTCGATCTGTAACGTCCGGATTGCAATCGCCAGGTCCATATTGCCACTGAAAGAAAAATAGCCGACAGCCCCCCCATAGACTTCTCGACGCACTGGCTCCAATTCGTCAATAATCTCCATGGCTCTGATTTTAGGTGATCCTGACAGAGTTCCGGCAGGGAAAGCCGCCCTAAAAACATCGAAACAGTCCAGATCAGGACGTAATTGACCCCGCACATTGGATACAATATGCATCACGTGAGAATAACGCTCAACCACCATCAACTCACTCACCTCAACAGTTCCACCGATGGCAACCCGACCGACGTCATTACGCCCGAGGTCAACCAACATAATGTGTTCAGCAAGTTCTTTGGGATCACCCAGCAACTGCTGCTCCAGGGCCAGGTCCTCTGCCGCTGTCTTGCCTCGGGGCAGAGTTCCAGCGATAGGCCGGACATCAACCTGACGACCCTCTTTTCGCACCAGAACCTCCGGGGAGGCACCGACGACAATAGACTCACCAAAGCGCAGGAAAAACATATATGGAGAAGGATTTATCGTCCGTAGCGCACGGTAGATATTGAAAGGATCACTCTGCAACTTTCCGGAGAAGCGTTGCGAAATGACCACCTGGAAAATGTCTCCAGCACGAATGTATTCCTTACAGCGTTCAACAGCCCGCTTAAAATCATCCTTGCTGAAATTTGTTTCCAGCTCCTGGCGGCCATCACCGCCCTGCTCTCCATCTTTACATTGCAGGGGTTGCCGCAACTGTAGCAGCATCTGCTCAATCTGTTGCTGCGCACGCAGATAAGCCGCCGAAGGATCTTCATTTTCCTGCAGATGGGCATTACAGACCAATTTCACCTTCTGGCGCATATTGTCAAAGATCAGTAACCGCTCGGTAAACATAAAGCAGGCATCCCAGCCATCAATCTGGCGTGGGTTATTATCGGGGAGATCTTCGACAAAACGAACCATATCGTAACCAAGATAACCAACAGCGCCACCAAAAAAACGGGGCAGTCCTTCCAGTTCAACGGGTTGATAAACGGCCATCAATTCACGCAATTTATGCAGTGGATCTTCAACCCGACCAGAGGCTTCCAATTCCCCCTCATATCTGACTTCATAGTAATTATCACGACAGCGGAATACTCTTGCTGGTCCGCTGCCAAGAAAGGAGTAGCGGGCCCATTTTTCACCACCTTCGATGGATTCAAGCAAGAAAGCAGTCTGGCCATCATCTATTTTTCGAAAAGCAGAAACAGGGGTCTCCATATCCGCAAGAATTTCACGGAAAACCGGAATCAGATTGCCCTGCTGGGCTAATTGACAAAAGTCTGTTTGAGATGGGAAATACATAGGAATTATAAACCTTTGTAAAAGTGAGATTTTTTAACACTATAGAGCAAAGCAAGTCAAGCAAAGCAGCCCCAACACCGAACTCAACAACAACAGAACCCTGAGCTCGCTTTTGCCACATTCAAAAGAAAAAATCACAGATTAAATACTTAGAACAAAAGCTCTCAACAGAAATAAAACGATATTTGATAAAAAATATCCCATCAGTAAAAATGGCGATCAAACTGACTTCACATCAATCGACATTAAAATCAGAAGTCCAGTGAAACTGCCAAATTTCGCTTTTAATGATGGTAAAGAAAGCATCGTCCAAGCCAAAAATGAAACGGATATAAATATTTTTAAACAGCGTTATACTAACTTTTATTAGATGACTATTTTAGTTATTTACCTGTGCTTTCAGGTATTTAAATACAAAGATTAAAATACTGATATATTTCACCACTCACATGATCAACAAGCCAAACAAAAAAGTGTATTGACAACTATATAACAGCGTATTATTGTTCCGACACCATAAAGCCCGGAGAAGATTAAAAGTTGCTAAAATGAATTTCCAGTTTAAAATTGACACAGAAGGTACAAAATCGAATGCCAGGCAGAGATAAAGACACCTACAACATCAGATCTGTTGAGAATGCTCTGCATCTCCTTGAGGCATTGGCAGATGAAGAGAGTAGTTGCAGCCTGGCACAGTTAGGCGAACGTCTGGACATGACCAAAGCCAGTTTGTTCAGAATGATGGCAACATTTGAAAACCACGGATATGTAGAACGGGGAAAGCTCACGGGAGAGTACCAACTCGGACTGGCGGCATTTGAGGTGAGTCAGAAATTACTCTCCAAAATGACTCTGCTCCGCAAATCCAGACCGGCGATGGCACAACTGGTTCGTCAGTGTGACGAAACTGTTTATCTGGTGGTTCAAAGAAATCGAGAGGCCCTTTTTTTGGAAATGCTGGACAACGATCAAAAAGTCAAAGTGATTCCTCTGACCAGTCAGCGCTTCCCCTTACAAGACTGTGCAGCTGGACGAATATTCCTGGCTTTTGACGAAGCAAACCAACAATTCTTAGCAGACCACCCTGAATTAGCATCAGAGCTTGATCACTGTCGGCAACAAAACTATTGCATTGATCGCAATGGCGTTGGCGAAGGCAGTACCTGTATGGCCGTACCACTGTTTAAATCGGGCAAAGTCCTTACGGGTTCGCTAGCACTGATTGCTCCTAGTTTTCGCACTGACGAGGAACGGATAAATAAAGAGTTACTACCAGCACTAAAGGCTGCTGGAGAAATGATATCTGCACAATTAGGGTATAACGCTTACGCTCCCAGAAGCACACCCTGAAGAGAAATACCGATGAGGCCCGATCTGAATCGGGCAGTCATCTCGCAACAAGTTTTATCTATAGGAACATAAACAGTGATTGATAATTTTGAAAGGAGGCAAAGCAAAAAAACGGTAATACCCAGAGCTGTAATTTCAAGCTCAAATGTATTCAAAGAAGAATAATTTCGGGGGTAACATCCATCTTTTTGTGAGGAGGAATTTTTTATGACGGACAACAGTAGTGTAGCTTATTGGAAAGAAACATTAGCCTTGGTCAGAAATATTCTGATTGTATGGTTTCTTGTTTCTTATGGTTGTGGAATCCTGTTTGCTCCAGCGCTCAACAGTATTTCACTCGGCGGCTATCCGCTGGGATTCTGGTTCGCCCATCAAGGGGCCATGTATTGTTTTATCGCCATGATTTTCATCTACGCTAAGTTGATGGGAAAACTTGACGAAAAATACGACGTTCACGAAGACTAGGGAGGAACTAGAATTATGGGATTACAAGCTATGACATATCTCGTTGTTGGTCTCACCTTTGCCATCTACATCGGCATTGCAGTGTGGGCTCGCGCGGGAAGCACAAGTGAATTTTATTCTGCAGGCGGTAACGTTGGTCCAGTAGTCAACGGTATGGCAATCGGCGCTGACTGGATGTCGGCCGCTTCCTTTATCTCCATGGCCGGCCTCATCGCCAATATGGGTTTTGGTGGTGCGCTATTCCTGATGGGTTGGACCGGTGGTTATGTCCTTCTGGCTATGCTGTTGGCACCATATCTGCGTAAGTTTGGTAAGTATACCGTACCGGCTTTCGTTTCTACCCGCTACTATTCCAGAGGGGCCAGCCTTGTTGCTGTTCTTTGTCTTCTGGCAGCATCACTCACCTACATCATCGGTCAGATGACCGGTGTTGGGGTTGCATTCTCCCGTTTCCTGGGCGTTTCCAACTCAACAGGTATCTACATTGGTATGGGTATTGTTTTCCTCTATGCTGTTTTCGGCGGCATGAAGGGAATCACCTATACTCAGGTTGCTCAGTACTGTGTTCTTATTCTCGCCTACACCGTACCTGCGATTTTCATTTCCATGCAACTGACTGGCAACCCAATTCCACAACTTGGCCTGGGTTCAGGTTTTACTGGCTCTGACATGAGCTTGCTCGGAAAACTGGATCAAGTGGTTACCGGTCTTGGTTTTGGTAAATACACCACCCAGCTTCCAGGCAGCATGCTCAACATGTTTGTTTACACTGTCTCATTGATGATCGGTACTGCTGGGCTGCCACACGTTATCATGCGCTTCTTTACCGTTGCTACGGTTAAAGATGCACGTTATTCAGCGGGTTGGGCTCTTATTTTTATCGGCCTTCTTTACACCACAGCTCCTGCTGTTGCTGCTATGGCTCGTTTGAACCTGCATGCAACTGTCAACACCGCTGTCTTGCAAGATCATGGCGATTTGTTTGCCCCTGAGAGTAGCATTGTATACGATGAAAGACCTGACTGGATGAAGCGTTGGGAAGTTACCGGACTGTTAAAATTTAACGATAAAAACGGTGACGGACGGATCCAGTACTACAACGAAGGGTCTAAGAATGCTGAATTCCAGGCCCAAGTTGCTGCTGCTGGCTGGAAAGGTAATGAGCTGTCTGTTAATCGCGATATCATGGTTCTTGCCAACCCTGAAATTGCTCTATTACCAAACTGGGTTATTGCTCTGGTTGCTGCCGGTGGTCTTGCTGCTGCACTGTCAACAGCTGCCGGTCTGCTTCTGGCCATTTCCTCGGCTATCTCGCATGACTTGTTCAAGAATATCTGGTTCAGAGATATGACTGAAGGTCAGGAACTTTTGGCCGGTAAAATCGCAATGGCCTGTTCAATCGTTGTTGCAGGCTATCTTGGACTTAACCCTCCAGGTTTCGCCGCCGGTACTGTTGCCATCGCCTTTGGTCTGGCTGCAAGTTCAATCTTCCCATGCCTGATGATGGGTATCTTCAGTAAAACAATGAACAAAGAAGGCGCTATTGCCGGTATGCTTTCTGGTCTTGGCATCACCATGCTCTATGTTTTTGCTCACAAGGGTATCTTCTTTATCAAGGGTACTGAGTTCCTCGGAATCTTTGGTGGTAAAGCCAACTTCTTCTTTGGCATTTCTCCAAATGCCTTCGGTGCTATCGGTGCAATTGTTAACTTCGCCGTTGCTTTTGCAGTCAAGAACATGACTCCAGCAGTACCTGAGCATATCGCCCAAATGGTTGAAGATGTCCGGATTCCACGTGGCTCCAAAGCTGTTGATGGCGCTCACTAAGGATCATTAGTTGAATGCCGATCGGTGCATTACGGCTGATCACTTTGCCCCGCCGGTCCTGCTGGCGGGGCTTTTTTAACCACCGACAAAACGTCCAGAAGAAAATGAACACACAATATTCTTGATTGCGGCCACCACCTCAGGTACAAGATGTCTTCAGTTTTGCATATTTTTTACTCAGGAGTTAAACATGGTTTTTGATATCGGTGTAATATTGACCTGGTTACTTTTTCTTGCCCTGTTCCCCATGGCCTTTTTCTGGCTGCGACGGGCCTGGCGGATTTTCATCAAAAAGAATTATGCTGAAGTCGCCTTGAAACACGGATTACCCCCAGCAAATCCAAAAAAATGGGCCCCTTTTGTTGGTCTGCTTAACCTTGTTTGTGGTGGAATTGTGAGCTGGATTATTATTGGTGTGCCGTTCTGGATTTTCACCGGCATCCTTATCGGCCCGTTTCAGAACTACGAAACCTGGAGTGCTATAGCAGGAATGACCATCTGGGGAAAAATAATTGCCGACCTGATCATCCGCTTTCAAGCCCATCCGATTAAGTTTGGGAAGAAAAAAGATCCTCTTACCGATTAAGAAACTGTTTAACCTGGAAAAGGTCGTTTCCAGGTTAAACAGACAAACCCTTCCTATCTGCACCATAACTGTGATATTCTCACCATTATTCACTTAAGGCTTTCTCATGGAAGCCTTTTCCGTTTTTAGCATTTCTCTTCAATCTCGACCTAGACAGGAAGATTTTCATGGGACTCATAAAAACTTTACGCGAGACTGAGCCTTTCAACCAACTCCCCGAAGAAATTTTTACTGAACTCGATCAGGCATCAGAAATCAGGAAGTTTGCTGCGCAGACTCATATTTTCAGCCAACATAGCGAACCAACCGGGTTCTTATACGTCATTAAATCAGGGTTAGTCGAAATTGTGGTTCCGACTCCTGGTGGTGTCGAAATGATCGTTGATTATCGAAAAGAAGGGGCTTTTTTTGGCGGAACGCCCATCTTCACCACGGGAGGATATTCCGCTGGGGCACGAACGGTTAAAGAGAGTGAATGCTACCTGATTCCGGAATCAATTCTGGTCAAGATAACCAAAAGCTACCCCCACATCACTGAATTTTTTAATAAAGCCATTTACTCACGTGTTCGCAACCTTTACTCAGACATGGTCAGCGACCACGCCCAAAACACTCTGGCGCAAATGGAGGCCTACCCTTTCCAAAAAAGGCTTTCAGAGATCATGTCGACGAATGTAGAAACCTGCACCCCCGACACCCCAATTCGAGACGTTGCTAGAAAGATGATTCAACGCGGCAGCGGTGCCGTGTTGGTTTGCGATAAAAATAATAAATTGTCCGGAATTCTGACCGAACACGATTTGGTTGCTAAAGTATTGGCTCGAGAAACATCAGACTGTCAAAAATCGAACGCCAGTGCCGTGATGACGCCCAAACCTTTCACCATGTCACCGGAAACCTTCATGTATGAAGCCACAACCTTCATGATGGGGCATAAAATCAAACACATGCCGATAATGGATCGAGATGAGATCGTTGGCATTGTCACGCTGCAAGACCTGATGAAATTCCGCAGCCAGAAATCAATGTTGCTTATCGGCAATATCAGTAAAGCACGCACCGTTGAAGATCTGATTTTTGCGCGAGAAGAGATTGTCAAGGTTGCAAGAGCCCTGCTGAGTGAAAGCCGGTCTCACATTGAAACCATGGAAATTATTTCTTATATTCATCACCGCATTATTCAGCGCTGCCACGATATTGTCCTTGATGAAATGAAGCGACAAAGGAAAAAGCAACCCGATATTAAGTTTTGTTTCATCATTATGGGGAGCGGTGGTCGTAAAGAGATGCTGCTGGGACCGGACCAAGACAACGGTTTCATCTATGAAGATTTTCCCGATGAAAAAATTGAAGAAGTTGATGCTTTTTTTGTTCCGTTTGCCGAAAAACTTGTCGCAGCGCTTGCTCGTATTGGCTACCCCCGCTGCGAGGGCAAGGTTATGGTCAACAATCCTTTATGGCGGGGACGCTTAAAGGATTGGCAGCAGCGGGTCTCTGATTGGATCCGCGTGCCAGAAGCTCAAAAGGTTCGATATTCTTCAATTTTTCTCGACTTTATGCCTATCGTTGGCGAGGCATCTTTGTGCCAAGACCTGCGTGATATTGTCCTCTCGGAGATCAGAACTCACCCCATCTTCCTTTTTCACATGATGGAACTTGATTTCAAACATAAGGTCCCATTAAGCCTGATCGGTAGGTTTTCTCTGGAGAAGGACAAAAAACATAAGGGGAAACTTTCAATCAAACAGGCAGGAAGTATTTTCATTGTCGATTGTGTCCGCATGTTTCTCCTGGAAAAGCAGGTTGAAGCGACCACGACCACAGAACGAATTGATCAACTGGTCCGACTCAAGGTGTTCAATCTCGAAACCGCCGAACACATCAAAGCTGCTTTTGAAGCATTCACCTTTTTACGCTTACGTAACGAAATCTCACTGACTGAGCAGGGCAAATTTCCGACCCACTATCTTGATCCCTATGCGTTAACAAAAAATGAACAAGATTTGCTCAAAGAAGCATTTCGGGTTGCCAGCAAACTCCAGGATTCAACGAAAAGGCATTTCTCAAAAATTGTGGGATAAATTATTTGCATGACAGCTTCATTCCCTGATTAATTTTATCCGGGAACGGTTTTTCAGATGATCCCTGTTTCTATTCGGTCTATTTGCTTGTGCGGCGCAAAGCACTAAACCTCCGATTCAATACATGATTTTATCGAAGCTAAGGGGAACCAACCGTTTCGCTATATGAAAACTCACTCGTGCACTCATTGTATCCGCATAGACACTAATTAATTGATTGCGAAAAATACTGTTTTGACTAGAATAAAGGGTGCCGATCCGGCAGTGAGTTGACTGAATGTATTGATGGTGAGGTTTCGCATGGCAAGAGAACAGGAACTACAGGCTTACTGGAAACAGAACCTCAAATATATTGCCACCCTCCTATCAATTTGGTTTATCGTCTCCTATCTTTTTGGAATTGTGTTCGTTGACCAGTTAGACAGCATAAAACTCTTCGGCTTCCCTTTAGGTTTCTGGTTTGCCAATCAGGGGGCAGAAGTTATCTTCTGTATTCTGATTATTGTTTATGTTCAGTTGATGAATAGACTTGATCGTAAATATAATGTCTTTGAAGATTAATGGCCGCATCATGATTTCCCAGCCCATTTCCATAGAGATAACGTCATACAGAAAGACCGCCATGACAACTGATCAGTTGCCAGGAGAAATCCACCCATGACAATTACCACCTGGACTTGGATTCTCGTCGGAATCACCTTTTTAATTTATATCCTTGTTGCTATTCGTGCACGTGCTGTTTCTACCGGCGCCTTTTATACCGCAGAGCGAACGATTCATCCGGTTTTAAATGGCATGGCAACGGGTGCCGACTGGATGTCCGCCGCCTCATTTATTTCCATGGCTGGACTGATTTCTTTTATGGGGCGTGATGGATCCATGTACCTGATGGGCTGGACTGGCGGCTATGTCCTTCTCGCGATGCTTCTGGCTCCCTACTTACGTAAGTATGGAAAGTTTACTGTCCCTGAATTCATCGGCGATCGCTATTACTCACAAAGTGCCAGAATCATTTCGCTGGTATGCGCAATTTTCGTCTCCTTTACCTACGTCGCCGGGCAGATGCGGGGTGTCGGTGTTGTATTTTCCCGTTTCCTCAATGTTCCTATCAATACCGGTGTCGTTATTGGCATGTGTATCGTCTTCGTTTACGCCGTCCTCGGCGGAATGAAAGGGGTTACCTATACCCAGGTGGCCCAATACTGCGTTTTGATCGTTGCTTACATGATTCCGGCAATCTATATCTCCATCATGTTAACCAACAACCCCATCCCCGCTTTTGGTTTTGGCAGTTCGATCAGCGCTGGCGGAGCAGAAATTCTTCAAGATGCTTCGACCCAGGGGAAATATCTTCTTGATGTCCTCAATGGCATCCATAAAGACTTGGGCTTCAGCGAATATACCTCAGGAGTCCGCCCCAAAATTGATGTTTTCTTTATTGTCACCGCCCTGATGGTCGGGACTGCCGGACTGCCGCATGTTATCATCCGCTTCTTTACTGTCCCCAAAATAAAAGACGCCCGTGCTTCAGCGGGTTGGGCTTTGTTTTTCATCGTCCTCCTTTATACTGCAGCTCCAGCTGTTGCTGCCTTCGCACGGACCAACTTCATCAAAACAGTGCATAATATCAGATATGACCATGCCCCGCAGTGGTTTAAAAACTGGGAAGAAACCGGACTGATTGCCTGGGTTGACAAAAATGGTGATGGCACCATGCAATATGGCCCGGGGAAATCCTTCGCCGGGAAACCCAAATATACCGGCCAGCAAGGCTCTTTTGGCCAGGCGATGGTTTCCAATCTGGTCACAGATGACCCGAATGAAATCTATATCGACAGAGACATTATGGTTCTGGCCAACCCTGAAATTGCCCGCTTGCCAAACTGGATTATTGCTCTGGTTGCCGCAGGAGGTCTAGCTGCAGCCCTCTCTACAGCAGCAGGACTGTTGCTGGTGATCTCAGCTTCTATCTCCCATGACCTGATGAAAGGGGTGCTGATGCCAAGCATGTCTGAGAAGGGGGAGTTGTTGTGGGCGCGGTGCGGTGCGGCAGGGGCTGTTGTCATTGCCGGATTGTTTGGAATCTTCCCCCCGGGGTTTGTTGCTGAGGTAGTCGCTTTTGCTTTTGGTCTTGCCGCCGCATCGTTTTTTCCGGCAATTATCATGGGGATCTTTACTAAAAAAACCAATGTC
Organism: Desulfuromusa sp.; assembly: GCA_036351455.1. GTDB lineage: Bacteria > Desulfobacterota > Desulfuromonadia > Desulfuromonadales > Geopsychrobacteraceae > Desulfuromusa. The sequence goes on from JAZBPC010000019.1 coordinate 16,536, forward strand.
TATGGGGCAATGGTTGGCATGATTTCAGGTATCAGCTTCACAACCGCCTATATTGTCTATTTCAAATTTATAAACCCTGGAGCCAACAAGCCAGACAATTGGTGGTTTGGGATTTCTCCGGAAGGGATTGGGACGGTTGGTATGATCATCAACTTTACATTGATGTTTCTTGTATCTAAAATCACCCCGGAGCCACCTCAAGAGATTCAGGATCTGGTTGCCAAAATTCGCTATCCCGTAGAAAGAACTGCCGGTGAGACTAAGATAGCAACCGACGCTCGTCGACCCTATTAGGTGTTTAGCAAAATCAGGCTATAGGCTGTAGGTATTCACCGCCCACAGCCTAAACACCTACAGTCCACAGCCTACAGCCTTTCCTTGCTGCCCTTAAAGCAGTTGTTTTACCGCTTCAAGTGCTGCAGTATAGTCTGGCTCTGCAGTCACTTCCGGCACCAGCTCAACATAGACCACCTTGTCATTCTGATCGATAACATAAACAGCCCGCGCCAATAATTTCAGGTTCTCCAACAGCAGTCCGTAGTTCAATCCAAAAGAACGGTCCTGATAGTCAGAAAGGGTCTGCACTTTCTCAATCCCCGCATTTCCACACCAACGTTTTTGAGCAAAAGGAAGATCGACACTAATAGTATAAGCAACCACAGAGTCGGGTAAAGAAGCGACATCCTGATTAAAATGACGGGTCATAGCATCACACACTGGGGTATCCAAAGAGGGTACGACTGCAATTAAACGAATTTTGCCGGCATCCGTTGCCAAAGTCACTGGTTGCAAGCCATTATCGACAACACGAAAATCGGGCGCAGCATCACCGACTTTAATTTCTGGACCAAGCAAAGTCGCTGGGTTGCCTTTGAATAAAACTGCTGCTTCACGTTTTTGGTAATCACTCATAATTTTTCTCCTCAATTGGGTTTATATGATACATGACTAAAACAGTCGGATATTTACATCCTCCGCTTAAAGTGTCAATTAAATAATGAATTTAAACAAAAAGTCCCGCTGATATTTTATCAGCGGGACTTAATTCCAGACAGGTATTTCTTAAGAACCTACTGTCCTATTTGAGGTGGAACAATAGTGACAGTACGGTGTGTCTTACGAAGAATTTTCTCGGCCACACTACCAAGAAATGCATAGTGGAGTTTCCCCTTACTGTGACTACCAAGAACAATCATATCAACATCAAGACGATCGGCAACATCGAGAATCATAGGAGCAGGATCCCCATGGTGAACCTCAATTTTAGGAGGATGAATATTATCTTCTTCCATAAGCTCCGTCTCAGTTTTGATAATCTCATCCAGCTGGACACGAGTCTTTTCTGCCAGTTCGGCTTCATTCATAGCATTAAACTTTGCCAGGTTGTCCGCTCCCATCGTTAAAGCCACCCGGTTTAAAACTGAAGAATCAACCGTTGGCATAACGTGCAATACATGCACCTGTGCATGAAATTTACAACCTAGCTCCAAAGCATAGCGAATAACCTTTGAAGATTCTTTACTCAAATCCTTAGCAACAAGAATTTTGTTTAGTTGAAAACTCATAGCGGCCTCCTTTTATCAACTTGTTGTTCAATATAGCTCTTCCTTTTAAGTCTAGCACGCTCAGAGGAAGAGACTCTCGGACCGCAATAATTAAGCGGAAATCACAGCAGGCTGTTGCTTCTTTTTACGCCGGTACTGAATCATGAACAGTAAAGCATATAAACCCAATGTTGGTATATAAACCAGTTCTTTCGGTAGTCGGTGGGTTGGGACCTGCAGATTCAGGATTTCCTGATCAAAATCGACACCCGCCTTTTCAGCAGCACTTGAGAAAACGACATTATCGATAAATATCTGGTTTCCTTCTTCTCGGGTCTCAAAACCTACCCCAGCCAAGCGCTCAGCGCCTGTTGCTTCGTCGCCGACTTTCAGCATAATAACTTTGGTAAACTCCTTACCATTCATTTTTTCACCCTTAAGCACAAGCCGCAGGGATGCACCTGGGTCCATATCGGCGACATATTCCTCAAGCTGAGCTGCAGGTTCCTCAATCAACGGTGGGAAAATGCGATCCCAGATAATTCCCGGGCGAAACAGCAGTAAAGCAATCACCAGCAAAGCTGCCGTTTCCCAGATTCGACTTTTCACCAGCCAGAACCCTTGCGTAGCTGCAGCAAAAGCAAGCATCGCCAAAATCGCACCAACAACAGTGACGACCAGATGATACCAGTGATCAATCCCGATCAATAGCAACTGCGTATTGAAGATAAACATGAAGGGTAAAATCGCCGTACGAATATCATAGGTAAAGCCCTGGATACCCGTTTTTATCGGATCGCCCCCCGATATACCGGCGGCGGCAAATGCCGCCAGCCCGACCGGAGGCGTATCATCAGCCAGAATGCCAAAGTAAAAAACAAACAGATGAACAGCAATCAAAGGCACTATCAAACCATTCTGCGCGCCAAGATCAACAATAACCGGTGCCATCAGTGTCGAGACAACAATATAGTTGGCCGTTGTCGGTAGTCCCATGCCAAGAATCAAGCTGATAATAGCAGTAAACAGCAAGATCATCATCAGGTTGCCACCGGAAATAAACTCAACAAATTCAGTCATGACCAGACCAATACCAGTCAAGGTTACGGTACCGACAACAATACCAGCTGCCGCAGTTGCCACCCCAATGCCGATCATATTGCGAGCACCAGCCACCATACCATTGATCAAATCCGCCAAACCCAATTTGACCGAGAAATATTCCCCTTGTGCTTTACGGAAAAAACCTTTGATTGGACGTTGGGTTACAACGATAAAGATCATCAATACCGTTGCCCAGTAGGCCGACAATGCTGGAGACAAACGCTCAATGGTCAGGCACCACATCAGCACTACGACCGGAAGCAAAAAGTAATAGCCTGCCTGAGCAGTGGGGCCTAAAGGAGGTAACTCATTGATTTCTGTCGTTTGTTCCAACTCTGGAACCCGACAGGCCAACCAAAGCAGAAACAGATAAGCTGCCAACAACAGAGCAGAAACAATATAGATTGTTGCTGCGCCGCCAACGACTTTAATCCAACCTAAACCGTAATAGGTGACGCCACCGATAATGATCAAGGTCAAAATGGTAAAGATAAATGAGAGGAACCGCTGAGAAGCGGTTTTGACAATTGGTTTTTTCATCCCCTCCAGGCCCATTTTACAGGCCTCAAGATGGACGATATATACGAGAGCAATATAGGAGATAATTGCTGGTAGAAAGGCATGCCTAATGACATCAATATAATTAATGCCAACGTACTCAACCATCAGAAAAGCCGCAGCCCCCATGACCGGTGGCATCAATTGACCATTTGTTGAACAGGCAACCTCAATTGCCCCGGCTTTTTCAGCCTTAAATCCAACTTTTTTCATCAGCGGAATGGTAAACGTTCCAGTCGTGACAACATTGGCAATTGACGATCCAGAGACCAGTCCGGTCAAACCAGAAGAAACGACAGCAGCCTTTGCCGGCCCACCCTTCAGGTGCCCAAGTGCCGCAAAAGCCGTACGGATAAAATAGTTCCCCGCTCCAGCGGACTCTAGCAGTGCACCAAAAAGCACAAACATAAAAACCATACCGGTTGAAACCCCCAGTGCAACTCCAAAAACACCTTCGGTTCCCAGCCAATAATGTGACATACCTTTTGACAGACTGGCACCCTTATGGGCAATCACGTCAGGCATATATTGACCACCGAAAGTATAAGAAATAAAAACCGTTGCAACCACCATCAATGGTGGCCCAAGCGCACGACGGGTCGCTTCAAGCAATAAAATCAGACCAATAACAGAGACGATCAAGTCTATCTGGGAAGGATTCCCCGGGCGATCGGCAAGGGAATTATAGAAAATATATAGGTAAGCCGAGCAAAAAGCTCCTACCAGTCCAACAACCCAGTCTTGTATCGGTATATAGGTTTTCGGAGATTTCTTCAGTGTTGGAAAAGCGGTAAATGCGAGAAAAATTGCAAATGCCAGATGGATAGCCCGTGCTTCGGTATCATTAATAACGAAAAAGTTAAAAATAAACGGCAACGGAGATGCATACCAGAGCTGAAATAGTGTCCAGATCAAGGGAACGAAATAAAGAACTTTTTTCGAGAAAGCACCAGTCGGATTACGGGCTCCAGCTTCTGAATTGGCTAACTCTTCGGCGAGCTTCAGATCAGCGGCCAATTCTTCCTCTGTGGTCGTACTATCGTTCGTCTTGGTCATGGCATTCTGTCCTTCGGTAGGAAAAATATACTGTGCTTTTATTTAAATAATTTATATTTCAGATGTTCAAAACTCTCAATTCTTTCACATTGATGCAAGCAAAAAAGTGCACCGCCAACGCGGTGCACTTTTCAAATGTGAGTCAAGCAGCCATTTACATCAAACCAGCTTCTTTGTAATACTTGATTGCTCCAGCGTGCAGAGGAGCGGATAGACCGTCCTTGATCATTTCTTCTTTTTTCAGGTTGGCAAAAGCAGGATGTAGCTTCTGAAAATCTTCGAAGTTTTCGAAAACAGCCTTAACGACATTATAGATAACGTCTTCAGGAACCGTAGCGGAAGAAACAAAAGTCGCACCAACACCAAAGGTCTTGGTATCTTCATCAGTACCACGATACATTCCACCAGGGATTGTAGCTGTACGGTAGTAAGAGTTGTCTGCAATGATTTTATCAATTTTAGGACCACTGACATTAACCAGAACTGAGTCACAAGAAGTCGTTGCTTCCTTGATTGATCCACTTGGATGGCCAACAACAAAGACCATAGCATCAACTTTATTGTCGCACAATGCAGCAGCTTGCTCTGATGACTTCAGCTCGGAAGCAAGCTTGAAATCATCCATGGTCCAGCCATAGGCGTTCATAACCACTTCAATAGTACCACGTTGACCTGAACCTGGATTGCCGATATTGACACGTTTGTCTTTAAGATCGACAAAGTTTTTGATCCCGGAATCTTTACGGGCAACAACGGTAAAGGGCTCAGGATGAACAGAAAAAACAGCACGTAGATCTTTGTTAGGGCCTTGATCGGCAAACTTGCTGGTTCCATGATAAGCATGATATTGCCAGTCAGACTGAGCAACACCCATGTCAAGCTCACCAGCTCTAATGGTATTCAGGTTATAAACAGAACCGCCAGTACTTTCAACCGAACAACGGATGCCATGCTCTTTTCTGGTTTTGTTAACCAGTCGACAGATTGCTCCACCTGTTGGATAATAAACACCGGTAACACCACCAGTACCGATAGTCACAAACTGATTCTCAATTGCTTCAGCCTGACTGACCGGAACAAAACTGGCGGCAACAGCAAAAGCCAACAGATACATAAACATTTTTTTCATTGGTATTCCTCCTAAAAAAGAATTGGTTTTACCCACCCAGCGTGGGCATTTTTAGACTCATTAAGCGCCAAGCAAACCTGATTATTAGCAAAGATGATACCACCATCTAAAAATTCACAAAATTAGTCTCCAAGTAGCTGATTTATAATTCTGTTTTACTCCTCACATAACATTTCCGGCAAGGAAACCTCCATAACAAAAGTTATGATTTTTACTTAAAAGCAAAAAAAGCGCAATGATTCAAGAAACATAACAATCTTAACCTGAAGAATAAATATAACAAAAGTTATAGGGGTTTATCTGTTTTCACTCATTTTAGCCGTTTACTTAGTGCCGGCTGGGAAATTCCCAATAGACGTGCAGCAACGCTTTGATTTCCAGTAGAACGACGCATTGCCTCATCAACCAGCAATTTCCCCGCCTGCTGCAACGTTGGCAAGTCATTTAATGTGGAAAAAGGGTTTATGGCAAGGGCAGATGGTTCAATCGGTGGAGGGTCAGTTTGGGGATTGATCCGCTGAAGAAAACTTTTCATCGACAAGGTTTTCTGAGTATGCTGACTTACAGCATCGTAGATCATCGCTTCCAATTCACGGATATTCCCGGGAAAGCTATAAGTTGACAACAAAACCACTAACTCCTTGGGAGGAGTAGGTTTCTTTTTTCCTAGTTTAAGCGCTGCTTCAGATAAAAAATGATCCAACAGCAAGGGAAGATCGTCTTTACGCTCCCGTAATGGGGGCAAATGAACATGATGAGAATAAAGACGATAGTAAAGATCACGGCGAAACTCTCCTGCGGCCATCTTGGTTTCCAGGTCAGCGTGGGTCGCTACGACCACCCGAGCAGTCATCTGCTTCGGTTGATCGCTTCCTAGCGGATAGTATTCCCCATCCTGCAGTAGCCGTAATAATTTCACCTGCGATGGCTCATTGAGATCGCCAATTTCGTCAAGAAACAGTGTCCCTCCTGCAGCCTTTTCAATCATCCCCTTACGAGCATTCTCTGCTCCAGTAAAAGCCCCACGGACATGCCCAAACAAAGTATCAGCAAAAACATTATCATCCAGCCCGGCCACATTAACCGAAACCATTAAACCACTATTAGCACTGAGATCATGAATTGCCTGAGCAATCAGTTCTTTACCGACCCCACTTTCCCCCGTTATCAACAGTGGTTGACTGCTGGGTGCCACCGCCTCCAGATACTGAAACCTGGCCCTCATCGCAGCATTATTACTAACGATTGGGGCAAACACTTCGGGGTTATCCAACTGATCGTGAAAGAATCGCCTCCGGATAGCAAGATTTTCCGATTCTAACTCAACCATCCGAATTGCACGTCTCACCCCATCGACAAGACGATCTTCGTCGACTGTTTTAACGAAATAATCAAAAGCTCCGGCACGCATACAGTTGACTGCTGTCTCCAACTGATTCATACCACTGAGAATAATGACCCGGATCTGTGGATATTCAGCAACAATCTGCTCCAGCAACTCCTCACCAGAGACGTAAGGCATGGTCAAATCTAGCAGAACCAGGCCAATATCATGCTGACTAAGAACCGTCATAACCTCTCGACTGTCAGAACATTGCATCAGGTTTGTAATGCCCCCGGGACCTTCGAGGGTTAAACTTAAACTTCTCAGCCATGGCTGCTCATCATCAACCAGTAATACCGTGAACGGTGGATATAATTTTTGTTCCATCATCCCTGCTCCTCATAGATCGGCAGCAACAACTTCACCACCATTCCCTGTCCGGGCTGAGATGAAAACTCCAACCGCCCATGATGATCTTTAACAATACCGTCGGACACAGAAAGTCCAAGTCCAGTTCCACCTGTTTCCCGTTTTGTTGTGAAAAAAGGGTCTGTTATCCGCTGCAAGGTTTCCTCATCCAACCCACAACCTTGGTCACGAACTTCAAAAACGACCATATTTTCTTCTTCACGGACGTAGGTGCGTAACTCAATCGCCTGTTCCACAGATGTCAGCGCCTGACAAGCATTTAAAATCAAATTAACAACAACCTGTTCGATACGATGACCATTGCCACGGAATTTTGGCAGTGTAGGAGAATAATCAGCTTGAAAATGGTGAGTCGCTTTTCTGAGAGCATTATCAACCAACCGCAATGCAGAGCGGATGACCTCATTCAGGTCAACCATGTCATCCGATCCAGAGTCGTTCCGTCGTGCAAAATCTTTCAGATCTTCAACAATCCGCTTGATCCGATTGGAGCTTTCAAGCATCTCCTCCAACATCTTTGGAATTTCCTGACGCATCCGCGAATAATTCAACCACCCGAATTTAAAGTCCCCATGGATCAGGTAATATTCGTTAAGGATTGGCTCTACACTTTGATAGGCTTTACTCAATTGCGGCAGGCTCAACTGAATTAACCCGTTCGGGTTGTTGATTTCATGGGCAACTCCGGACACCAGAATCCCCAGAGAGGTCATTTTGTCGGCATGTAACAATTGTTTCTGACGAATCTGTAACTCTTCAGCAGAACGCATCCTTTCAGCAATTTCTCGTTCCAGTTCTTCCGTTCTTAAAGCAACCTGCCGCCGCAAAGTCCATGACCAAAGGGCAAAAGCAATCAGCACCAGGACTAATGGTCCAATGACCAATGCGCCATAGCGAATAAACTTTTCCCAGGTGATCGGCTCTTGCTGCAAAACTCCAAGCCACTTCTCCCTGATTTGTCGATATTCACCTGATTGTTTCAGGAGTGAAAGCCCTTCATTGAACTGTGCCAGCAGCTCCTGATTCCCTTTTTTAACCGCAAAACCATAATCTTGTGCCACCAAAGGCCGAGCAATAGGATGGATGTGATTCAACTCCGGATCACTCAACAGATACTCACCAGGAAGTTTCGCAACCAAGGCACAATCATGGTGCCCTGTTGCCAAAAGCCTGAGGGCTTCTGCTAGTGTTTGCACCAGAAACAGGTCCGCAGCAATTTCATTCTCAAGCATGAAATCGTGCATCACACTCCCCTTCATCACAATGACCTCTTTGCCAACCAGATCCTCGACAGAACGAATTGTCTTGTTGTCATCCCGAACCCAGATAGACTGATGCACTTTTGCATGGGGAATGGAAAAGTCAACCTCGTCCAGACGTTCCTTAGTGTGTGCCATCCCCATCAGGATATCGACATCTCCCTGCTCCAGCGCCTGACGCATATCTCCCCAGGAACCAAGCTGGATATTGATCTCCATACCCATGACCCGTGCAACAGCTTGACTCAACTCAACATTATAGCCCGTTGGCAAGCCGTCCGAATCCAGATATTCATAAGGGGGGTAGTTGTAATCACCACCGATCCGCACGGGCAGGTCAAGTTGTTCTGGATCCTCGGCAATCGCGCCACCAGCAACGAGACAAAGCAGAAAAAAGGCAACAAGAGTATATCCAAATATCTTCTTCAAATCAGAATTTTGCATGTCCCGGTGTCCGTGGGAAAGGGATCACATCACGAATGTTTTCCATCCCGGTCAAGTACATCAACAAACGCTCAAAACCAAGACCAAAACCCGCATGAGGACATGTTCCCCAGCGACGAATATCGAGATACCAATCCATATCACCGGCAGCAATACCTTGGGCTTCCATCCGCGCCTGTAAAACATCATATCTCTCTTCACGCTGGCTGCCACCGATAATCTCACCAACTCGAGGTACCAACAAATCCATAGCCGCAACGGTTTTATCATCATCGTTCAAACGCATGTAAAAGGCCTTGATCTGTTTGGGATAATCGATTACAAAAACAGGCCCTGAAAAGATTTTTTCTGTTAGGTAGCGCTCGTGTTCCGACTGCAGATCATGCCCCCATTCGACGGGAAATTCAAACGATTGACCTGACTTCTGTAACAGTTCCACTGCTTCGGTATAGGTGATGGTACGGAATTGTGCTTTTGCGAGTGCTTCCAGTTTTTCCAGCAACCCTTTTTCAACCCGTTGATTAAAGAAATCAAGATCCTCCTGACAGTTCTCTAGGGCATAGACAACCAGATAGCGGAGGAAATCTTCTCCCAATTGGCAATTATTGCGCAGATTCGCAAAGGCAATTTCCGGCTCAATCATCCAGAATTCAGCAGCATGGCGACTGGTGTTAGAATTTTCAGCCCTGAACGTTGGTCCAAAAGTATAAATGTCGGAAAATGCTGTGGCAAACAACTCCCCCTGCAGTTGTCCACTCACGGTCAGACCCGTACGCTCACCAAAGAAATCCTGCGACCAGTCAACTTTTCCATCCTGCTGTGGCGGTTGACTCGGGTCCAGAGTGCTGACCCGAAACATCTCTCCGGCACCTTCACAATCGTTAGCTGTAATAATCGGGGTCTGCACATAAACAAAACCCCGCTGCTGGAAAAATTGATGAACGGCAAAAGCAAGAGCACTACGCATCCGGAACACAGCGCCGAAGGTATTGGATCGTGGCCGCAAATGAGCGATAGAACGCAAGTATTCAAGGCTGTGTCGCTTTTTCTGCAGTGGATAGTTTTCATCGGCTTCGCCCACAATTTCAACGTCTTGAGCTTGTACTTCCCAGGCCTGGCCTGCTGCCGGAGATGCCACCAGTTGACCCGTCACGGACAGGCAAGCCCCGGTACCAACTCTGGAGGCCTCCTCATAATTATTAATTTCAGGGCTCAACACAATCTGGGCAGAAGCAAAGCAACTACCATCATTCAGAGCTATAAAAGCAACCCCTTTACCCCGCCTTATGGAGCGCACCCAACCTTTCACGCAAACAGCTTCTTCCGGTTGCTGCGCTTGCAGCAAATCTTTGACCGATGTTCTTTTCATGTTTTCCCCTTTCAAATCCAAGGTAGGAATTTTTTCTGATTATCACCAGATTAAGTCATGATCTGCAAGTGATATAACCAAAAAGACTGCCCGATCACGGACAGTCTTGATTATATGAGAGACAGGAACAACCTTAAAAGTAGCAACATGCAAGAAAATCTACTCTGAGCAAACCTCCACCACAACAGTCAAAGTTAAAAAAACACTCAGAAGATGAAAGATTCCTCGTCATTTTTTAATGGTAAAATCATCTCAAAACAACTACCCCGTCCTGGTTCCGATGTAACAGTCAAACGCCCTTTGTGATTATGGGTTACAATGAAGTACGCAATCGACAATCCAAGTCCGGGCCCCTGTCCGACTTCCCGCGTTGTATAGAATGGATCAAAAATCCTCGTAGCGACACTTGCCTCCATCCCTGGCCCGTTATCCTCAATCTGCAAAGAAACATGATTTTTCCCATAAGGGGAAATTCTCAGGGCTATCTGTGGTTCATCTACCCCCTGGCTCAAAACTTGTGCAGCATTTTTCAACAAACTGAGAAAAACTTGTTGGATCTGGGTTGCCTCACAACACAGGTCAGCAACAGGCTGAAATTCGCGGACGATTTTAATTTTTTTGAAGTCAAATTGATGGCGCATGTCATAATCGCTAGCGGCAAGTTCAACCATTCTCTCCAGCAGATTTTGAAGGGAACAGGGAATAAAGTTAGACGTTCCACGCCGGCTGAAACTCTGCATATTCTCAACTATTTTAGCCGCACGTTGGCCAGCATCTGAGATCGAGTGGAGCATTTTCTCACAGCCACGGAGCCTGGTGTATTCGCTGATTGTCTCAATCGTCGTTCCCAAATCTTGAGCTGTTTCTCGATTTTTATCTAAATCTGGCGATAGGCGCCGCGTCATAACCTGAACACTTTGCAAAATAACAGCCAAAGGGTTATTAATTTCATGAGCTAGCCCCGCTGCCAAACCACCGATTGATTGCATTTTTTCAGAACGGACCATCATCGCTTCTAAACGCAACCGTTCAGTAACATCATCCATATGGATGACGGCTCCACTGGCTTCAGTCAAGGACAGCGGATAGATGAGGATATCAAAGAAACGACTCCCACCATCTTTTGCCTTTTTGATGCTCTCTACCCTTAACATCCGTGTCGGCTTACGGGTTTGTATTGTTTCCACCAACTTCGGCATATAGGCCTTTGAATCGAACAAGCGACAGACCTTGCCCATAGATAGACCATGCGCCTCCTCAGCAGTCAGGATACTTTCCTCCTCAGCGCGCTTATTCCAGAGGGTAACCTCCATATTGATATTGACACCTATCAACACCGAAGGCATTGAATCGATGATGTTCTGCAAATAAACATGAAGCTGCTGGACAGTCTCTTGAGCCACTTTCTGGGCGGAGATATCCCTCACAGTTCCCTCAATAGAACTGATATGGCCAGTCGAGTCACGGACCAGATGTCCATTCACGGCAGCCCAGAAAACGCTGCCGTCTTTACGCAACAGCTGGACTTCAAAATTTTTCACCTCCCCATGCTGGCGAACCGAATGAAGCCATCGATTTCGATCCTCTTCTAGCAGATAGATATGCTTCTGAAGATTGAGGCCAGCCAATTCCGAAACTTTCTCTGCTTCATCTGAGAAACTGTAACCACACATGTTTGCCAAAGCGGGATTAACATTTAAAAGATCGCCCGATGCTGTTGCCTGAAAAATACCGTCAGTCGAATTATTGAAAATGTCACGATAACTCTGTTCCGACTTTTGTAAAGCAGAAAGACCTTCTTCCAGATCCGTCAGCATCAGGTTAAAAACCGTCTCAATATCAGCCCATTCGTCATGCCGATCCAGTTGCATTGGTGACTTGTGATCACCCTGTTGAAAAGCCTCCAAACGTGCGCTAACCAACCCCATAGGAATCTGGATATGTTTTTTGAACAGGTTTCTGAGTACGAACCAGAATGAAATCGCCACGAGCAATAACAGAAGCTGCACAGACATGGAAGTCGTTATGATCGTCTTGCTTATTTGTCGATGCGATTCATGCGCAGTGGCAGCGGTGCTTCTGTCAAGCTGCTCCATGGTGGTTAAAATTTGCCCTGTTAACTCGTCTAAACCTCTGCCCAATTCGCCTAATCGAATCATTTCGTTGTGATATTGTTGCATCTGATATTGATAATACGAAAAATGATCTATCAGGTGTTTGCCCAGGCGATCGAGAGGTGGTTCTGAAACACTCAAAGTGCGCAACTGCAAAACTAAACGGTCAAGCTCCCCTGTTAAAGGGATTGGCGAACCAATTGAAGCAGTCAGCAAATGTGCAGGGTTTTCTTCCGCATTAATTTTCGCAATTTTTGATAAGCCTTCCTGGCATCTGGAAATCAACAGCGCCAGTTGATCCAAATAATCAGCATCACCACCCTCTAACGTGACTTTGATCATTTTTTCAGCCACTATTTCCTGCAGAAGTAAAAACAGCTCACCGATATCTTCATCTTCTTCGGAACGCCAAAACAAAAGGTAATTGATCCATTCTCGACGTTGCAGATAGACTGTAAATTGCTTATTCAACTGTTCTAGCAGGGGCGCCATCTCAGAATCAGAAACGACTTTGTGTAAACGAGAGATGTCCTTTAGTATTCCCTTGCTCTCGGTTTGATACCAAATGTCATCGAGATAAAAAGTACTCTTAAAAACACTCAAACGAGCATTCAGCAGTCCAAAATCGCGACTCTTCTGTAAATTTTGAGTTGTTTGTTCCAGGGTCGTTTTAACAATGTGGTCAACACTTGTACGCACTCTTCTGGAGGCAAAATAAAGGGTAATAATCATCGAAAGAAAAATCAGGAGGACAGCAATTGAGATCTGTCTGAGCCTGCCCTTAATGGATATATATTTTGCTTTTCTACCTATCATTCAGATTTTCTCATGTCTCAAAAGGAACTCAAAATCAACGCTTGGCGGTTCGTTTGCTGGCAAAATAGCAGGATTCTTTCAAACCCATCAGCAACGATCATCTCCCAAAAAATAAAAACAGATAATGAATAAAAACAAATATAGCAGACTTGATCTCAAGCAGACAACAAAAAAGGGGCCGCACTGCGACCCCACATTTTAATTGTTCCCACTGTTGTTCATCATCAACTATGTTCACGGGATTTCAGAAACTGCACCCCTTCCCACTCTTCCATGGTATGTCCCAAGCGCCATTCGCTCGCTGCCAGATAAGTTAAATGGCCTTCCGCATCGTGAGCAAGGCGTCCCTGTTCCTTTTTTTGAAATTGTTCAAAGAGTTTTCGATCTGAGCATTCAACCCATCGCGCGGTCGTGTAATCCACACCCTCGTAAACAGCATTCACATTATATTCAGCCTTCAGCCTCTCCATGGTGACATCGAACTGCAACACGCCAACGGCTCCAAGGATAAATTCTGCCCCGGTCACCGGTTTGAAAACCTGCACCGCCCCCTCTTCCGCCAACTGAGTCAGCCCTTTTTGCAACTGTTTCGATTTCAGCGGGTCTTTCAGACGGACACGACGGAAATGCTCAGGAGCAAAACTGGGGATTCCGGTAAACTTGAGGGTCTCTCCAGTGGTAAAAGTATCGCCAATCTTGATTGTTCCATGGTTATGTAAGCCGATAATATCACCGGGAAAAGCCGACTCAACATTGGCTCGGTCCTGAGCCATAAAAATAGTGGCATTAGACAGCGCAACCTCTTTTCCAAGACGATGATGTTTGACTTTCATTCCACGGGTAAATTGCCCCGAACAGATACGGAGAAAAGCGATTCTGTCGCGGTGTGCCGGATCCATATTTGCCTGAATTTTAAACACAAATCCTGAGAATTGCTCCTCGTCTGGCTCAACAACCCGTTCTACGGTTTCCCGCATTCCAGGAGCTGGTGCCAGCTCAACAAAAGCATCCAACATTTCCTGCACACCAAAATTATTGATAGCGCTACCGAAAAATACCGGGGTCTGGCTGGCACATAAATAATCATCAAGATTAAATGGATTGGCCGCCCCTTCCAGCAATTCAATATCCCCGCGCAACTCTTCCGCCTGGCTTCCCAGCAATTCATCCAACTTCGGATCATTCAGATCGGCAATCTTGACTGTCTGCGTACTGCGAACATCATCACCTGGTCGAAACAGATTCAACTCTTTGCGATAAAGATTGTATACACCGCGAAAACGTTTCCCCATGCCGATGGGCCAGGAGAGCGGAGTGCATTCAATCTGCAGCTTGTCCTCAATATCTGCAAGGACGTCAAGAGGCTCAAGACCCTCACGGTCAAGCTTGTTGATAAAAGTCAGCACCGGCGTATTGCGCATCCGGCAGACCTCCATCAGCTTTTCGGTCTGCGGCTCAACTCCCTTGGCACTATCGATCACCATCAGCGCACTATCAACAGCTGTCAGAACCCGGTAGGTATCTTCGGAAAAATCCTGGTGACCGGGGGTATCGAGCAAGTTGATTTCAAAATCACGGTAATTAAATTTCATCACTGAAGATGAAACGGAAATTCCCCGTTCTTTTTCAATACTCATCCAGTCGCTGGTCGCATGACGATTGGACTTTCGCGCCTTGACTGTCCCCGCCATCTGGATTGCTCCGCCAAACAATAACAATTTTTCGGTCAGAGTCGTTTTACCGGCATCCGGGTGACTGATAATGCCAAAGGTCCGACGCTTGGCTATTTCTCGTTGTAATTCTTTACTCACTTGTATTCCCTTTAACTTTATCTGTTTTAACCCGCCAGCGCTTATGCATCCAGAACCATTGGGTCACATCACGACGAATTGCTGATTCAATAATATCAGTAAAACGCTGGGTATTGCTTTCCACACTCTGCTTCTCATCTTCATCCAATAACAACATTGGCTCAAACCAGACATCATAACAATCATCCGGTTTCCGCAAACAAAAAATGGGCACCACGGGAACCTGATATTTCATTGCCAGATTGGCTATTGCCGTTGTCGTATACGCTTGGCGGCCAAAAAAATCTGTAGCCACTGAGCCGGGGGGAGAAATGTGTTGATCCAACAAAATTCCAACTATTCTTTTAGCACGCAGGGATTTCAGTATCCTCTTGGCCCCCTTACGACTGGAAAGAATATCGGCACCAAAGGTTTTTCTGATCTTTTCAAAATAAACATCAGTCAATGGATTTTTTAAAGGTTTTGCAACAATATCAACCGGTACTCCCAATACGGCAGGAATGCAAGCTCCCAACTCCCAGAAGCCCAGATGACAAGTCAGCAGAATAACACCTCTATCAAGAGCCATAGCTTTCTCAAGAAACGTCGACCCGGTAATATCGATGTAGTTATGGATATCATCGTTATCAGATTTGAAAAAATCCAGCCTCAACATTTCAACGCTACAAATCCCGAAATGTTCAAAACACTTACGCAAGTTACTTTCAAGATCCTCGTGACTTAACTCCGGCAGAGCTCTGGACATATTTTCTTTTGCCTGACGATAGCGACCCGGCAAAAGCTTCATCCCCAAACGGCCCAGTATGCGTCCAAGGTTGAGGGCAGCTTTCCGAGGTAGCCGTCTGACAATAGTTGCGACAAAAAGTAATGCTAGATATTCAATACGATGTTTAAAAGAAACTGAACCCATTTATAAAAAATCCAGACACTAGAAAGCGAGATCAATAGACCAACAAGCCGGGCACTATAACGCAACTTCCGGAAAAGAAGAAAGTTAGTTTTTTACAGTAGCTTGATAACATTACTTAAGACTAACACAATATCACCTGTTAAGTTCTTGACCAACAGAATCGATACTTTTATGCTGCGCTGTTAAATCAACTGAAATTCATTCCCCAAGGAGAGAAATATGGCCGTCTTTGAAGTCAATCACCCGCTGGTCAAACATAAACTGGGTCTGATCCGTCAACACGATATCAGCACCAAGGATTTCCGGGAGCTTGCCTCCGAAATTGCCCGGCTGCTCACCTATGAAGCGACCAAAGACCTGGAAACCGAGCCAGAAACAATCACTGGATGGAACGGTCCTGTCAGCGTTGAGAAAATCAAAGGGAAAAAAATTACAGTTGTTCCAATCCTCAGAGCCGGACTTGGAATGATGGATGGGGTCCTCGACCTGATTCCCAGTGCACGGGTTAGCGTTGTTGGTTTGTACCGGAACGAGGAGACTCTGGAACCAGTTGCCTACTATGAAAAGTTCACCAGCAATATCAATGATCGCACCGCCTTGATTCTTGACCCAATGCTGGCCACCGGCGGCTCACTGGTTGCCTGTATCAATATGCTGAAAAAAGCCGGCTGCACAAGCATTCGTGGCCTCTTCTTGGTAGCGGTTCCAGAAGGAATCGAGCGGGTCAAAAAAGAACATCCCGATGTTGATATCTACGTGGCATCAATTGATGAGCGACTGAATGAAAACGGCTATATTCTTCCCGGTCTTGGTGACGCCGGAGATAAAATATTTGGGACTAAGTAAGTTTCTACAACCTTTTGCTGAGAAGGATTTAAAAACATGAGTCAGACCCCATCCCCCACAGATTATAATTTTCGATTCAAGGACTGCCTGCTTGGAGCGCAGATGCTGTTTGTCGCATTTGGAGCCTTGGTGTTGGTTCCCCTGTTGACGGGACTTAATGCTAATGTTGCGTTATTCACAGCTGGAGCTGGAACTCTGATCTTCCAACTGATCACTCGTGGTCGGGTACCGGTTTTCCTGGCTTCCAGTTTCGCTTTTATTGCCCCAATTATCTACGGAGTCGGCCAATGGGGAATATCTGGGACAATGTGCGGTCTGGTCGCTGCTGGTTTACTCTATGCGGTGCTCAGTACGGTCGTACGGGTCTTTGGATCAGGAGTTCTGCACAAAATTTTACCCCCCATTGTCACGGGACCCGTCATTATGGTTATTGGTCTGGTATTGGCACCGGTAGCAATCCATATGGCTTCCGGGCGCACCGGAGATGGCTCCGCATGGTTGGTTCCAGAAACGACTGCCCTTATCATCGCCGGCGTGGCCTTAGCTGTCACCATTCTGGTTTCTCTTCTCGGCCGTGGACTGTTTAAACTGATTCCGATCTTAAGTGGAATCACTGCGGGCTATGTGGTGTCACTGATTCTTGATGGCACTGGCTTTACCGCATCCACTCAGGCCGCTTTTGATCCAGGAACATTACAAAACTGGACGGGTCCAGCATTAATCTCCATGCAAAAGGTTGCCACAGCTCCCTGGTTTGCGATGCCAGACTTCACTTTCCCGACCTGGAATCTGGAAGCCATCCTGTTTATTGTTCCGGTTGCCATCGCTCCTGCAATTGAACATTTTGGTGACATTCTGGCAATTGGCGGCATTTCAGGAAAAGACTATGTGGATGATCCCGGCGTCGAAAACACCCTTCTCGGCGATGGGGTTGCAACCAGCTTTGCCGCTCTGCTTGGCGGCCCTCCCAACACAACCTATTCGGAAGTTTCCGGAGCGGTCGCGCTAACAAAATCGTTTAATCCTGCGATCATGACCTGGGCAGCTATCACTGCGATCCTACTGGCATTTATCGGCAAACTTGGTGGCTTTTTGAACACGATCCCGGTCCCAGTCATGGGTGGAATTATGGTTTTGCTGTTTGGCGCCATTGCCGTCATCGGTATCAACACCCTGGTTAAAGCAGGCACTGATCTGATGCAACCGCGTAATCTGGCTATCGTAGCTATCATTCTGGTCTTCGGCATTGGCGGGATGAGTTTTGACCTTGCAATTGTTTAACTGGGCGGGATTGGCCTTGCTGGTGTTATCGGTGTATTGCTAAACCTGTTTTTACCGGCGGGGCATGACGCCTGAAATTGCCCAATGAAAGCTTAGATACATTTAAAACTAGACCGTAAACGGGGTGAGCTGTACAGCTCACCCCGTCTTGTTATTTATCCTAAGCTAAAAACTTTGGAAGGCTCTTTCCATTGCTGCAATAATAAGCTGCGGTGAATCTTCACCGACAGAAAGACGTATCAACCACGGGGAAATGCCCATTGTATTGAGGGTCTTCTGTCCTGGCTCTTTTACCAGATCCCAGTGGGCCAAAAGGGTGTAGCTCATCGCCAACGGGAAATCACAACCGAGGCTGGGCCCCTTGGGAAGATCCAGATTATCGTAAAAAGTTTGAAAATCACCATCGACAACAAATGAGATAACACCTCCGTAGCAGCTATCATCTTTTGCAATCTTGCGGTAACTTTCGCAGGTTGCCTCCGCGAAGACATGGTGGACAACTTTCACTTGCGAGTGATTCTCAAGATATTCAACGAGTTCCGCAGCGTTCTGGTTGGCTAGCTTGACCCGTTCATGATAGCCGCGGATAGTACAACCGAGGCGCTGCAGATCCCTCCCCTTGAAAGGAATAATAAATTCCCCCATGGCCTCTTCTGTAACTTTCGACAGTTGTGACTGTTCGGGAATAATAATCGCACCTCCCATACAGTCACCTTTTCCTGATGCAAACTTGGTCAGACTCTCAACAATAATATCGGCATAAGGGGTGACATTAACGTTCCAGGGGGTCGCAAAGGTGTTATCCAGAATAACCGTGAATCCGTATTGCCGTGCCAGCGCTGCAAGAGCTGGAAGATCCGGGGTCTGCAGGAGGGGATTGGAAACCGTTTCAGTAATGACACCGGCAACACGATGGCCGTTTTTCTCAAGGTAGGTTTTCAGTTCTTCGAAATCGGTCACACGCCCGATCTGATGAAATTCATTGCTGCATTTTCTGAGAATATGGATCGAGTCAGTGTAAATCCAGCCATACTGGACAAAAATATCCCGCTCTGCAGCAACGGTCTGCTTAATGGCCGCGTAGGCTGCATAGATCGCGTTCATCCCCGATCCACAAAGAGTGATTCTTGATTTGCCGTAGCCCTGCTGGAGGATGTTGAGTATCTGCTCTTCAGGATTGGTGGTGTTATACTCCTCCTGCCACTCGGGAAGCTCCACACCATGAGAACGGAGAAAATCCTCTGCTTCGCGGGAGTAAATCATATAACCGCAGTTCCTCATCAGGCCATAATAGTCCGCGGGAGTATCATCTGCAGACTCCGGGAAATAGGCGATAGCATAGCCTTCATATTCATAGATCTGCGGCGAGGTTCCTGAGAGTTGCGCAACATGATTCGCAGAATTCAACGAAGGCAGAATATAGCAGATCCCTCTTTCATCAAGCTTCTTTTCCGCCCTGATAAACTGCGCTGCCTGTCTCACATAGGGATGAAACAGGATCCGGGGATAGGCGTTTTTAATCCGCTCCAGGATGCCATTAGCCTCTTCTTCATAATCAACCACATCCTGATAGGTTGGCATGGAGACAGAAAAAGCGTGGGGATTATCCAACGGCAAGTTGGCGCCACAGGGAATTGGTTGGTAATAACGCGTATCCATTGATCTCTCCTGATTCAATTGATGCGAGGTTTTCAGCAAAGCGGCGAAGGCAGCCCGCGTGGCAAATTATAAGGCTCTATCCGACAATCACCGGTCAGCAAATTTCGCACATTCCCCGCTGCCGGTCTCTTTGGCAGATAGACCAGGTGACTACGGCACTCACGATCACTGGAACCGAACCCTGGCACTGGCCATTCGGCGTTTTCCAGTTCCATGAGTAATCGGCTCCAGTCATGCTCGCGATTACTTCCTCGACATAGCCAGACAGCACGGATATCAGCCCACTCCTTCAGGTAATCGATATGCCAGTGACGTTTTTCTGATCGCCGCAGATGATGATCCAGTCGTGCCCGCAACCCTCCGGGACCAAAGGCGCTCCCACAATAGAAATACCAGCCACGCCGACAATGGTAACGGCCCAAGCGACCGATACTGATCTGCGTTGCGCGTGGCAGATAAAGCCAGAGCAGATAGCTGCCGGGAACGGCGGGAAAAGAGCGTTCAGACATCAAATTCAACCAGCATCTTCAGCGTGGCAATGGTTGCATCCGCATCCTCATGCCATAACCCTTGCCAGCCGCAGGCAATCGCTCCCGTAACATTTTCCTGTTTATCATCAATAAACAGTGTTTCCTCTGGTGTCAACCCAAAGCGCTGTTGTGCTGCGGTAAAAATCTCAGCATTGGGCTTCATCACCCCGACCTCATAGGACGCAAAAAGGTCATGGCAAATCTGGCTAAGTCCATAAGTTTCTTTGAGGTGCTGCCAGTGCAGTTCACTGGTATTGGACAGGAGATAGACACGGCAATGCTTTTTCAGCTGTCTAGCGCAAGTAAGCATCTGCGAACAAGGACTGAAAAGATCGTTCCAGGCCGCCGTCAACTCCTGCTCAGAGAACGGCCGCGTCAACAACGCGTTAACCTGTTTGAGAAACTGCTGGTTGCTGATCCGGCCATGCTCGTACGGAATTAAACCGGCCCGTGCGGAAAAATCAGCTTCGTCATAAACTTGTCCACCCCGTGCGTTAAGCAGGGCAAAAAACTGGTCGTAGCTGAAATCAATCAGCACCCGTCCAACATCAAAAACGACGCTCTTAACGGGCTTCACCGCTAGGCTTTGATGCGCCGGCATTCAAGGTAAAAGCGCTTTTCATCCGCTTCACCCAGCGAGAAGGTTTTGCGTGGCAATGCCCCGTCCAGCACAATTGTTTTGAACAGGTCATGCTTGGAAATCGCCGGCAGATAAAACCCCACACAACCCGTCTCGCTACCAAGATCGGTGACAGCCTTTTCCCCATGAATATAGTCGATACGCGCCGTCGGATTATCTTCCAGATACTGATCAAGAAACGCCTGCAATGTCGCAACGGTTAAAGTATATTCCGGGTTTTCAACCACACAGGCCGCAAATTTTCCTCCGAGAACCATCGGAAAGGAATGGGCCCCTTCGCTACCATCTGCGACTGATTCTGCCTCTACTAAATCTGCACATAAAGTAAAAGTCAGAGGCGTTTTTCGTGCGGCGAAAAACGTTTCCATCTGTTGCCGCAGATGAACACAATTGACGTTGAACAACACCCGATGGATTGCTTCAAACTCAAGGCCTGAGTCATGAACATTGACCAGTTCAACCAAAGCAAAACGGGCGGGATGATTCATGATCTGAACCGGATCATCAGCCTCTTGCTTCAGTTTTTCCCAGATAGCCTTGGCGGTCGCAAACGAATGATTGCCATCACCCATAGCATAAAGCATGACATTATCGTTGCCGTATTTATCCCGGTAGGTGTCAGGATCAGCCAGGCGCTCCAGCGCTGCAGCGACCCGATTGATCAATTCCGGTTGATCAACACGATACCCCTTGATATGTCCACCATTCTCCAACAGTTCAAAATCGTAAGCGACCTCAAGATTTTCGTTGAACAGCGGTTCGATAACCGTCCTCTCCGGATCATCAAGCAGCACCATGATATGTGGCAATTCTATCGGCGCATGTTCCCGCACTTTGATTCGTGGTGGCAATCGATCCAGGATGGTCCCTTCGGTTGCTCGAATCAGACTCTTTGCCCCCTGCGTATAATCGTACTGTTCCAGATCGAGGGCCACAATCAGCCCTTTGCGTGACTCAACAGCTGAAGTTTTACGATCAACAAGGATAAAACCGGGGGGTTGTTCTACCAAACTGCCATCTGCCAGATATTCTTCCATAGTTCTGTTGATAGCAACAATCCGCTCTTCGGTGTCATCATCATCCAGATACACTTCGGGAAAAACCAGGTTCAGAGTCGAAATGTTTGCTGCTGTCTGTCGTTCCAAACGCTGCCAATAGGTCTGATCGGAGGTATATTGATCACAGGCGATGACCGCCCAACTTTGCATATCTGTCCCCTGCTTCGGCAACAAAATCTTCGGCACCTGCAAGCCAATTTTTTCAAAAACCATCTTCGACACCTCTCTGTCCATTGTGGAGTAAATTGTCGTTGTAAAGGAATATAGGTAGCATGATTACAGCAGCTTGAGAAGCCTCTGTCGAAATCAAAAAGTGGCAATTTCTCTTTGTTTGTATTTATTGCGTGCACAGGGCATATTGATTTACATTCTAATCACTAACACATCTCACAATATCTTGAAATCATATCAACCTCTACTCATTTTTAAGGGATACTTATGGCAAAAAACATCCTGATTTTCACTGGTGATGGCAAAGGAAAATCGACAGCAGCTTTTGGTATGGCACTCCGCGCTGCGGGGCATGGGCAGAGGATTTTGATCCTCCAGTTCATGAAATCAGACGATTCCACCGGGGAATTGGTCAGTTTACGTGAAAAACTGGGAATTGATGTCCGCCTGACCGGCCTTGGATTCGTGCCGAAGCCCGATCATCCCAAATACTCAGCCCACAGAGAGGCAGCTCAACAAGCCCTTGCAACTGCATGCCAAGCGATGCAGAGTGGCGATTATGACCTGCTGATTCTCGATGAAATCTGCGGTTCTATCGCCTGCGGGCTGATCGCTGAGGAACAACTGCTTAATGCAGTTGCAGACTCTCGTGATGATCTGAATATTGTCCTCACAGGACGTAATGCAACCCCAAAAATGATTGAAATGGCCGATACCGTGACAGAAATGGTTCCCCATAAACATGCTCTTGAAAATGGGGTTCCAGCACGAAAGGGAATTGAGTATTAATTTTGCCACAAGGTTGCCACCATAAAATCATTGTAATTTTTTGAATCCTTGACACAAAGAGCAGCATTCTTTATAAGCATTGCCACAATTGAATCGTTTTACGGTGCTTAATAAGCATAAAAAGGGAAGTGAGGTGTAAATCCTCCACGGACCCGCCGCTGTAATCGAGTTAGGTCGGACAAAATGCCACTGGTGAAAACTGGGAAGGCGTCCGTTTCTTCGACTGAAAAAATGTCGAAAGCTCGTAAGTCAGAAGACCTGCCGTAGAACATCCACTTTTATCTCCCCGGGCAAGGGAGCGTGGACGAGCGCGGAAAAATACGGAAACCCGCACCTGTCATGGTGTCGGGTTTTTTTATTGCGCGATCGTCAGCTCTCACGGGAAAACAGGAGGAACAAAAATGAGGAAAAGTTTCATCGTATTATGCACCCTGCTACTCACAGCAGGGCCGCTCCAGGCCGAAGTGACCAGGCTTGATCCGATTGTAGTCACTGCCACGCGAACTGCAACCGCATTGAGTCAAATCGCCAGTTCAGTCACAGTAATTACAGCAGAGGAAATTGAAGCAAAGCAGCAACCCAGGGTTCTTGATGTCCTGCGGAGTATTCCCGGGGTCACTATTTTACAACAGGGTCCAACAGGAGCAAACAGCTCTGTTTTTCTACGAGGGACTGATAACAAGCATACCCTTGTATTGATTGACGGGATAGAATTCAAAGACACCTCGACAATCGGAGGGGGTGCCAATTTAGCCAATTTAAGCGTCGACAATATCGAACAGATAGAAGTTGTTCGCGGTGCTCAAAGCGTGCTTTATGGATCTGATGCTATTGGAGGTGTCATCAATATCATCACCCGCAAGGGAACACAAACACCCCAGGGTTACGCCTCTGTTGAAGGGGGATCGTACAACACCTGGCGTGAGAATGCAGGATTCTCATTAGCCAAGGACGTCGTTTCAACTGCATTTGCAATTTCCCGCACTGATACAGATGGATACTCTAGCTATAATGAAGACGATGGCTTTTCGGAAAATGACGGATACAGGAATACATCCGTATCATTGAACATCGGAATCAAACCAACTGAAACCTTTGCACTCAACGTCAACCTGAGGACAACAACGGCTAAGTACGATTATGACTCAGATATTTATGATTTCACAACCAGTAGCTCTATCCCAACCGAAAAGGGAATCTATCAGGATAGCCGTGAATTGATCGGACGCATTGAAGGAGTCCTGAATCTTCTCGACAACCGCTGGAAGATGACTGTTGGAGCGTCTCGAACAGAGACAAAAAGGGACTATTGGGATAACAGCGAATATGATGGCAAATCCACTAAATTCGATTTACAGAACACCTTTCGAGTGAATCAGGCCCACACTATTGTTGCTGGCATTGAAAATGAAAAAGAGGAATTTGACAGCTACTATTTTGGCACAACTGATGGGGATGCTACGACCAAGGCCTTGTTTCTCCAGGAACAAATGACCATAGGCAATCTGAATACCGCTATCGGGGTGCGCTTTGATGATCATGAAAATTTCGGCAGTCAAACGACCTGGCGAATCGCTCCTATGTACAATTTCGAGCAAACAGGAACCCGCATCAAAGGTTCTGTCGGCACCGGGTTCAAAGCCCCCACACTTTATCAACTTTTCAGTTCCTATGGCGATGAGAATCTTGATGCTGAAGAAAGTTTTAGCTGGGATATCGGCGTTGAGCAAAATTTCTTCAACAATAGTTTCATTGTAAACGTGACCTGGTTTTCCAACGATATCGATGATTACATAGATTTCGATTATTCAACTTATACCTATCAAAACGTCAGTAAATACAAGACTCGAGGGATAGAATCAACGGTCACCTGGTACCCGACAGAAATGATCGATGTGCAACTGGGTTACAGCTACACAGATTCTGAAGATAAAGATGGCTCCCGATTGGCTCGTCGTCCGCTGCATAAGGGGACTGTCGATTGCAATTTATATCCGACCGAAAAGTGGCAAATCAATTTGAATGCAATCTATACCAGTGATCGCTATGATGGGGATTACAGCGGTGAGACTCTCCTCAGTTACACACTTATCAACCTGGCCACCTCCTATCAGATTAACAACTCTCTGAAATTGTTCGGACGTGTGGATAATCTGTTTGACGAGAATTACGAAGAAGTCGCCGGGTACGGAACAGCAGGCGTCTCTGGCTACGCAGGAATCAAACTTTCTTTCTAATCCTTGCAAATTACTCTAAACTAAGGGCTGATAAAGAATCAGCCCTTAGTTAGTACTTCAGGATGAATATGCTTAAGAATCTTATTTTCGGCGGTCTTCTGGTTTTGTTGTTTTCCGTTACAGCAAGTGGGGCCAGTTTTTCTGATGCAATGGATCGTCAGATTTCCCTTCCTCACACCCCAGAACGAATTGTGTCTCTGGTTCCAAGCGTGACCGAAATATTATTCAAACTTGGTCTCGAAAAACACATCGTCGCCGTCACTGATTTCTGCACTTATCCAGAAGCAGCTCAAAAACTACCAAAGGTTGGGAACTATTCCGACCCCAGCCTGGAAAGTATTCTCCTTCATAAACCAGACTTGATTATTGCTGCAGCGGACATGAACCGCCCCGCCCTCGTACGCAGGTTAGAGTTGTTGCAAATCCCTGTCTATGTTGTCTATCCACAAACGATCGCTGCAACGCTTGAAACAATCCAGGACCTCGGAAAGATCACCGGGGCTGAAGAACAGAGCAGGCAACTGGTCAATTCTATCGAAATGAGAATCCAAAGAATTCAACAGAAAATCTCCAGCTCTGAAAGGCCAACAACCCTTGAATGTGTGCTGCTACAACCACTTACAGTCGCAGGTCCAGACACTTTTGTGGCTGATATCATTACTATCGCCGGAGGTCAGAATGTTGTCCCCAAAGGACCATCCCGCTATCCAACCTGGAATATCGAGGCGTTATTAACCGTTGATCCTGAAACTATTATTGTTTCGTCTTACTCTGGGCAACCCGATCCCAAGCATTATTTTGATCGCTGGCCGCAATTGCGGGCGGTACAGAATCAACGCATTATCAATATAGATGCTGACTGGATTCACCGTCCTGGTCCAAGAATGATTCTTGGCATTGAAACTCTAGCTCAAGCCCTCCATCCAGGCATCTTTTTCAATGACTAAGTTGGCAAAAAAAAGCGGTTTATTACTCCTGCTGCTCTCTCCCTTAATTGCCATAGTGATTTCACTCTCAACAGGAAGTCTTGACCTTTCCTGGAATAAACTGCTGACTCTCTTTCTACAGGGACCGGGAGCCAGCATTGAACAAGTCATCATCTGGGAAATCCGCTTGCCGAGAGCACTTCTTGCGGGACTTGTTGGTGCTGCTTTAAGCTTGTCGGGAGTAACCTTTCAGGCAGTTTTGCGCAACCCACTCGCCGATCCCTATTTACTCGGGGTTTCCGGCGGCGCGGCGCTGGGTGCCGTCATCGCCCTGACCTTCGGATTTCAATCTCCCATTATCATTCCCGTTGCCGCCTTTATTGGTGCGCTTACGGCTCTACTGCTGGTTTATCTGGTTGCACAAGCCCATACCTGTTCCTCTCACACCTTGATTTTATCTGGTGTAATGGTTGGAAGCCTGGCTGCAGCAATATTGCTATTTCTTCTCTGGAGAGCGCCATCTGATGCTACCCGGCAGGCAATTTTCTGGCTGGCAGGAAACCTTTCCCTGGCTAACCCGGACTGGCTTGCCTGGGGTTGGTTGTGGGTTCTGATCGGTTTTCTATTGCTCTGGTCCCAATCTCTTAATCTGGATCTACTCACTCAGGGAGAAGAAACCGCTGCTGATCTGGGGATGAATGTCGGTAAAACACGTTTGATTCTTTTTGCTTTGGCAGGGGCTTTGACCGCATGTGCCGTTTCTATGGCTGGATTAGTTGGTTTTGTCGGGTTGGTCATTCCGCACATCTGCAGATTAATCTGGGGGCCGGGACATCGATTATTACTACCATTTTCCGCCTTGCTCGGCAGCAGCTTTCTGATCATTGCAGATGCCATTGCCCGCAGCCTTTATGCCCCGGCGGAGATCCCCGTAGGTGTTGTTACCGCGCTGCTGGGAGCGCCATTCTTTCTGTATCTGTTGCGTCGCAAAGGTGGTGGCTTATGATTCAGGTCAACGATCTTTCCTTTGCGTTTGCAGCCGTAGAAATCTTCAATCATCTCAATTTCAGCGTCAATCGAGGTGAAATTCTTTCAATTATCGGCCCGAATGGTAGTGGCAAATCAACTCTATTACGCTTATTGCGTGGGAGTCTAGAAGCCCAATCCGGAGATATCTTCTGGGATGAAACTCCGGTGGGAAAAATCCCAGCAGGAGAAATGGCGCGTAAAGTTGCAATGGTTCCACAGTCTTCCGCGATAGCCTTTCCCTACAAGGTACGAGAATTGGTTGCTATGGGACGCTACCCGCACAGGAAAAGCCTCCTCAGCTTCCAGGACAAAACCGACGTGCAAGCCATTGAACAGGCGTTGGTGATGACCGACATCCTGCCTCTGGCTGAGCGGCCGGTTACCCAATTGAGTGGCGGAGAATTACAGCGAGTTCTTTTAGCACGGGCATTGGCGCAGAACAGCTCGGTATTGTTTCTCGATGAAGCGACCAACCATCTGGATATCGATCATCGCTTTGAATTGACCGAATTGTTGTTGCGATTGAATCAGGAGCAACAAACTACTATCGTCCAGATCAGTCATGATCTTGACCTCGCTGCTGCGATTTCTCACCGGATACTCCTGCTGACCGAACATGGAAAAATTGCTGAAATTGGGTCTCCAGAACAAGTGATGACAGCTGCGAATCTGCAACGAATTTTCCGGGTCGATGTAAAAGTTGACAATAACCCTTTCACTGGAGCTCCACAGATCGTTCCGTTGATCAACAATTCAACCCACCAACTGAACGGTCTTCATGTTCATCTTATCTGTGGCGGTGGTAGCGGTAAAACCCTGCTGCGTCGGCTCCATCTGGCCAAAGCTAAAGTCACTGCCGGTCCTTTAAATCAGGGAGATTCTGACGAAACCACTGCCAACGTACTGAATATCCCCGTAGCCCGGGAAATCCCATTCAGCCCTTTTTCAGATACAACTCTAGCTGCAACTGGTCATCTAATCGAGCATACGAAAATCCTGGTTATCACCACCCGGTGGTGGGGTGCAGGCAATCTCCCCTGTCTCGATCTGGCAGAAAAAGCGATCCAACAAGGGATCTCCGTCTACTTGCTTGCCCAACAACCAGATCAGGATTTTACTGGTGGCAAGGCCTGGGAGAAAATTCAGCAGCTGCAACATCAAGGTGCCAGAGCTTTCCGTAATGAAGAGCACCTCCTCGATGAGCTTGCAAATGCATCACAAAGAAAATCTGGATGAAATACACTCAGTTAGTTATGATGAGTTTTTCAGAACAACCTTAACGAGGTCAGCATGTCGGAAGAAAAAAGCCCCTGGATGTGTCACGTATGTGATTATTGCTCCACGATTGGAGAAGGAATCGTCTGTAGTGAATGCTTCATGATTACCTGCAACGAACACATAACAACAGCTTCGGTAATGAATCCGGAGTCCGGGCTCTATGAATTAAAAAAAATCTGTGTCGAATGTCAGTTCAGAAAAAACCTTAATCAATAACCGACCCCTTCAGACGAAGAGATATTCATGTCGAATTCAAATAGCAGGCTCGTATATTCTGATGAAATTGGACCCACCTGTCCCAAATGTGGACAGCAACTACAGAAATGTCGTTGCAACAACGCAACAGACAATTGCCCTAAAGGGGATGGTATTGTTCGTATTCAACGCGAAACGAAGGGACGTAAGGGGAAAGGGGTGACCCTGATTACCGGTATTCAACTAGAGAGTCATGAACTGAAGTCATTGGCTAAAAATCTGAAACAGAAGTGTGGTACCGGAGGTACTATCAAAAATGGGGTGATTGAAATTCAGGGAGACCACCGTGATCTGCTATTTGAGCTCCTCTCAAACAAAGGTTGGCAAGTTAAAAAAGCGGGGGGATAAGCCGATGGTTGAAGATAAAGCAGGAGACAAATCCACCCCCTTTTTTATTTCAATCAAGGCATAATAATCGGCATGTCTTTTCAAAACCTTATAACTTTTAACCAGCATAACCGACGCCAGATCACGATCCTGCTCGGCTATCATTTTCTCTGGTGCTGTACTCTTATAGGGCTTTGGGCTGTTGCGCAACCAATCAGTACAGCAACCCCCTGGTGGTCAGCTGGATTCGTTGCCCTGCAGCTCTACATTGCTTCTCAATTACTCTTACCTGCTCTACGAATGCAACCTGAGCCCCGAACTCGCGGGTTTTATTTCTTCTGGCTTAGTTCCTTGATTCTTATCCTGTGGCTGCTTAACCAGATTCCTGCAATGGGAACATGGCAGCTGCCATTAAGCGGGATTAAATCGGCCCTGTTACTATTAATCGGGACTTTGATCGGCACAGCGTTGGCGCGTTTTGTCAACCGCCTCTGGGAAATTATTCCGATTTGTATTGCCATGGCTCTGGCTGATCTTTTCAGCTGGTTTATGGGTCCAACAGCAAATTTTGCCAAAGACATTGAACAGTATTACCTTGACCCCGTGGGGCCACCACCGCTTATCGATATGGTTCTGGTTAAATTTACGCTTCCTGGTGCCGCCACTCTGATCCCGGTCTTTGGTATTTCCGATTGGATTATGGTGGCCTTCTTCGTCAATGTTTCCAGGCGCTACTCCATCAATGACAATCTGGTTGGTTTATCCGACGAACTCCTGGCAGAGAAAAAAATACGTGGTCGTTATCTGCCATTACCTGTGGTTGCCCTCTTCGCTGCAGTCCAGCTGGCACACACAAGCGGGCTGTTTATTCCCGTATTGCCACTGATAGCTATAATCATGCTGCTCTGGTATGCCTCCTATTCCCTGCGATCTCGTCGTTCTTTGAGTTGATATGGAAAAAGCTAAATTTATCAAAGCATACCTCAATGCCAAACCGTTACCGGTTGAAGACATTACAGACGCCAGAAAGTTAGAGTTTTCTCGATCTTCCAGAGCGTCAAAAGTTCCTTTCCCCGGACACATTGACAATGTCACTGCTGCTACAGCTCAGGGCAGCACGAAGGTAAGAATATACACCCCACCAGGTATAGGCCCCTTTCCGGTGGTTTTATACATGCATGGTGGCGGATTCAGCCTCGGCAGCCCCGAGACCTCGGATAACCTCTGTCGAATTATCGCTGACAGCGCAAATGCTGTCTTGATCAGTGTCGACTATGCTCTGGCTCCCGAACATAAATTCCCTTATGCTTTGGAAGAGTGTTATCAAGTTGCCCTCTGGATTCTGGAAAATGATGTTCCCCTCAATGTCAGAGTCGACCAACTCATAATTGCCGGTGATAGTGCCGGGGGGAATTTGGCGGCAGCAATTTGTCTGTTAGCATGTGAGAGGGATGATTTTACCCCAGTTTACCAGGTGCTGATCTGCCCCCTCCTTGATCTCCAAACAGAGCATCGCCATAAAATCAGAGACCTACAAGACAGTTTGCTAACAGTTGAGAACAGTCATACATTCAATACTTATTACCTACAAGATCCGACCGAAGCCAGCAATCCCTTGGTATCTCCACTCTTGGCCAAAAATCTTTCCGCCCTCCCGCCGGCCACCATTATCACTGCTGAACTTGATTCTCTGGCAGCAGAAGCCATTCTCTACACCCAACGCTTGAAAGATGCTGGAATCACCGTGACCCACCGCCACTACACTGGTCAGGTCCATGACTTTGTTCTCTTTGTGAAGTCGCTGGATGAAGCGAAAGAGGCCGCAGAAAATATCGGTCATGATCTTGTGAAGGTGGTGACTGAACCAGAGTGAAAAAAACAGCCAAAGCAAACAGAGATGGTCTGGAGCGTAGGATAGTAGAAAATTAAGTCCAGAAAAGAGTGAACCTAAAATCTGCCATTTCTAGACTAAACGATCCTGACGGGAGCAAAACCTCCCCCTTCAGTTCTCATATTTGTAACCTGTCCCTGATATAGCCTTGCCCCCACACCAAGCAAGTGATCACGATACACAAATAGCCGGATATCCAGTTTAAAATCCTGGCCCTCTTCTGAAGTAATCACTGATGGAGCGACAACCTCTTGAACCAAGGTAGTTTCCGGATCTAAGTCAGTAAATCGTTTTCTTGTGATCCCTTTTCCCATCAAGACACCTCGACCACCAAACATAGTGACAGGCTTAAAAATTAACTTTTTACGCCGTGACCAGATATCGTCCAGATCCTGCCCGGATAAGATGGAACTTGGTGGCACCATTTCAAGCAGCAATTCTTTATCCTGAGGAGACAAGCCCATATCTTCCAAAGCTTGCTGATCGGACCAGAGTACCATCCGCCTCTTATCTGCCAACAACCCGTAAGCAAAAGGATTAGGTGAAAGACACACATGACCCGCCAGGTAAGCTTTCTTCAATTCCTGCATCTGCTGGGTTTCAAGAAAAAAATCACAATGTCGATTATAGATCAGATCAACTTTTTCTTCGCGAAAATAAACTCCATCCGCTTGCACCTGAAGTTCTTCTGGAGACGCGATATGAGCTTCTATTCCATTTTGGCATAACCAGTCACAGCACCCCACCATCTCCGGAAGAAGCGCTTGCTGCTCAAGATTTTCATCAACAACAACAACCCTCCTCAATGGCTCATCACTTCCAGAGAAATCGCGCCACTCCTGTAAGTAACTCTGCAGCAAGCGTTGCTGAAAACGATTTGAAAGATAAAGAGGGGAAGCCTTTCCTGCCAGTTGTTCACTGAGCCAGGCGATATAACCACCACCAGCATTGGTATTGACCTCTATCAGTCGTGGGCCGCTGCTGCTCAGGTGAAAATCGTACCCCATCATCAATGCTGCATGTCCAGGATCAAAGCAGGCAACCTCGGGTAATTCCGAGATAATTTGATTACGGTATTTGTCTGACTGACTCAACCGGAACAGCAAGCGCACCAGCCGCAGCATTTTCCGAAGGTCCTGATGGCGAAGATTAGCGGTCACCCGACTTATG
This sequence comes from Desulfuromusa sp., assembly GCA_036351455.1. Classification (GTDB taxonomy): domain Bacteria; phylum Desulfobacterota; class Desulfuromonadia; order Desulfuromonadales; family Geopsychrobacteraceae; genus Desulfuromusa. Next base: position 48,490 of record JAZBPC010000019.1, read on the forward strand.
GGAAGGTGGTCTTCAATGGACATCTTGGTCTTTCTAGAAAGAGTTGATACGGCGAATAAATGATTTCAACAAACCATAACTACGCCGATTAAATTCAACCGCTAATCGTGGCAAATGTTTCAAGTCAGGCTGGTCATTTTCTTCGGCTAGATGTGAGCATAGGCTCATCTTCCCTCCAGGAATCAGAATTTCGCTGAATTCATTGGTTAAAATATGCAAGTGATCTGAATCTAGTGGTTTATTAAGACGAATAATCAACTTATTTTTAACAAACCGCAGCGAATGATAATTACGGTAAAAATCATCGATTATCTGCACCGCTTCAACCGGGTCACGAGTAATTGAAAACAGTCCAAAATCATCACCAGAGATTAGTCCGCGTCTGAACAAACTATCTTTTAAAAAATCAAGCCAGTCGTCCCAATAGCCGTCACCATCACTATCATCAATCATCACCAAGGGAATGGGTGGATTTTTACCCGTCTGAATCAAAGTGAGAATTTCCATGGTTTCATCCAGGGTGCCGAAGCCACCGGGAAACATGACAACCGCATCAGCTTCTTTGAGAAAAGCGACCTTGCGATTAAAGAAATACTTGTATGTAATAACCTTTTCATCCTGATCCATCACCGGATTCGTATTTTGTTCAAACGGCAAATGGATATTGACTGCAAAGGAGTTTTCCGCCCCTGCCCCTTCATTTCCTGCCCGCATGATCCCCGGGCCACCCCCGGTAATGACCATATAATTGCGTTCGACCAGCATACGGGAAAACTGCACACAAGTCTTATAGATTGGAGCATCAGAAGGAGTTCTGGCACTCCCGAAAATAGTAACCTTCCTGCGATTCCGATAGGGGGAAAAGACTTTGTTGGTATAACGCATTTCCTTCATGGTTGTGCGCATCAATTTCTGATCTGCCAGATAATCATTCTCCTGACCCGATTTCAGGGCCCCGATGATCATCTCCCGAATCATGTCTGGATGGTGAACCCCGGTTTTATGCATCAATTGATCAATAAGCAGATCTATCTCACCGTTGCAGCGATCAAAACGTAATGGCATCAGACTCCTCCTACGGGTCAATTCAATCCCAAAAAAGCGGCAGTACGAATAATATCATACTGCCGCAACAAAAGTGGCCAAAGAAGTCCATAAGCCGGGTTCTGTTTCCTGCAGAAGTTACCCGCTGCAGGACGATGATCATTCATCTAGGACCGTCGTTGCCAACGGTCTCAAGCAGCCAGACCCGGGAACTTTGGGCGGACAGCCCTCAAACGTCCCCCTATTCGACCTTGCTCCGGATGGGGTTTACCGAGCTTCTGACGTCACCGCCAGAACTGGTGAGCTCTTACCTCACCCTTTCACCCTTATCTACAACTTCGCCCTGCGGACGATAGTAGACGGTCTCCTCTCTGTGGCACTTTCCCTGGGGTTACCCCCGGTTCCCGTTAGGAACCATCCTGTCCTTTGGAGCCCGGACTTTCCTCCCTCCATCGCAGCCAAAGCTGCGGCAGACGGCGATCATCTGTCCTTCTTTGACCAAGAAATTTGGTGATTAACCCTCCTCCTCGACGTAAAGAATCCGGTTACAATGGGGACAGGTCTGGATCGCTTCAACTTTCAGCAGCTTGTTATACTGCTGTGGAGGCAATTGCATATGGCAACCGAGACAAGCACCGTTACTGGCTAAAGCAAGAGCCAATCCTCCTCTGCGCTTAAACAAAGTATGATACTTACGCAGAAGACTGGCAGGGAGTTCAGCAGCGACAGACTCCCGTGTATGTGTCCGTTTTAGAAGCGCTTGTTCTGATTCAGCCAGGAGCTTTTCCAGTTCAGCACCGCGCGCCTGAGACTTTTCCTGAATAGCAGCCAGTTCTTCCTGCTTTTCCTGGAGATCAGCCTCAAGCACTGAAATTTCCTGTTTTTTCGTCTGCATCTGCTCTTCGACGTCTTTATTTGCCTTTTTGGCGACATCGATTTCTTTCAGAACAGCGACATATTCCTTCTGGGTTTGAATCTCTGGTAAACGAGCCTCTACCCTGCTGACATTATCCCGCTCTTTGAGCAAACCTTGCTGTAATTCAGCTTCGGCCTGCTGCAAAACAGCAACCTCATCAGTCAGCTGATCAAGCATTCCCTGAACTTTGGAAGCGTCAGCCTCAAAGTCACTTAATTCATCCTGGTAACCTTGTCGGGTTGCCTCGATAGCACTGATCTCCTGATCAATCTCCTGAAGATCTTTCAGCAAGTTCATTTTGTTTTGCACGGTAATAACCTCCATTTTCAGTCCATGTTGTGACAGTCAGAATAGAATTAAAGGGTCTCTCTCTGCTGTCATTTCTATAATGTCAACGCCAAATTGCTGTTCAGATAAAACTTTTCGTAAGCGCTTGGATAGCTCTTTCACCATTATTTGCTCAGTGGCAAAATGGCCAGCGTCAATCAATGCAATACCCTCGGCTCTGGCTCTCTGTGCTTCATGAAACTTAATATCAGCGGTAACCAGGCAATCTGCGCCATGACGCACAGCAGCAGTAAGCAATGACATTCCGGTCCCGCCACAAACAGCCACACGACTCACCTTTTGCTCTAGATCACCAACAATTTTCAAAGAGGAAAGGTGCAATGCAGCTTTCACTTGTTTTGCAAACTGCTGTAAAGAAGTGGGCTCTTCCAACAGCCCAACCCGCCCCAGTCCAACATCCGAGCGACTATTTGCCAAGGGAATCAGATCATAGGCAACTTCTTCATAAGGGTGCGTTTTTAACATTCGCGCAACAGCCTTATTTATGTGCGGCGCAGGGACAATAATTTCCAGACGCACTTCTTCAGTGGATTCAATTGTTCCAGGTGTACCAATAAAGGGTTGTGCCCCCTCATCTCCACGGAAGGTACCGACACCTCGACTACAAAAAGAAACATGATCATAAGAGCCAATATGACCTGCTCCTGTTGCTAAAATAGCATCGCAAACTTCAGTTTCATGGCCGAGAGGGACATAGACAACAAGTTTGGTAAAATAACCGCCCTCTGGAGATTCCAAAGGCGTTGCTTCCATCACTCCCAGTCGCTCTGCAAGCCAGTCGTTCAAACCATCTGTGGCACGATCAAGATTGGTGTGGGCACTAACAACGGCAATACCCTCTTTGATAGCCTGAAAAATAACCCGCCCGGTCATATCAGTAGGGCTCAGTCGTTTGACGGGTTTAAAAATCAGAGGATGGTGGGAAATAATGAGTTGTGCACCTTGATTGCTTGCTTCTTTAACTGCAATATCTTCGGGGTCCAAACAGACCAGAATCCTATCAATTTTTGCTTGCGGGTCACCAACCTGCAATCCAACATTATCCCAATCTTCTGCTAAATCGGGGGGGCAGAGGCGATTGAGAAGACCAATAATATCAGTCAGACAGGGAGTTTTTTGCTTAGCCATAGAGCCTCGCCCACAAAAAGAAAGAGTGCACCGGTTTCTCGGTACACTCTTTAATTATCTGTTTCCCTAATCTTGCAAACTGTGCCGCAATCTTTACGCCTCCCCAGGGTTCAATATCTGGTAGCGTCAACTTTGTTAAGCGATTGTCTCCGTTCAATCTATACGGCCTAATAAAGAGGGTGACGTAATGCCGCCACAGGTTAATCTGGTGGGCCCACGAGGACTCGAACCTCGGACCAGCCGGTTATGAGCCGGCGGCTCTAACCAACTGAGCTATGGGCCCTTTGCACAAGCGCTAAGAGTAGGAAAAATATACTCTATATGTCAAGCAAAAGTATTATTCTTTCTCTATAAAAACAGAGAGCTTTGTCCAGGTAGCAAAGCCCTGGCAATTAATTTTCAGTAGAGGCAAACCCCCGTAGCCGTTTTGCACGGCTGGGATGACGTAATTTCCTTAGTGCCTTGGCTTCAATCTGCCGAATCCTCTCACGAGTGACATTGAAGTCCTGCCCGACCTCTTCAAGGGTGTGGTCTGATTTTTCACCAATACCAAACCGCATCCGCAGCACTTTCTCTTCCCGTGGAGTCAAAGAAGCAAGTACGCGGGATGTTTGGTCGGAAAGATTCCCCTTCAGCACAGCCTCCAAGGGCGAAACAACCCCTTTATCCTCGATAAAATCTCCAAGAGAGGAATCTTCCTCTTCGCCAATTGGAGTTTCCAGACTGATGGGCTCCTTGGCAATCTTCAACACCCGGCGAACCTTGTCAAGAGGAAGATCCATCCGTTCCGCAATCTCTTCCGGGGTCGGCTCACGCCCACACTCTTGAACCAACTGACGGGTGGTCCTGATCAGCTTGTTAATTGTTTCAATCATATGAACCGGTATTCTAATTGTTCGCGCTTGATCAGCAATAGCGCGGGTAATTGCCTGACGAATCCACCAGGTTGCATAAGTTGAAAATTTATAGCCGCGGCGATACTCGAATTTATCAACCGCTTTCATCAAGCCAATGTTTCCTTCCTGGATCAGGTCGAGAAACTGAAGTCCACGGTTAGTATATTTCTTTGCAATTGATACAACCAAACGAAGATTGGCCTCAACCAGTTCAGCCTTCGCTTTTTTAGCAATCCATTCTCCCTTGTAGACCTTTTTCAAATATTCAACTAAATCTTCAGGCTCAAACCCAGACTCTTCTGTAACACGCTTGAACTTTCTCTCTGCAGCGAGCAGACGCTTTTCAACAGACAGCAGAACATCACCAGCAACATTCAACTCATCGGCAACAGCGTGCGCATCCTCATCACTCTGCCGCATACGGGTTAAATAACTGCTAATCTCTGTATAGGGTCGATTAACTTTTGTCTCACAATCAGCAATTTCAGCCTTTGCTTTTTTAACCTGATTACCCATATCCTTAAGACGATCAACGACCTTGGCGACCTGAAAATCTTTCAACCGAACTTCACGCAATAATTTGACCAACTGCTTCCGATCTGCAGCTTCCTGTTCTTCCAACTCCAGACGTTTCTTTTTACTTAGTGTGCCCTGCAGGGAGTCCTGCACATCTTTTAAGCCTTGTTCAAGGGGCCGTAGTTTTTCATACAACTCTAATAACCGTTTTCGCTGTTTCCCTTCAGCCTCGCCACCCTCTTCTTCATCATAGTCACGAGTAATATCTGAAACCCGAATCTGTTCTTTCTCGAGTTTAGAAAGCAGATTCATAACCGCTTGTGCGGCTATGGGAGTACGCATCACGACCTTGGTCACTTGCGCCTCACCCTCTTCGATCCGCTTGGCAATCTCAACTTCACCTTCACGCGTCAACAGAGCCACCTGTCCCATTTCGCGCAGATACATACGTACCGGATCGCTGGTTCTACCAAGCGTCCCCGCCTCAAGTTCAACCTCGCGATCGTCGTCATCACTATCGTCATCTTTGGGATTAGAAGCTTTACTCTCAGATTCAACTATTTCGATATCCATTTCACCGAACAACCCCATCACATCTTCAAGTTGCTCCGAAGACACCATGTTAGCTGGTAACATATCGTTGACCTCATCATAGGTGAGAAAGCCTTTTTCCTTACCCATGTCAATTAGTTGCTGAATCTCATCCGGGTTAATTTTTTTTGCCATTATGAATTAATCTCCTCTGCCGTCTGAACATATGCAGACTTCAATATTTCTGTAAGTGTAACCGTTACTTTAAATTTTTAAACTGTTCGAGCAAATTATTTGCATCTTTTACATTTTCGGCATCTCCAACTTGCTCAAACTGACGTAATTTTTCGATCATTTCCTGACGCTGCCGCTTTTTCTGTTCTCGCTGTAAAGCCTGTAAACAGCCAGAAAAAACATCTTCGACACCTTCGCTGAATTGCCCTTTATCCAGCAGTGACAAAGCTGTCAACAAGCGGACTTGACCTGGAGCAAGCTCTCCAATAAAAGTCTCAAGATCGAGACCGGCATCGGTTGATTGATCCAACAGCATCTGTGCGACTTCACGGGCGTCCTGATGGGTAAAAAGATCAACTCCTCCCGCAGATAATATCTTTTCCCGACTGACATGGTTCCGCAACAAAAGACATAACAGAGTTTCTTCGGAACGGCTCCAATTCGGTTTTAGATCAGCCTCATTCGTGGGTTGCACGTAGTTGCCCTGCATTTCTCCTGCAAAAGGGGGTTCCGGCAGGGGGTAATTTTCTACGGGAGGTGCAGAAATGACCTGCCTCCGTTGCTGACCCTGCCCGGCCACTTTTTTACTCACCTGCTTCAACCGCTCCAGATCGATACCGCTGCGCCGGGCCAACTCCTTCAGATACAGATCCTGCTCCAGCTCACTACTCAATCCGGAAATCTGTTGGACAATCTGTTCGGCTGCCCGAACTTTCTGCTCAATACCGTTTCCCGCCCCCGCGAGAACATCATCCATAAAAAGCTCCATGACTGAACGTGCTTTTTCCAGTCGGCCACGGAAAGCTTCCACCCCTTCTTTTTGAATAAAGGAATCCGGGTCTTCGCCACTTGGCAGCTCAATCACCGCAGCAGGAATCCCCTCTTCCTGCAATACGGTCATCGCCTTGAAAGTCGCTTTTTTACCCGCACCATCCTGGTCAAACAACAACACAACCCGCTGGACATAACGCTTAAGAAGTCGCGCATGGTCTACAGTCAAAGCCGTTCCACAAGTCGCAACAACCTGAGGAAACCCCACCCGATACAGCGCCAGTTGATCAAAATAACCTTCAACCAGAAGAACTTCGCCGCTTTGTCGCATCGCCTGTCGCGCCTGGTATAGACCAAACAATATCCGCCCTTTGTGGTAGATCGGCGATTCA
>JAZBPC010000020.1:0-2785 GCA_036351455.1 Desulfuromusa sp.
AAGCCGCTACTGGTAGGAATATAGCCAACAGCCTGAACCATAGTCGCCTGGTTGCGTGGCAACACTTGCCATTTCAAACTTCCCTCGTTCCAACCGGCATTGATAATTTTAGCAATACCTGGAAGTCCAATGACGGACTGGACACCATCAACATTATTCATGTGCCAGGCAAAACGGTCGATGGCGGTCATAATATCGTAATCTATACAGCCGTCAGGTTTGGTTTCAACAATCACTGTGATGAGATCAACACCAATAGAAAAGTGGTCAGTGATGACTTGACTGTCCAGGTTGTAGCGAGAGTCGGTGCGTAACTCCGGGACCCCACGGTGCATGTCACCAATTTTAATATCGGAACCTTTCCAAATACCGAAACCAAGTAAAATTACCGATACAGCAATAATAACAGTTGCAAATTTCGGCTCCGCGGCCCGCTCAAAGAAATGCCAAATGGGTCTTAACGTTTGTGTCTGTTGATCTACACGGCGCTTGTAGCGTCGCCCAGTTTTGACATACGAAAGGAGGATTGGCAGCAAAATCAGATTGCTAAGAATGATCACTGCAACGCCCAGGCTGGCTGTGACAGCCATCTCCTGTATAACCCGAATCTCGATCAACTGGATGGTGATAAAACCAATTGTGTCACTGGCCAGTGCAATAAATCCAGGAATAAGCAGTTGGCGAAAGCTGGATTTGGCAGCTTCAAGCCGATCAGCTCCAGCACGCACTTCGGCGGTGTTGGCGGTAATCATCTGTACCGCATGGCTGACACCGATTGCAAATATCAGAAAGGGGACCAGTAAACCCATTGGATCGATTCCATAACCGAGAACAGGTAACAGCCCCAATTGCCAGGTCACAGCAATCAAGGAGCAACTTATGGGTATCAGGGTGAGGATCCAGGTACGGGTGTAGAAATAAACCAATAGGGTTGTGATCACAAAAGCAACAAAGAAAAACAAGATGACTCGTTTTGCGCCATCAGCAATATCACCGATAACTTTGGCAAAACCGATAATGTGAACACTGATTTGATCGCTCTGGTACTTGTCGCGTATCTGTTCTTCAAGCAGGTGAGAGACTTTGATGAAATCGAGCTTCTCACCGGTTGCCGGGTCAACTTCTAATAGTTGTGCACTGATTGCGGCGCCAGTAAAGTCATTGGCAACAAGACGGCCAAGAATGCCTGCTTTGAGAATATTTTTGCGAACTTTTTCCAGCCCTTCAGGAGTCGGTTCAAAGTCTGCGGGGACAACGTTTCCCCCGGCAATTCCATCTTCAACAACCTCAGTAAAACGGACATTTGGAGTGAATAGTGACGTGACCTGGGCGCGATCAACACCAGGGATAAAAAACACATCGTCAGTGGCTTTTTGTAGGGTATCAAAAAATTCCGGGGTAAAAATATCACCCTGTTTCGTCATCAATGCGATCAGAATCCGGTTGGCTCCACCAAACTCCTTACGGTGCTCAACGTAGGTCTGCATATACTCATGTTCAAGCGGTAGAAGCTTGCTGAAGCCCGCATCTATGCGCAGATTGGTGACGGAATAGGCCATGAGCAGGGTTACCAGAATAAAAAAGCCCAGCAAAACACGCCGATTGTTAAAAATGAGCTTCTCAAGTCCTGATTTGAAGGAATCAATTTTCATTTAAATCTCCTGCCGGGAGATTGTCGGACTTTGTACATCGTCACGAAAAATCGACAGATTGAAGGTAGATTTTCGATCATTTGTGAGTGAATAGCCGCAGCTATTTGTCAAAAAGGATCGGAAATATGGAGCAATCTGACAATATTGCAGTAGATCGTTGTAAAGTCTGACAACCTCCTTAAGTCCTATACTCGTTAGTGAATGCTTTGTTGAGAAAGTTTAGTGACACCAAAGTTACCTACAGCAATAATACTTCCATCGGCGGACTGCAATAACTTGCTGAAACCTTTGCGGTCCGGGTCTTGCTTCAGAGTAAAAGTAGAGCCATTGTCCTGGCTGGTTAAAAGAGCACCGGCTAGGCCAGTAATGACCAGGGTTCCATCATTAAGGCGTAACCCGCTGGTCAAACTGGCCTCTGTGCCGGTCTCGACCTTAATCCAGGTTTCCCCTGAATCATCAGAACGGTACAGATGACCACGTAAGCCAAACAGCAGTAATCTTCCATTTTCAGCAGGGAAAATACCAAAAAAAGACCCCTGGTACCCCGGCTCCAGAAGGGTCCAGGTCTCGCCTTGATCGTCTGAACGGTATGCATAACCGGCTTCTGCGGCAATAAATAATTGATCCCCAGCAGCAATGATCTGATTCAGATGAAAATCATCCTCGCTGATCCAGCGTCCTTCCCAACTGCTACCGCCATCAAAAGATTCCAGAAATTGGCCGTAAGCACCGATTGCGTAACCATGCATATCATCAAGAAAGATAATATCCAACAGAGGGCTTTGTGCCTCGGGGTTTTCGTAAACCAAGTCCCATTTCTTCCCACCATTTGTGGTGCGTAGAATGACCTGGTCATGGCCAACAACCCAACCGTTCAAAGGGTCAATAAAATAAATTCCTGTCAACGTTGCTCGTGTAGGCGCCTGCGATTGGCTCCAACTGTTGCCATTATCATCACTTATGAGGATATGACCACGCTCACCAACAGCGATCAAGGTATTATCAACCCGCTGAGCATCAAGCAATAACGAATGGGTCGCCAGTGGGGCGATGATGGCAGTTTCACTACCAATAGCCGAAGTAACCCCGGTGAGAGTGATGAGCAGGCTTGCAGCAGCAAAGATACTTAAATT
>JAZBPC010000021.1:0-8536 GCA_036351455.1 Desulfuromusa sp.
AACCCGCCAGAAAGCAAAACTTCCCAGGCTGATGACAATCAGGGCCAGGGCAATAATAGCGTAAGGGTGTTTGAGGGAGAATTCCGGCAGGCTCATTCCATCACCTCGACAACTTCTCCGGCTGAGAGGCGATTCCAGCCCAAAAATGTCGTCCGGACGACAGGAGTGCCGACAGGCACTCCTGCTATCGCGGCCATTTCATCTTTAACGGCGAGAAGTTTCACAAAAACCGGTTTAGTCAAGCCATTTTCAACAACAAATACGGCTCGCTTGCCTTGCGGGGCCAAGATCAGGCAATCTTCGGGAACCAGCAGAACATCCTCAAATCTTTCCAGAACAACGTCCACCGGAACATAGCTCCCGGCCCGTAATGTCAGACCATGCGGCAGGTTGATTTCCGATGTGAGGGTGCGATCCTGGTTCAGTGCGGGGTGGACCCTGGAAATCGGGAGATACTCATCTGTTTCTCCTGCATTGATCTTGACACTCATCCCTACCCAGACGGAAAGCGCTTCCTCTTGGGGAACGGTAAAGACCAGTTTGGAACAGGCTTCATCTTCGATTTCCAGCAGTTTCGTGCCGGGCAGCGCAAGATCACCAGGATCGGCCAACTGCTTTCTGACCACCCCAGCGAAGGGAGCGGTTAAATTAGCATAGGAGTGTTGGGTGACGGCCTGATTCAATTTTTTTTCAGCCGCATTGATCCGTTCCTGCATGGCCCTGAGTGAATGCTTCGTTGACCTGAGCCGCCCCTCGATCTCATACAATCGATCGACGGTCGCATCCGCTTCGGACTGGGCAAGCGCACCTTCAACGGCTAGGAAAGTGTTCCTCTTTGCCTCCTGCTGCCAGAACTCTAAATTCTTTTTTTGGGACTCCAACGTTGCTTCTAATGCAGCTGACTGCGCGAGACTTTCTCTTAACTGAGCGCGGGCCTGGGCAACGCCGGATGTCAGTTCACGACTGTCCAGCTGAATTAAAAGTTGGCCTTCGCGGACCTGATCCCCCTCTGCAACCAGAATTCCGGTAATTTGAGAGGTCAATCGGCTGGACAGGTGACTGACTCGGCAGGATTCAACTTCGGCCAAATATGACGAACCCTGTATCAGAGAGCCACGCTCAACTGTTGCCATCCTGACCGGAACCGGACGCGAGGAATGCGCCGCCACGGTTGAGATCTGCTGTTTTTTTTTGACAATCAGAAACCCTGCTGCGCCGAGCAATCCAAAGACAATTAAACCCGCTATGATCTTTTTCATTCGAACCCTTTCCCTAGTACATAAAACCGTAAACATGCAAATTGGCAAGCGGCGAAGAAACTCCTGGTGAATTATTATTCACATAGAACTACTAAAATATGCGCTTAGACTAAAGACTAAACGCTTTTAAGCATGCTCGATTATTCGTTATTTGTAGAATCGTCTAACACGAGCCAAGACAAGACGGCAATCCTCGACAAATATGGTACTATTCCCTGGCCAAGGATCCTCAACACCCATAAGGCACTGCGGACAGTCCACACTGATGACCGGAATGATTATCAAAAAACGAATAAAAATAATTTGACCCAGATCAAAAACCTGAGAATTTTTCTTTTACAACATCTCTATGGAAGAACCCCCAAAGACGAGCTTAAATCTCCCCCCCAAAGAAAAGAGACAAAAAAAGTTACAATTTGACCTACATCAATTTTTAAATAAACCTTCCCCTCTATGCTTGCGGAAACCAAGCAAGGAGAAAAAATCATGACAACAACTTTAATAAATAAAGATATGACCGTGAAAGATGTTCTCGATCGCTGGCCGGAAACACTGGATGTTTTTGTTGCCAATGGCTTTGCTAATTTTCGTGATGAAAAACAGCGCAACGCTGTCGGCGCGTTTCTGAAACTGGAACGGGCCGCACAAACGAAAAAATATGATCTGGATAACTTTCTTGGTCTGTTGCAGACAAGAATTGACGAGGAGTTGCACCAAGTCGATGTCACCATGAAGACCACTGAGAAAACTGACAGTCAGGTTAATGTTTCCGGCCTGCTCCCCTGCCCGGTTCGGTTACCGCTACTGGAAGGGTTTGACGCATTTATAGAAAAATATACTGCAGAAACCGGCAACACTGTCAGCTATAAACTGGAAGCAGCATCCGTCGGAGCAACCTGGATTGAAGAAAATATCCAGGGGATTGAAAATGTCAACGAACTCCCTGACATTTTCCTGTCTGCAGGTTTCGAAACCTTTTTTGACCAGAAAACCATTGGCCGCTTCAAAGATCAGGGAGTCTTTATCGACATCACCTCGTCGACTGTTAATCCCGACTTCGATGGGATTGATATCAAGGACCCTAAAAAAGATTACTCTATTATTGCCGCAGTTCCGGCTGTTTTCATGGTTAATCACGATGTTCTTGGAGACCTGCCGATTCCGCGTCGTTGGTCAGACTTGCTGAAACCTGAATACGAACAAAGAGTTGCATTGCCTGTTGGTGATTTTGACCTGTTTAACGCAATTCTGCTCGCGATTCATAAAGAACATGGCGATGAAGGAATCAAAAAACTGGGCCGCTGTATGCTCAAATCGATGCACCCATCGCAGATGGTTAAGAATGCCCAGCGGGTTGCAGAGGAAAAACCTCTGGTCACCATCATGCCGTATTTCTTTACCAAAATGGCACGTATGGTTAAGAGTTTGGAGATTATCTGGCCGGAAGACGGTGCTGTAGTCAGTCCTATTTTCATGCTGACCAAGCGAGAAAGCCTGGATAAAGTCAGACCCATTGCGGAGTTTCTGTCCAGTCAAGCGGTTGGAGAAATTCTGGCACAAAAGGGACTGTTCCCATCGCTGCATCCCGACGTTGATAATCAATTGTCAGGACCGCATCCATGGAAGTGGGTCGGCTGGGACTACATCTATCAGAATGATATCGGCGCTTTGATCCAGCAGACGACACAGACTTTTGAAACCTCAATGAACGCAGCATAAAGGAAATCACATGCGCTTTTTAACGATATCAGGACCACCCTCATCGGGAAAAACCTCTGTCATTTTAAGAGTCATTGAAGCTCTGCAGGCACGGGAGAAAAAGATCGGTGTGGTCAAATTTGATTGCCTGCTGACCGATGACGACAAGCTCTACGCGAAAAAAGGGGTACTGGTCAAAAAAGGGCTGTCTGGAGCTCTCTGTCCCGACCACTATTTTGTCAGTAACATTGAATCCTGCGTCACCTGGGGACACGAAAACGGTTGCGAATTTCTGATCAGTGAAAGTGCCGGTCTCTGTAATCGCTGTTCGCCACATATCAAAGAGATCACCGCCGTTTGTGTGATTGACAATCTCAGCGGTATCAATACGCCGAAAAAAATTGGCCCGATGTTGAAATCGGCCGATATTGTGGTCATTACTAAAGGAGATATTGTCTCCCAGGCGGAACGGGAAGTTTTCGCCTCGCGGGTCAAACAGGTGAATCCCGGAGCCATCATCATGAATGTTAACGGCATTACCGGACAGGGAGCTTTTGAGTTGACCAGCCTGTTTGAAGATGCTTCAGACATTGAAACTCTGAAGGGAAAAGTCCTGCGTTTCTCAATGCCTTCAGCACTCTGCTCTTACTGTCTGGGAGAAACCCGGATTGGTGAAGAACATCAAACGGGGAACATTCGCAAGATGGATCTGCAGGAAGGATCGGCCTGATGACAGACACTGCACTATTTCATCAACCATTGGCAGAAATTCTGGTTGAACATCCCTACATCGAAGATTTCATGACCTCCTTTGGTCTGGTGATCAAACCTGGCAACAACAGTTTGCAACATTATTTCGACAATCTGGATCCTGATGCCTTGGAGGATCTGGGGCTCAGTGGCGAGCAGTTACGGCAAAGTCTTGACAGCTTTCTTGATGGCATGCTGGCGCTATCCGATCCCATGGATAAAGTTGAAGCATTAACCATTGTTGGTGGTATTGATAAATCAGGAAAACCAGAAGAGCTCGAATTGATTCTGAAACCCGGCGAAGTCATCTGTATTGTCGGTCCGACCGGTTCCGGGAAAAGCCGACTTCTGGCTGACATTGAGTGGGTGGCCCAGGGTGACACCCCAACCAAACGGAAAATCTTCATCAACGGTCAAGTGCCCGACAGCAAATGGCGTTTCTCCACCGAATATAAGCTGGTCGCACAATTATCACAGAATATGAACTTCGTGATGGATCTGTCGGCAGAAGAATTCATCCGCATGCATGCCCAGAGTCGTCTGGTCACAGATCCGGAAGAAAAGGTTGCACAGATTCTGCAACAAGCCAATGAACTGGCCGGGGAAACATTTGCCCCCGACACTCCGGTGACATCTTTAAGTGGCGGACAATCCCGTGCCTTGATGATCGCTGACATGGCCATTCTGAGCAAATCACCTATTGCGTTGATTGATGAAATCGAAAATGCCGGAATTGACCGTAAAAAAGCACTGGATCTTTTGGTGAAGGAAGAAAAAATTATCCTTATGGCGACCCACGATCCAATTCTCGCCCTGATGGGTGACCGACGCCTGGTGATTAAAAACGGCGGTATTGACAAGATCATTGAATCAAGTGAAGCAGAACGGAAAAACCTGGTTTTGCTGGAAGCGTTGGACAATAAACTGCTTGCTCTGAGAAACAGAATTCGTACCGGGGACACCCTGGAAAACATTTGAATCAAAAAAAAGGAGTTTGAAATGCACGAAGGCTGTAGTGGAAATTTTGGCAATGGTGAACAAATCGTCAACAAATTAAGGCAGATGGGATTCAGCAGCTATGCTATGCCTATTCCTGTAGAAATCAAATGTAGCAGTTGTGAGGCTGTTTTTACCATGGAAACAATGGAAGACAGATGTGACAGTTGTGGCATGACCTACGGTGTCACCCCCTGTCACGCATCGAATCCGGAAAGCGTCCAACCTGCGGGCATTGATTACTAATTAAATAACCGAAGAACCTTCAGGTTTCCCTGGGATTTTCAACCATTGCAGGCAATTACAGATTCTTTTACTGCTGCATTTCGGTGGCGGACAATGAAATATATTGCCAAAGAGAGGCGCGGACTGAGCTCTCCAGCGGGTTAAATTTTACCCCAACACTGTGCTTATCGTGTTCTTTCTCTTTTGCTTTTTCAGTCCAGCAAACCTTCCCGGCAATCAAGATAGTTTCTTCTTCTCCGGGCAACGAAAATTCCAGTGAAATCTCTTCCCTAACTCTTGGCAATGGGTTTGAGCCAGAAACTTCTATGCGCGCTCCCTGCATACTTAAATTGTAAAAGTTCCCGCTGCATTCAGTTTTACTGTAGCAAATTTTCACCCGAAAAGGAGATGAGAACTGCAGACGAAAATTGTCCCTGGCACCTGTCATCATCCCTTGTAGAATATTCAAAAACTGCTTGATACTATTCCTACTTTCAGCTGAGCTGAGCTTATTCTCAGCCATTGAACTATTTTCGTCGATAACTTCATCCAGAAGCTTGCGGTAGCGGAAGAATCTTTTAAGTAAATCCTGCCGATCAAAAGTGAAACCGTTCGATGAAACCAGCACATTTTTTACCGCAACATCAGCTCCACAATGCTCACAGTTAATTGTCGTAATTTCTGCGAGTAAAGCAGAACTTATATATTTAGTACATTTTGGACATTTCATTATCAGCATGAGTGAACCTCGTATTTAACATCTCAACCTGTTCGCGTTGCAGGTACAATTCATTCAGAGTTTTTAATTATGAGTATTTTCTCCAGTAAAGCAAATCATAGAACTGTGATAAGCGGTCATTGCTATTTATCTTTTCTGGAAACGGTCACAAAATTGATGCTCAACGTCACGAACAACAGCAGATATAATACATTTTCAGCCGTTTTGTAGTGAGCATATTTATCAATCGTTAAACAAACTATATTACTAAAAATTGTTTATTTCAATTAACAAATGAGTTTTTTACAATTTAAAAGCCTTAAACAATAGTACGTGTACATTCAGTTGTTTCATTCATATATATTCTGATATATATTGAATTGAATTTTGTTTTCAATTTCCTTCATCTATCAATTTAGGAGTTATCATGACGATCTCATCATTTCATCCTCCCCGGCGCACCCTTATGGGCCCCGGACCTTCAGACGTTAACCCGCGCATTCTTGAAGCCATGTCCCGCCCGACAATCGGCCACCTTGATCCTGAATTTGTCCGCATGATGGATGAAATGAAAGAACTGCTGCAATATGCCTTTCAGACCAAAAATAAGATGACGATGCCCGTCTCTGCTCCAGGCTCAGCGGGGATGGAATGTTGCTTTGTTAATCTGGTGGAACCCGGGGATCAAGTGATTGTTTGTCAAAATGGAGTTTTTGGTGGCCGGATGAAAGAAAATGTGACCCGCAGTGGCGGTATTGTCATACCTGTCGATGACGAATGGGGAAAACCTGTTGACCCTGCAAAGGTTGAAGAAGCACTAAAAGCCAATCCTGAGGCCAAAATAGTCGCCTTTGTTCACGCTGAAACATCGACAGGAGCTCTCTCTGACGCTAAAACCCTGGTTGCGTTGGCGCATAAGCATAATTGCTTAACCATTGTCGATACCGTCACCTCGTTGGGTGGCGTTCCGGTTCTAGTTGATGAATGGGGCATTGACGCTATCTACTCAGGTTCACAAAAATGCCTTTCATGCACCCCTGGCTTGTCTCCAGTCAGTTTTAACCAGGCCGCTGTCAATAAAATATCGCAACGCAAGCATCCGGTTCAAAGCTGGTTTCTTGACCTTAATCTGGTTATGGCTTATTGGGGTGAAGGTGCAAAACGTGCTTATCACCATACCGCTCCCATTAATGCTCTTTACGCTCTTCACGAAGCCCTGGTCATTCTGCAGGAAGAGGGGCTTGAGGCAACATGGGAAAGACATCACAAAAATCATCTGGCTTTACATGCCGGAATTAAAGCAATGGGACTCGAATTTATCGCCAAGGAGGGTGAACGTCTACCACAGCTCAATACTGTAACCATTCCAGAAGGAATTGACGATGCTGCAGTCCGCAATAAACTGTTGCAGGATTATAACCTTGAAATTGGTGGGGGATTGGGGGCATTAGCAGGAAAGGCCTGGCGAATTGGCTTAATGGGGTACGCCAGCAATAAAACAAATGTGCTGCTCTTTCTCGGAGCCTTAGATTCCATCCTCACCAGGATGGGAGCAAATATCAACAGTGGTGTTGCAGTCCAAGCTGCCAATGATTTTTACAAATAGCAACTTTATCATTTTATCGACAAACAAAAAGGGTGGCAGATTTATATCAGCCACCCTTTTTAGCTTCGGTAAACAACAAAAAGATCTTGATTATGCTTCTTCTTCAGCGCTGACAACAACTTTCAATTCAGCAACAACTCCAGCATCCAGTTTAACCGGGACAATATGCTCACCAAGAGACTTGATCGGTTCGCTGAGTTGAATCTTTTTGCGGTCAATTTCTACGCCAGCATCCTTAAGTTTGGTTTCCAGATCCATGGAAGTCACTGAACCAAACAGCTTGCCTTCTTCGCTGGCACGTTGGGTAAAAGCACAAACGACCTTTTCAATCCTGGCTTTTACGCCTTCAGCATCCTTCGTCACTTTTTCAAGTTTACGGGCTAACTGACGTTTCTGGTGGTCAAGCTCTTTGACATTACGCTCATTGGCAGCGCTTGCCAAACCTTTAGGAAGTAAAAAATTCCTGGCATAACCAGCCTTGACTGACACTACGTCGCCAATGGTCCCAAGACCATCAATATTTTCTTTTAAAATAATATTGGTATTCATGTCTCTCCTCCGTGTTGGATCGAGTTTATATGTTCTTTTGTCTGGGTCGGCGAAAATCAATCCACAAATCAAAGACACCGGCACAGGTAATAATTATTGGCAGAGGATTGAGTATCAACAAAAGTAGATAGATCAAGCCTTTTACCACGGGTGGATAGGGCTTTTTCTGCAGGAAACTATTAACAACAGCCATCCCTTGCAAAAAATAGAGTGGGAGTAAAACGACCAACACATTACGCCCAATCAATGAAACTGTTTCTATCGGCAGGATCAAGAAAAAACCTGCAGCAATCAATAACCAGATTAAACCAGCTGGCAACCGCCAACGGGCAAACGGAACACCTGAAATACGATAGTGATTGCCTTTGACCCGTTGCAAAATCAACAAACAGAAAGTCTGAATTGCCAGCAAAGAAGCCAAATAGAGACCATAAAAATTCTTACCGATAAATTCAGCAAGGCCATCAACAACTTGTTGCATACTCTGAAGTTGAGAATCGCTGAATCCCGTATCACGATATATCTGCATCGCCTGATCAACTTCAGATTGAATCATTTGATCAATCAAGGTCTGGATATTGGTCCCACTGGCAACAACAGTAAGCAATATCATACATGCTGTTGCCACTGCCGAACCCACAGTTGCGTAGAAAACTGCACGATCCCAAGGCAATTGTTGTCTTAAAAAAAACGGCAACAATAATGAACCAATACCAAAAATGCCTAAATACGCAG
>JAZBPC010000022.1:0-18362 GCA_036351455.1 Desulfuromusa sp.
CATAATGCCATCACCGTGGGGCGCGCCTATATCTATCAGAAATACATAAAGCGTGAAAAACCCGGTCTTCTTGGGCTTAAATACAAAATTTATGATCGCTTGGTTTTTCGAAAAATTCGCACCCGATTTGGCGGCAGCATGAAATTCTTTATTTCAGGTGGAGCCCCACTGGACAAAACGATTAATGAATTCATGTGGATCATTGGCATTCCCGTTTATGAAGGATACGGACTGACAGAAACCAGCCCGGCTATTACGATGAACTGCTTGCATGCAAACCGCTTTGGCTCTGTCGGTAAAGCCCTGGGAGATGCACAGTTTAAATTGGCTGAAGATGGGGAACTGCTGGTCAAGGGTTCCGCTGTTATGCGTGGCTATTACCAGGATGAAGACGCCACGAAAGAAGCTTTTGTCGATGGTTGGTTTAAAACTGGAGATATCGCTCGTATTGATGATGAAGGCTATGTGTTCATTGTTGATCGAAAAAAAGAAATTATTGTCACAGCTGGTGGGAAAAATATTGCTCCTCAGCCTTTGGAAAACACCCTCAAGCTCGATAAGTATATTTCTCAGGCTTACATTCATGGTGACAAAAAACCCTACCTGATCGCGATATTAACTCCCAATCTTGAAAGGTTGATTGAATTCGGTCACGAAAAACATATTAACTATCTAGGTGTTGACGATCTCGTTGCCAATGAACAGGTACAACAACTATTTGCTGAACGAATTGCACTCTTCAATAAAACCCTCCCATCCTATCAAACAATAAAAAAATTCATCCTGCTTCCGCGTGAATTTTCTACCGAAGGTGGTGAGCTGACCCCGACAATGAAGCTTAGACGCAAAGAAATTTATAAAGCATATAAAGATAAAATCGATGAACTCTATCGGCACAATGGCGAAGGGCAGAGCGCCCAGCCGCAATCTGAAAATGGAGGAAATAATGAGGCAAATTAATCGTGTTGCCGTACTCGGAGCCGGAGTCATGGGAGCAACTATTGCTGCTCATCTCACCAACGCTGGGCTGGAAGTTTTATTACTCGATATCGTTCCACGAGAGCTGACCAGCGAAGAAGAAAAACAGGGGCTGAACCTGGAAAGCCCCCAAGTCCGTAACCGCGTCGCCAACAACGGATTGGCAGGCCTGTTGAAAATGAAACCCGCTCCCTTCTATTTACAGCAGTATGCGGGTCAGATTACTACCGGGAACCTGGAAGATGATCTGGGCAAGCTAAAGGACTGTGATTGGGTGATTGAGGTTGTTATTGAACACATGCCAATCAAAAAGGATCTCTTGGCAAAACTGATTCCAAACCTGGCTGAAGGTGCGATTCTTTCAACCAATACCAGTGGTCTATCGGTCAACGAAATGGCAGAAGTTTTGCCAGCAGAGATCCGCAAGAATTTCCTGGTGACACACTTTTTCAATCCACCACGCTATATGCGTCTATTAGAAATTGTCCCCAGTCAATACACAGATCCAGCTATCGTTTCCGGTTTGGCTGACTTTATCAGCCGAAGACTGGGCAAGGGGATTGTTTATGGTAAAGACACCCCCAACTTTATCGCTAACCGAATAGGTGTTTTTTCGATTTTCAATGGAATTAAGCACATGATCGATCTGGAGATGACTGTTGAGGAAGTTGATAGCGTCGCCGGACCTGCTACAGCCAGACCAGGTTCCGCGGCCTTCCGTACCAGCGATCTGGTTGGCATCGATACCCTTGTGCATATTTGTAAAAACACCTATGAACTGCTCCCTGATGACGAATGTCGCGAAACATTCCAAATACCTGAGTTCATGGAACAAATGGTCGCAAATGGGCTTCATGGCAATAAAACCAAAAAGGGCTTTTATAAAAAGGAACAAATTGACGGGCAGCGACAGATCTTTTACTACGATTACAACAGTGGTGAGTTCAAACCTGCAGAAAAGCCGAAATTTGCTTCCGTTGTTGCCGTCAAAATGGTCGATGATCCGGCACAAAAAGTTAAAATGGTGGTTAATGGTCAGGACAAAGGTGCCGAATTTGCCTGGCGCTCATTGCGTGACTCCCTGATTTATACGGTGAATCGCATCCCCGAAATTGCCGATGACATTGTCAACATCGACAATGGCATGAAGTGGGGCTTCAACTGGGAAATTGGACCATTTGAAATGCTTGACGCCATCGGCGTCGAGAGTTTTGTCAAGCGGGCAACAAAGGATGGCGTCTCGGTTCCTGAAAGCTTGCAGGGGGTCAAAAGCTTCTACCGCTACAATGATTCCGGACAGCGTGAATATTACGATTTACTGAAAAAAACTTACCATCTGGTGCCACAAAAAGAGGGTCAGATCAACCTGCAAATCCTCAAGAAAACATCTGGGGTTGTGGAAAAAACCTCGAATTGCTCTGTGGTTGACCTTGGTGATGGCGTTTTCGGCCTGGAATTCCACTCGAAAATGAATGCTATCAGCGGCGATATCCTGGCGATGACCCACAAAGCCATCAAGCGGGCAGAAGAAGAGGGTGTTGGTTTGGTGCTCGGCAATCAAGGCGCTAATTTCTCCGTCGGCGCTAACCTGATGTTGCTCGCTGTTGCTCTGGCTGAAGGTGCCTACGAAGATATCGATTTAAGCGTCCGTGCCTTCCAGAAAGCAACTATGGCGGTTAAATACGCTAAGGTTCCTGTCGTTGCAGCTCCTTTCGGAATGGCTCTCGGTGGCGGCTGCGAGTTTTCTCTCCATGCGGATGCCATCAATGCCTACGCAGAAACCTATATGGGTCTGGTCGAAATTGGAGTTGGCCTCATCCCTGCGGGCGGTGGTACCAAAGAGATGTGCCTGCGTGCTGTTGAGCTGGCAAATCAGTTCGATACCGATGTCACACCATTCATGTTCAAGTATTTCCAGCAAATTGGCATGGCCAAAGTCTCCATGGGAGCTGCTGAACTCGCGGGAATGGGCTATATGCGCAATGGCGACAGTATCAGCATGGATATTGATCGCCTGATTGCAGATGCCAAGCAGAAGGTCCTGGCACTGGCAACCAACTACCGTCCCAAAAGACTGGCAGAAAATGTCCCGGCTCCTGGTCGTGGCATTGCGGCCAGCATCAAAAGTCAGCTTTGGAATATGAAAATGGGTGGTTTTGTCACCGAATACGAAGCTGAAATGGGAGGAGTCATTGCCGATGTCATCACTGGTGGAGATGTACTTCCGGGAACTCCAATTTCAGAAGAGTACCTGCTGCAACTGGAGCGGCAAGCATTCCTCAAGTTATGTGGCAATAAAAAGACCGCCGAGCGAATTCAACATATGTTGAAAAAAGGCAAGCCGCTGCGGAACTAATAGGGAATCTGTAGGGGCGAATCAACAATTCGCCCGGGCGATCACAGGATCGCCCCTAGAATCCAATTTGGAGGAGAATAAAACGATGAAAACAGCTTATATACTTGCCGCTTACCGTACCCCCGGCTGCCGGGCGAATAAAGGTAAATTCAAAGATATGCGCCCTGATGATCTGGCCGCTGCAGCTCTGGCAGGTCTGATTGAACGGACCCAAATTGACCCGCTGCGGATCGATGATGTTCTGCTCGGGTGCGCCTTCCCCGAGGGGGAGCAAGGGATGAACGTTGCCCGGATTGCTGCATTAAAAGCTGGAATCCCTTATCAGGTTCCAGCACAGACAATCAACCGATTCTGCTCTTCAGGGCTGCAAAGCATTGCTCTGGCAGCAGAAAGAATTATGTCCGGATTTGCTGATTGCATTATTGCCGGCGGCACCGAATCTATGACAACGGTCCCTATGGGGGGGAATAAATACAGCGCCAATCCTGGACTTGTTGCCCAATGGCCTGAAACGTTTGCCTCAATGGGTACAACCGCTGAACTGGTCGCTGATAAATATCAGATCAATCGACAGGATCAGGACACTTTTGCTGTAGGGAGTCATAAAAAAGCGGCAGAGGCAATTGCTGCTGGACGGTTCACTGATGAAATTATCCCGGTGGAAATTGAAAAAACGGTCGTGGTTAAGGGAAAAGTCCAAAAAACAACGGAAATCATTTCCATTGATGATGGTGTGCGTGCCGACACAACCATGGAAGGGTTGGCCAGACTGAAGCCCCCATTCAAACAAGGTGGTTCCGTGACGGCAGGAACATCATCACAAATGACCGATGGGGCTGCTGCTGCCCTAGTCGTCTCTGAAGATTTCCTCAAAGAAATCGGTGGTGACCCGCTCGCCCGTTTTGTCGCCTTTGCCGTTAAAGGAGTGCCACCAGAAATTATGGGTATCGGACCCGTCGAAGCGATTCCAGCTGCCCTGAAACTGGCTGGTCTGACACTCAATGATATTGGCTTGATCGAGTTGAATGAAGCCTTTGCGGCACAATCCCTGGCTGTTATTAAAGAACTCGGGTTAAATCAAGAGATTATAAACGTCAATGGTGGTGCAATTGCACTGGGGCATCCGTTGGGTTGTACGGGGGCCAAGTTGACCGCCACGCTGTTACACGAAATGCAACGCCGTGAACTGCGTTATGGAATGGTATCCATGTGTATTGGTGGAGGTATGGGTGCTGCAGGAATTTTTGAAAAATTGTAATAAACTCACATAAAAGCACCAAGAACAGTTTTTTAACGCAGAGACGCTGAGAAGCGCGGAGCACGCAGAGAAAAAAATTTTTCGTTTTAGATTTAAAATCAACAGATAAATTTGTTTGTTGATTTCTCTGCCCCTCTCCGCCTCTGCGTTAAAGCTTTTGAATTTATTGACGTTTAATACACAACAATGAGGTGACAAATTATGGCTGGAAAAATTATGAAGGGTGGCGAATTCCTGATTGCTGAAACTAACTGCCAGGACGTTTTTACACCGGAAGATTTTACTGACGAACAACGGGCGATTGCCGAAACAACAGAACAGTTTGTTGAAAATGAAATCATCCCACATCACGATGAAATTGAGGCACAGAACTTTGAACATGTTGTTGAAGGGATGCGCAAATGTGGTGAACTTGGGCTGTTAATGATGGATGCTCCGGAAGATGAAGGTGGGCTGGAACTCGATAAAGCAACCAGCATGCTGGTCGGAGAAAAAATTTCAACCAGTGGCTCCTTTTCCGTCGCTTTTGCCGCTCATACAGGAATCGGCACCCTACCTCTGATCTACTATGGAACGGCTGAACAGAAGGAAAAGTATCTGGAGAAAATTATTTCCGGTGAATGGTGTTCTGCTTATTGTTTAACAGAACCTGGCTCCGGCAGTGATGCACTGGGGGCACAAGCCTCAGCTGTTCTTTCTGAAGATGGGAAAAACTACATCCTCAATGGAACCAAGCAATACATCACCAACGGTGGTTTTGCCGAATTATTCACCATTTTTGCCAAAGTGGACAAGCAACACTTTACCGCGTTTCTGGTAGAAAAAAGTTTCGAAGGTCTGGTCGTTGGCAATGAAGAAAAAAAGATGGGGATCAAAGGAAGTTCAACCACCCAGATTATCCTTGATAACTGCAAAGTCCCGGTAGAAAACGTCCTTGGAGAAATTGGTAAAGGTCATAAGATCGCCTTTAACTCCCTGAATATCGGTCGATTTAAACTGGGGGCGGGGGTTACCGGTGCAGCAAAAATGGCTTTGGCCGAAGGGATTCGCTATGCCAATGAGCGCAAGCAGTTTAATCGTCAAATTTCCTCCTTTGGAGCAATTCAGGAAAAAATTGCCGATTTAACGGCTTCTATCTATGCGTCTGAATCTCTCGTTTACCGGTTAGCTGGTCTCCTGGATGACAAACTTGCAACAATTGAAAAGGGAATTGATGACTACTATGACCAATACCTGAAAGGAATTGAAGAATACGCTCCTGAGTGCGGGATCTCCAAGGTCTTCTGTAGTGATGTCCTGGCCAAAACCGTTGACGAAGTGGTGCAGATTCATGGCGGATATGGATTCTGCAGTGAATACCCTGCAGAGCGTTACTATCGCGATGAGCGTATCAATCGGATTTTTGAAGGAACCAATGAAATCAACCGGTTACTGACTTCGGGAATGATCCTTAAACGTGCTATGAAGGGAGAACTTCCCTTGCAGGCGGAATCGATGAAGGCGTTTGAGGCACTGATGACTCCTTCGTTTGAAGATGTTGATGAGTCAATTCCTTTCATTGCCGAAAAGACAACGATACAAAACCTGAAAACTCTGTTCCTGATTCTTTCTGGCGCCGGAGTGCAGAAATTCATGGATAAACTGGCTGATGAGCAAGAAATTCTCATGGCGGCCGCTGATATTGCCATCCAGATTTTTGCCATGGAAAGCGCAGTGCTTCGTGCCGAAAAGATTATCGACTCGTTGAGTCCGGCCAAACAGGAACAGTTAAAAGCAGCGGTCAAGGTTGCCACCTTTAATGCGACAGAAGTTGCGGCCAGCGCCGCAAAAAAAGGTGCTTATATGGTCGAAGAAGGGGATACTTTAACGATGATCCTCTCCGGAGTCCGTCGTTTTACCAAGTATGATGCTACCGGGCTGCTGCAGGCTAAACGGACCCTGGCTGCTGCAGCTATTGACGCTGAAAAGTATATTTTCTGATTCAGTACCTTTCGGGTGGGCACAGGGACTCGCCCCTACAGTTATTTATCATCTCTCATTTTTGTGTAGGGGAGCCCCCCTGTGGGCTCCCGGATTTCGTTTTGGGCAATAAAATCATATGACCCCTATACAACACACTATCAATACCGAATATGTCGTCGGTCCGGTTCATTGCTACAGCACTGAAATCAATGGCGAATCGATCCTTTTTGATACCGGGCCACCAACCGAAGAAGCGAAGCGGTACCTGTTAGAAAATCTCGATCTGAAGAACCTCAAACATGTCATCATCACCCATTGTCACATCGACCATTATGGATTAGCCAACTGGCTCGGACATGAAACCGATGCCACCATCTACCTTCCATTTCGCGATCACCTGAAAATTTTTCGCCACACTGAACGCTTGGAACTGATGTATGACCTGCTGTTGCAGATTGGCTTTGAACCCGCTTTCCTGGAACGGTTTCGAGAGAGTATGAATGATGGGACGGTCTTTCCCCCACTACCGCAAAAGTTTAAAATTATTGAAGAAGACCTTCCGCAACACCTTGGATTAACAGCTCTTTCCTGTCCCGGCCATTCCCAGAGCGACATGGTGCTAATCGGGGAAGATTGGGCTGTTACTGGTGATGTTATGTTGCAGGGAATTTTTCAGACACCGTTGTTTGATGTTGATCTGTTGACCGGACAACGCTTCCGCAACTATGCCGCTTACTGTAACAGCCTCACTAAATTGGTCACCCTGCGTGATAAACAGATTTTGCCCGGTCATCGTCAAACCATCGATAGTGTTGACAGTTGCCTGCTGTTTTATGTCAGCAAATTACTGGTACGGGCAGGACGAATCAATAAGCTGCCTATGAGCATGTCTGCAGCAGATATTGTGACCAAGTTGTTCAAGGATGACACCAAGCATCCCTTCGTCAGCTACCTGAAAGCTTCTGAAATTGTTTTTTTACGAGATTTTCTTGCGCAACCAGAACTTCTTAAAAAGACATTGATAGACATCGGTTTATTCTCACAGGTCGCAGATCTTTTTTCAGATGCAGTTTCTTGATTAGCCAGAGACAGGATATTTCAATGAAAACCGACTGTTTGTTTAATCCCATAGCAATTGGCAATCTTGAGTTGAAAAACCGGATTCTGATGCCGGCAATGCACTTGAACATGTGCCGGAAATTTGCCGTTACTGACCAACTGATCAACTTTTATGTTGAAAGAGCCAGAGGTGGTGTCGGTTTTATCAGCGTTGGCTACGCCACAGTTGATGAATTGTCAGGTCTTCCGGGTAATATTGGCGCTCATAATGATGTCTTTATTCCCGGACTTACAAAGCTGGCGACCGCGATAAAAAATGAAGGTGCGGCGGCCTGCGTTCAGCTCAATCACGCGGGTCGATATAATTTTTCCATGTTTCTCGGCGGCAAAAAACCGGTAGCCCCTTCGCCAATAGCGTCAAGATTAACGGGTGAAACACCGCGCGAATTAGAGCTTGATGAAATTCAAACCACCATTCAACGCTTTGCTGAGGCTGCGGGGCGAGTGAAGGCTTCAGGTTTTGATGCTGTAGAAATTCTCGCCGGAACAGGGTATCTGATCAGCGAATTTCTTTCTCCCCTGACAAACAAGCGCCAGGATCAGTACGGTGGTTGTTTGGAAAACCGGATGCGCTTTGGCCTGGAAGTTATTCAGGCTGTTAAGGCAACAACAGGTCATGATTTCCCGGTGCTGGTCAGAATCAACGGCAATGATTTTATGCCGGACGGCATCGGCCGCGAAGAATTAAAAACATTCGCAGTCCAGTTGGTTGAAGCAGGGGCTGATGCTCTCAGCATCAATGTCGGCTGGCATGAGGCTCAGGTGCCGCAGATTGTGACGAAGGTTCCCCGTGGAGTCTTTGCCTATCTAGCACGTGATATCCGCAAACAAGTGTCTGTTCCCGTCATTGCCAGCCATCGGATTAATGATCCTGATGTCGCTCGCCACCTGATCAGTGCAGGTTTCTGTGACATGGTTGCCATGGGTCGCTCATTGATTGCTGATCCCCAATTACCGAATAAAGCCCACAACCACCGGGAGAGTCAGATCATCCATTGTGTTGCCTGTGCTCAAGGTTGTTTCGATAATTTGTTTAAGATGAAATCGGTCGAATGTCTTTGCAACCCACGGGTTGGTAAAGAGGCAGAAACTCAACTGAAGGTAACAGATCAACCTCGCAAAGTGTTGGTTGTCGGCGGAGGTGCTGCCGGCATGAGTGCTGCAATTGCCGCTGCTGAACAGGGACATCGGGTTGTTCTTCACGAAAAAAGTCTTACCCTTGGAGGTCAACTCCACCTTGCGGGGGCACCTCCTGGACGTGAAGAATTTTCAATTCTTGCCACCGATTTGCAGCAGCAGTTAGCAGACTTACAGGTACAAGTTGTTCTGAACTCAAGTGTTGATGCCCAGCTTCTAGCTGAGCAAAAGCCAGATGTTCTCTTATTGGCAACAGGTGGTACACCAATGACTCCTAATATCCCGGGTGCTGATCTCCCACATGTGGTTCAGGCATGGGATGTTCTTGCAGGGAGAAAGATTACCGGAGAAAAAGTTGCAATTATTGGTGGTGGTGCGGTCGGGGTAGAAACGGCTTTGTTCCTGGCCGAAAAGGGAACTCTTTCGGGAGACGAATTGAAATTTTTACTGATTCATCGAGCGGAAACGGTAGAGGAACTTTACCGCCTAGCAACTGTCGGCAACACACAGGTCACATTAATTGAAATGGTCGACAAGCTTGGGACACACTTCGGCAAATCAACGCGTTGGAGCATGTTACAAGACGTCAAGCGTTCTGCTATTTGTACCCGAACCGAGGCCAAAGTATTAGAGATCACCCCATCAGCAGTCATTATTGAACAGGCAGGGCAACAGCTCAATATTGAGGCAGATACAGTCATTCTTGCCGTAGGAACTAAAGCCTATAATCCTCTGCAGAAAATAGCTGCCGAACAACATCTTTTTTGTGAGGTTGTTGGGGATGCTAAGCAACCGGCAATGGTATTTGACGCAATCCACCAAGGTTTCACCGCAGGGCGCAACCTCATCTAAAATGGATCGAATCATGGAAACTAAAACGGAATTGGTCACAACTATAATTGATCGGGGGATTTTACAGGTCTGCATCCAACGGCCAGAAAAAAAGAATGCCCTGACACTCGCTATGTACGATGCTCTAACAGCTGCTTTGGAAGCGGCAGAAAATGATAATCACATCCGAGTCATCCTGCTGCGTGGCACGGAAACCTGCTTTACCAGTGGTAATGATCTGCATGACTTTGCCAAAAATCCACCAACAGGAGAAAATAGCCCAGTATTCCGTTTCCTGCGTGCCATCAGTCAAGCAAAAAAACCGTTGGTTGCTATGGTCAGTGGTGCAGCTGTTGGCATTGGAACCACTATGCTGCTTCATTGTGACCTTGTTTATGCTGATGAAACGGCCCGATTTCAACTCCCTTTTGTCAACCTTGGACTTTGCCCTGAAGCGGCATCAAGTTATTTACTGCCCAAACTGGTTGGTTATTTACAGGCCTCAGAGATATTACTCCTTGGCGAAACCATCGTTGCTGAAAAAGCACAGGGTCTTGGATTGGTGAATCAGATTTTTCCTGTGATCGATTTATATCAGCAGGTTATGGAGAAAGCTCTGCAACTAGCTGCTCAACCCCCGGCATCTGTTCGTTTGACGAAATCTCTGCTCAAAGAACATCAACTTCAACAGGTCACTGAAGTGATGAGTAATGAAGGGACCCTGTTTCTGCAACAACTCGCCAAACCTGAAGCACAAGAGGCAATTACGGCCTTTACAGAAAAACGCAAAGCCGATTTTACCCAATTTTCTTAAATCTGCTCGCAAAAAGTTTCGGAGGACAAGAGTATGCTCCTTTTCAATCCGCATAAATATAAACGTGAACATGCCGATGCTAAGTCGCGCCAACTGGTTGAAAAAACAATTGCTTTTTTTGAACAAAAAGGTCTGCAACAGATCAAGGCTGATGATCAAGCCATGGTGTGGTATGACGATTTTCTCGATTTCATCAAAGAGGAACAGATTTTTTCCACCATGCTCACTCCATCCGGCTATGGCGCTGATGACTCCCGCTGGGATATGTGGCGTATTGGGGAGTTCAACGAAGTTCTGGCCTTTTATGGACTTTGCTACTGGTACGCATGGCAGGTATCCATCCTTGGACTTGGTCCCATCTGGATGGGCAATAATGAAGTCGTCAAACATCAAACCGCTCAACTCCTGCAAGAGGGTGGGGTGTTTGCTTTTGGTTTATCAGAAAAAGACCATGGAGCCGACCTCTATTCCAGTGAAGTGATGCTCTATCCACAGCCTGATGGAACCTATCTGGCCCGCGGCTCAAAGTATTATATTGGCAACGGTAACTGTGCGGCCCTGATTTCAACCTTCGGCAAGTTTGCCGACACCGGAGAATATGTTTTTTTCGTCGTTAAAAGCGATCATCCAAACTATGAATGTGTCAAAAAGATTGATACCTCCGGGGTCCGCCAAGCCTACGTTGCCGAATATTGCCTGCATGATTATCCGATCACCCAGGAAGACATCCTTTCCGTCGCGCAGTTAGCCTGGGACTCATCTCTAAGCACCGTCAATATTGGTAAATTCGAACTTGGCTTTGCCGCCATCGGTATCGCCACCCACTGTTTTTACGAAGCCCTCAACCATGCCGCAAAACGGAGTCTCTACGGACAACTGGTAACCGATTTTCCCCATGTGCGTAAAACCTTTACCGAAGCTTACGCGCGCTTGCACGCAGCAAAATTGTTTGCCATGCGCGCCGGTGATTATTTGCGTAGCGCTTCCGATGACGATCGCCGTTATCTCCTTTTTAATCCAATCGTTAAAATGAAAGTCACTTCACAAGGGGAAAAAGTGGTTCAGCAGCTTCACGATATTATTGCCGCCAAAGGGTTCGAGCAGGATACCTATTTCGAAATGGCAATCCGCGATATCGGCATGCTCCCAAAACTTGAGGGGACTGAACATGTTAATATGGCTCTAAACGTCAAATTTATTCGCAACTACTTTTTCAATCCCGTTGACTATCCGGAAATCCCCCGTCGTCATGACAGTGGTGATGACAGCTACCTGTTTAAACAATTTACCGGGGGATTGGCAAAAATTCGCTTCCCTGATTATCGCAACGCCTATCAAGGTTTTGATTCCGCCAATGTTATGATTTTCCGTGAGCAGGTCGAACTGTTTCGAAAATTACTGATCCAGGCGCCACCAACCCAGGAACAGATGGGAAATATCGATTATATGTTGGCTGCCGGGGAACTGTTTACCCTGATTGTTTATGCCCAGCTGATTCTTGAAAATTGCTGCATTTACCAATTGGATAGTGACCTTCTGGAGCAAATTTTTGATTTTCTGATCCGCGACTTTTCATCTTTTGCCTTGCAGATGATTCTCAATCACAATAATCTCCCCAGTCAGGAAGAGATTTATCGGAGTATGATCAAAAAGCCAGCACAGGATCGGGCCTCCTTTGAACAGGTCTGGAATCAGATCAAAACACTCGAAGACGCTTATCAAATGACTGCATAGCGATAGCTATTTAGGAGAACCGATGGGACATCATGTCGGCAGTAAAAATAGTATTGTTCCCCTGATTGACCGTTTAAATAAATATCCAGTTGGATTGCCGGACAGTGAAAAGCTGCGGGAAATTTTATCCTTACTGTTTGCGGAAAATGAAGCCTTCATTGCCTCACGTTTTCCTCTGGAGGAAGCAACTCTGGAGGAGCTGACGAAAGCGACAGCCATTCCAGGAAAAGATTTACTGCCTCAATTGGAACAGATGTGTGACAAGGGTTTGGTCATGGATCTCCCTTACGAAGGGGAGATCTACTACCTGTTGATGCCTGGGCTGATCGGTTTCTTTGAATTTACTTTTATGAAGAATCGTACCGATCTCCCCAAAGAAAAAATTGCCCGCCTGATGCAGGAGTACATGCATGAAAACCCCCGTGACGGAATGGCAAAAGAGTTCTTCGACAGTAAAACTCCGCTGACCCGTTCCCTGGTTTATGAAGACACAATTCCCGTCAGTTCAACGGTGACCAGCTATGAAAACGCCAGGGAGATCATCAAGAATGCGGGCTATGGAGCTGTCGGCATCTGTTATTGCCGTCACAAGAAACACCATCTTGATGAAGATTGTAAAAAGGGGGCGCCGATGGAAGATATCTGTATCTCCCTCGGTACCGGAGCAAAGTTTTTAGTGCGACGTGGTTTTGCCAAGGAGCAGACCCCTGAACAGCTGCTGGACGTTTTGGACCGGGCCCGTAAGCTCAACCTGACCCATATCACTGACAACATCCGGCAAAAACCTTCTTTCATCTGCAACTGTTGCTCCTGCTGTTGCGAATTATTAGCTGGTGTCCAGGAGGGGTATTATGAAGGCATTGCTAAGGCCCCTTTTATCCTTCAGATTGATGAAGATCTTTGTAATAGCTGCGGTCTCTGTGTCAAGGCCTGCAATGTTGCTGCCTTGGAGATTAGCGAGGCAAAGCAACCAGTGCAATTGCGTGAACAGGTTTGCCTTGGTTGTGGAGCCTGTATCTCCGTCTGTAATCGCGGAGCGCTGTCCATGATAGAGAGGCAAGAAAGCTATATGCCTCCCAAAAATCGTACAGAGATGATGAAAAAGCGCCTGTTTGAACGTGGACGGGCGACTCCATTTATTGTCAATGGAGTGAAGAAAAAGATTAAAAAGTTAATCAAAGGACGCCCTAAAAGGACAAACATTCCCTGAGTTGAATAAACGTCGATGCCTGTAACTATCCTCGATAAATGTACCGGCTGTGGCGCCTGTATTGTATTATGTCCCGTCTCTGCTATGACTCTGGAGACAGATTTCTCCAATGGCTTTGGACGTAGAAAAGCTGTTGTCAATAACGATCTGTGCTACAACTGTGGTGCCTGTTTTCCCGCTTGTCGGCATCAGGCTCTTATCGTTATTTTTAAGGAGGAAAGATGAAACGTTTTTTGATAGGTGTTTTTATTATCCTCAGTGCCTCTATCCCCCTGCATGCCATCGCAGAGCCTTTAACTGTCTCCTATTTTGAACGCCCTCCTTACTATTTTACTTCAAAGGCGGGAATTGCTGAGGGCTTCCTGGTCGAAAGAACAAAAAAGATTTTACAGACTGCAAATATTGACGCCCAGTTTCTTTCTTTAACTCCCAATAAAATTAATTATATTATTCGTTATGCAGCAACTCCCCACTGTTCCATTGGCTGGTTTAAAACCCCCGAACGTGAACTCTTTGCTAAGTTCACTAAACCGATCTATCAAAACAAACCCCTGGTTCTATTAACCACCCGGGAAAAACAGAAACAACTCAACAACGGTAAAACGTTAGCGCAAATTTTCTCCAATAAGGAGCTTGTATTTGCGCGTATGGGGTCTTTTTCCTATGGTGCTTACGTTGACCAGTTATTAGAAAAATTGACCCCCAGAAGCCAATTTTACTCAAAACGACAAACAGATCTACTCCTGTCACTGCACACTAATCAAGCCTCGTATATGCTGGCGGCTCCAGAGGAGATTCAGCAGATGATCATTGCAGCAGAACTGCCTGAAGATGAATTTGTTTCAATCACGCTGGAGGAAATTCCACATGGAAACTTTCGTTACCTCATGTGTGGTCATGCGGTCAGTGATCCTTTGATAGAGCAACTGAATTCTGCCATCAAAAAATTGTTTCCCCCCCAAGAAACCGTCCTTTAATCACTGACACCAATTTGCTCCTAGTTCATTTCATCTCCTTGAAACCCTTTAAGAGAGCTAAATTTTCCTAAACCCAGGGTTAAAACAGTGGAATAAGTTGACCATAAAGTCAGGCTCATGCTACATATGCGAAGTTTTCACTTTTAATGTTGAATTGTCCGCTAATTAAGCCGTGAGTCATCAACCTTATATTGGAGTCAAGTGCCATGAAACCCCAGAACATTACAATTGACAGCAACAAACCAGCTGCACCAATGCAGAAAAGTTCGTGGATAAAGTATCTCGTGCTTAGCACTATTATCCTTATTTCTTCTGTTGTCCCCGTAATAGCTTCTACAGAAGGGGTTAGCCAGCCACAGAATATGACTGGAACTATTTATGGCATATTTGCACTCATCCTGTTTGTTGCTGCTTATTCTCTAGTCATCTTTGAAGAACAACTCCATTTACGAAAAAGTAAACCTGTCATGTTGGCAGCGGGAATTATCTGGATTCTTGTCGCATTAGCTTATATCGGTATTGGAGATACTCATACTGCCCATAATGCTATCAAGCATAACCTGATCGAATATGCTGAATTATTCCTTTTTCTGCTTGCGGCGATGACCTATATCAATGCCATGGATGAGCGTAACGTATTTCAGGCCTTACGCTCTTGGTTGGTCAGTCGTGGATTTACTCTACGTACAGTCTTTTGGGTCACCGGCCTGTTAGCCTTTCTGATCTCCCCATTGGCAGACAACCTGACAACCGCTTTACTCATGGGAGCTGTCGCCATGGCTGTTGGTGGTAACAACAAAAAGTTCATGGTTGTTGCCTGTATCAATATTGTTGTTGGTGCCAATGCTGGTGGAGCTTTTTCACCTTTTGGCGATATTACAACCTTGATGGTATGGCAAAAGGGGATGGTCGATTTTGCTGAGTTTTTTGCTATTTTCATCCCATCTCTTGTCAACTGGTTAATCCCAGCAACAATTATGAGCATGACTGTCAGTAAAGAGCGTCCAGAAGCCATGGAAGAAAATATTAAAATGAAGCTGGGTGGCAAGCGGGTCATCTTCTTGTTTCTCTGCACCATCACCACAGCTGTTTGTTTCCATAACTTCCTCCATTTACCACCAGCAGCAGGAATGATGCTCGGTCTCGGTTACTTGGGTTTCTTTGGTTACTGGTTGAAAAAGCAAGAACCCCGCCTCGGAACTGGCGACCACCCCCTCGATATGATCGGCCACAATCCTGACGAGCACAAAGCGCCAGCAGCACACGGTCATGGCGACGTTGTTGGCTTCGACCTTTTCCGTAAGATTGCTCGTGCCGAGTGGGATACCCTGTTATTTTTCTACGGCGTCATCCTCTGTGTCGGTGGTCTCGGCCAATTTGGTTATTTAGCGATGGCATCTCATGCTATGTATATCGGTCTTGGAGCAACCACAGCCAATGTGTTGGTGGGTATTCTCTCTGCCATTGTTGATAACATCCCAGTGATGTTTGCCGTATTAACCATGGAGCCCCATATGTCGCACGGACAATGGTTGCTGGTTACTTTGACTGCTGGAGTTGGTGGTAGCCTGCTATCAATCGGCTCTGCTGCTGGTGTTGCTTTGATGGGTTCAGCTCGTGGTATTTATACCTTTGGCGCTCACCTCAAGTGGACGTGGGCTATCGCTCTTGGATATGCAGCAAGTATCGTGACCCACCTATTCGTTAATGCTAGCCATTTCCACTGAGCATAATCACGATTAAGACGAGAATTATTTGACTTGCAAAAAGCCCTTCTGGATGACAGAGGGGCTTTTGGGGTTTAGTGAAATTGTCTCCGTTGGCGTGGGCGGTGAATAAACTTTCATACGAGATTCCGCGCTGAAAAGCTTCAACTCTTAGCCTTGCCTATTTCCTCAGTCTGACAAATAGTACTCTACTGTAGAAACAACTCTGACTTTCTTGATATGTGGATTATTTTTATCTCTAGCGTTAATACTGAACTGACCTTGAGTCGCCTTCCTAATTTTACCCAGTGTACTTTTGGAATCTACCGCAAATTTTTCTGCAACTTCTCGTGCTTTGCGGGTGGCCTCTTCAATCATTTCTGGTTTTATCTCGTTAAGGCGGGTAAACAGATACTCAGTTTGAGACTGATAGTTTCCACCTGTAAAAACGATCCCTTGTTTCCCCAGCTCTGATAGCTCTCCCATGACCTTTCTAACGGAATCGATATCATGAGAGTAAACCGTGACCGTTTGCATCGCAGTGTATCGAAATTCGGCTCTAGCCTGATTCCCGTATTGCTGGGCAGATTTATCCGTGATTGAAGGGGTCGTAAATGATATCTCTTTTTTGGCGACACCTTTACCCGCCAAAAACTCACTTATCTTGATCGTATTTCCGTTTATAGCTTCATATAATTCTTCAAGGTTATTTCCAGTCGCCGTAAATTGTATTGGCCATATAACAATATCGGCTTCAATTTCTCTTTCGGATAAACCCTTAACTGTGACCGTTCTTTCATATTCTTTGAATTTAATTGCCGAATTCCCCAGCATGTAGCCAAGAGAAGTCAAACCGAGAAATATGAACAAACCAAGAATTAACGCGTTTTGTTTACTCTCTAGAGCCACTTAAATCTCCTTAAGGCTATAACACATTTATGATAACCGGCGGCCACAAACTTATGATCCACCCGCTTGATTTTTTGGCTAGCGGCCTTCGCTTTATACTTTCTTCTGTGTTCTCTGATTTGTTCTTCGTTCAATTCTACCACTAAATTTAAAAAATTTTCCCCCAGAGAAGCAAGAGAGTCACTGTATGACCACAGGTGGGATGGATCTCCGTGAGGTGTGACAACAGCATTTCATTGCCGTTGGTAATCATTTCCTTATACAATTCAGGTGGAACATCGGGATATATCAGAAATCGATCTGGTTTGGCTGGCATCCAATAGGACGTATCAATTAAAAAGGCGGTCCAGCTTTTCAGCCAGACCGCCTCTGATTTTACGATAATCGTTCTTGCTCTGCAGATTATTTGCTATGACAAGTCATACAAGCATCCATATCGTCAACCTGATCGTGACATGAACTACAAAATCCGTGGCCACTGGCCATATCAGTGATAGCTATCTTGGCTGGTTCACCTTCGTGACAGCTTGCACAGTCTTGATCTAAAAGTTCAACGTGCATGTTGTGATCAAAATAAACATTCCCTTTGGACTCACCCTCGTACTTGTAAACACCTTCTTCGAGGACTTCAACCTTGGTAATAGGAGCTTTTATCCCGTTTTGCTGTGCTAGAAAAACAGGAATAAAAGAAAACGCGACAGCCAGAACAACAAACACTAGATTTTTCATCCTCAAACTCCATTATCTGAACTATTATACTTCATAAGTAAAATCTGCATATGTCTTCTACACCGAAGTAAGACATATGTCAATTCAGATTTCCTCGTGAATTCAGGGAAAATTCTCGATCAACACCCAAATTAGTGCTTTTTAGCTGTACCTATGGCTATTTTCAATTATTTATCCGTTACATTTAGCAAGTCACTCAAAATCAATTCTTAAAATAATTTGCTTCCGGTTCGCTGCAGCATTTTTGGAGCCGTGGAAAAAGAATGGCTGCCCTGCAATGAATCAGGCAGCCAAATAAAAAATGTATTTTGTCAGTATCAGAATAGATCTGTGTTCACTGGATAATGAAAGCCATCCCTTGTTTTAGTTTCCAAATGTATTTTTCAACCCTTGGATAAAATTTGCTTTTTCTTCATCCGTTAACCGAGCTTCCGGATGAGGAAGCAGATATTTTGCAGGTGGCATCTCTCCAAGCTCTACTTTTTTTGCAATCCATCCCCCCATATTATTTTGGGGATCCCACTCAGAAACATTGAAATGTTCGCGACCTTCCTTGACATCAAGGGTCACCATCCAGGAGGCAGGAGCAAAATTGCTGTACCATGGCCATTTGGTTTCATTACTGTGACAATCGGCACAAGC
>JAZBPC010000023.1:0-7082 GCA_036351455.1 Desulfuromusa sp.
CAGGTTGTCATCAAAAGACGAAAGGGGTCTTAGGTTCTTCGGAAAGCCTTTCTTCCGCCGACGGTCCTCCAAAGTAAAGTCAGGCCGACGCACCTTGATACAAAGACGCGAATCCTCAGGATGGACAAAACAGAGCCGGTTTCCACCCCGGGCAAATGGCTCGATTGTCTGTAGCTGAATCATGACTTCAGGCTACCATCCAGGTTAATATCCTGAGCCCAGACATAGTCGTGGCTGTAAGGCTGCAAAAGCGAGGATTCAAGAATATACTGCGCATAAAGCTTGTTATTCATCTCTTTATGGAAAAAATCCCGGGCACAAGCAGCCCACTCCTGCCGTTTGACATCATCATGGTGAAACTCACGTATTTTATCGCGCAGATCATCAACACTATCAAAATACACAACAGATTCAGGCGGCAGCAGAGTGTCAAAACGGGGAGAGCTGTGAGTAAATTGCAAAATCCCGTTTCCAGCCAGTTGGGCCATTCTGGCAGAAGAATACCAGTAGTGCCCTTCCTGACGATTCAGATTCAAACCCATTTTGGTTTCACTCAAGGCACGATCATAATCTCGGCCCCACACAGGTGGTTCTCCAAAACTGCCAAAGGTCTTGAAATTCATTTCAGTGGACAAAGTATCTTTCAAAGACTTCACCAGTTCAAGACGTTTGGTGAAGTCATCACTGTTACTGCAAAAAAGAAGATCAATTTCAAGCTCTTCTTTCACAGAATTGTCAAGATTTTCAACCGCGGGATCAACCGGATTCGGCATGTGATAAACCCGAGCTCGACTACCTTCAAAAATAGATAATTCGCGCCGACCGGTGGAAACAAATATGGCATCAACAACCTGCGCACGGTGCTTTATTTTTTCGACATTTTCCGGCACAAATAAGGGGTCGTTGTTACAATGAGCAAGAGCGACCCCGGGACGAATCTGACGGATTGTTTCAAGTGTTTCATTGCTGATAATATCGCAATGTCCTGCGATCACCAGATCAGGGTCAAAAGCTTCGACTGTCTCCAGCAAGCGTTTATTCGCTTTTCCTTTACCAAGATCACGCCAACCGAAGGGAGCTTCAAAAGCGGCTACGTCACGATCACTGAACCCCTGGACAAAATGATCATTTTTGATCAGTCCATGGGTTAATTTCTGCGCCCAGCTGACACGTGTTTTTCCGTACCGTCTTAACTGTTGATATGCTATATGCAGAACCCGCATAGCTTCACCTGTCTTTATAGTTTCACCAATTTAAACATCAGCAAGAACGCGCTGATAGCAATTCCATTCCGCCTTGCACATTTTTTCTACAGTATATTCATTTTTAACAAAATTACGAGCAGCGCTGCCCATGCTGATCAAATCAGTCTCTTTCGCCAAAGCAAGACGTAATTTTGCGGCCAGGTCTTCTGGATCATTATTGATAAATAACCAGCCGGTTTCTCCATCGCGCACCGTCTCCAACGCACCCCCGTGGGCTGAAGCGATAATCGGCTTACCCATCGCCTGAGCTTCCACGGCCACACGCCCGAACGCTTCCGGTTCAATTGAGGCCGAAACAACAACATCCGCCAGGGCATAAAAGGGAACAATGTCTGGCTGATCACCAACGAAAATGACGCGCTCTGAAAGACCAGAAGCGCCTGTCATATCTTTAAGCTCATCCAGATAGTTTTTTTTATGACCTGCGCCCCCAATGATCAATGCCTGCCAATTCAGTTCTTTGATGAGAGCTAAAGCATCCAGAAACAGGGTCTGACCTTTCCAGCGAGTTAGTCGCCCAGGAAGAGCAATAACAAGGGTATCATCAAGTAGTCCCCATTGCTTTTTCAGCTGTTCTAACTGCTCTGTAGTCACCCGATCCGGATCAATGCGATCTGGATCAAATCCCCGTGGCGCAATATCGATCAACCTTTCATCAATACCGTAATTGTTTAGAATATGAGTTTTAATGAACTGACTAATGGCTATAATTCTCTGCCCACGGGTCATAATACTGTTATAGCACTTTTTCATACGATTCTGGATGCGGTGTGTGCCATGAAAAGTCGTGACAAATGGAACACCAGTGAGTCTACAGGCAATATATGCTGCCCAAGCAGGGGCTCGGGAACGGGCATGGACCAGAGCAATATCCTCGCTGAGAATAATTTTTTTCAAGCTCAACGCCGAAAATAAAACAGTAAAAGGGTTACGTCGGGCAAGTGGAAGCTTAAAATGATGCGATCCCTGGCGCTCAAGTTCGGCAACCATTCCCCCCCCCTGAGAAGCAACAAAACTTCCAGATCCCTGCGAAACAATGAACGCGGCCATTTCAACAGTCCCGCGTTCTACGCCACCTTGTTCGAGAGCAGCTGTGACTTGAAGAATTTTCATACAGAATTCGATTCAAAGTTTTCAATGATTTTTTTGTTAAAAATATCAGCAAGGGATATCTTATTTTTACATGCGCCACATGATCCATCAAACACATGCAGGCAATTCATTTCAGATAATATTTGAATTAATGTGTTGAATTTACTTTTTTTCAAAAAATTGTCAGCCAGAGGCAAAACTTCGACACATCCCTTTCCAAAACTGACCGATTCACTCATCATAGAACTGGAATCAGCAGTCAAAAACACATACTCACACTGCTGTAAATAGTCGGGAATTGGGTTTATTGGCTCCTGAGAATAATACACAGCCCGGTCATAACTGAATTCCCTCAGCATCTCCTCAACGGCCTTAGGGGTACGTCGTGAGGTTGTCATCCACACTTTATGCTCTGGAAATAAGTTAAATATCGAATTTAGCTGGTCTTTCAACACTGCAGCGTCCATCTTGTCATGCTGGCTGTCACCACCTATGATAAGAGCAAGATACTTTTCCCCAGGCTGCGACACCACAATACCTTGCGGTTCAACATAGGTCAGATTAATTGGCAGTTTGATAATATTAGCCTGTGAAGGAGGGTCATCATGCTGCTGCGCTATGATCAAGTCAAAGTCCAACCGATATCCACTCGGCAGCATAATCGCAACCGACTTACAGGCCAGAGCCTTTGCTAGAGCCCTGTTGGCAAAATAGGTTCCTGAGCCCGCAGAAACGACGGCTGTGTAAGCAGCCACGTTATATTCAGCATTAAATAATGATCTTGAGTGAATCCCTAATCGATCAAGAAAATATGAGAGGGCCTTTGCCCCTCGATATTTAAAATTTACCGGGCACAGATCATAATCATAACCAAGATGCCTGGCAAAAGCGATTGACTGGTTGACATGGCCTGGTTTCCCATCACTTAAAATCAGTAGTCGTTTGCCTTCCACTATAGAAAACTCAAAAAACTTCTGCTTCATCAATCAGCATGACAGGGATATCGTCACGGATCGGATAACGCAATCGGCAGTCCTTGCAAATGATAAAATCACCTTCCTCTGCAAGTTCAACCATTTTTTTACATTTGGGGCAGGCAAGGATTTCTAACAGTTCAGATCTTACAGGCATTTGTCGCTCCATAGAAGATTCGTGACATCCTTGATCAAAGCAGAGCCTTCATCAATTCTGATATCCATAGGAATTTGATAACAAGGTAATGCAAACA
Organism: Desulfuromusa sp.; assembly: GCA_036351455.1. Lineage (GTDB taxonomy): Bacteria > Desulfobacterota > Desulfuromonadia > Desulfuromonadales > Geopsychrobacteraceae > Desulfuromusa. The sequence continues at coordinate 3,586 of JAZBPC010000023.1, forward strand.
TATTAACAGAAAGTTTGACAGCATCTTTTTCTGTTGTAATTAAAGCATCAACATTGGCTGAAGCAGCAGCTATTTGTTCCAGTGTTGATTTTGTATATTCAGTGTGATCAGCAAAAGATAGCTTTTTTTGTAGTAATATCCCATTTTTTTCCAGGGACATAAAGAAACTTTCGGGATCAGCAATTCCAGCAAAAGCCAACAGGTTAAGTTTTTTAAGTTGATCAATAGATGCTTCATGGCCATCAAGAGTTATTGCCGCGTCAGCCAACTGGTGCTGGCTGCTATAAACCGTAAATCCTTGGAATTCTGAACGTTGTTTGTTTTTCGAGCGAGTCATCAGTAAAAAATCGGCTCGTTTCAAAGCCCGTGGAAATTCACGGAGATTCCCAGCTGGCAAGGGCCAACCATTTCCAAGAGGTCGTGTTGCATCCAGTAAAACCAGATCAACATCACGCTTGACCGCACGATGTTGGAAACCATCATCCAGAATAACAAGATCTGCTTCTTTTGATCTTTCCAGCGCCTGAATCCCATTGATCCGTTTTTTAGCAATCAGAACCGAACAAGATGGATTTCTTTTTGCTAAAAGGTATGGTTCGTCGCCACATTCGACAGAATCCATCAAAGTGCCGTTTCCAGAAGAAACAATACCGACATCCCCTGCAAAACTTCCAGCATATCCACGACTGACGATTGCAGGTCGCTTGCCCTGCTTTTCAAACTCTTTTACCAGCCAGTCGACAACAGGGGTTTTACCTGTGCCACCAACAGCGAGATTACCCACAGAAATTACAGGAAGAGAAGATTGATAAGGAGAAAAGAGGTTATTATCATAGCAAAAGTTACGAATCCAACCGACAATGCCGTAAACAATGGATAACGGTAGAAGTAGCAGTAAAAGTAGCCGTTCCCACTTTTTTTTAGCCCCTTTGGTGACCAGAGAATGGTGAAAAGCTGCAAGGTTTCTCATTTTAAAGCTTTAGATATATGGCGCATAGTACGTTCGGTCGTACCGGCATTTTCAGCAATCAGGGAACTGCCGGCCTCCCCCATAGCACGGCAACGCGCTGGATCATTGAGCATAATGACACTTTGGCGCACCAGTTCATGCTGATTTGCGACTTTCACTCCAGCCCCTGCTCGAATTAATTTTGCGGAAATCTCTTTAAAATTGTGGACATGTGGTCCAAAAAGAACCGGTTTTGAACGCAATGAAGCCTCTAAAAGATTATGTCCACCAATGGGAACCAAACTACCACCGACAAAAATAAGATCAGCAATGCTGTAAAAATCGAGAACTTCACCAAGAGTATCAACCAGAAGGACATCTCCCGGAGAAAGCAAAGAATCTTCTTCGGACAACGAACTGCGAAGACGATACTTAAAACCCATTTCTTTCAGCAAAACCTGAACTTCCCGCTTGCGTTCAGGATGGCGAGGAATCAGGACAAGAATAAGCTTCCGATTAATTTGCCCAGCTATTTTTTTATATGCCTCAAGCAACTCTCTCTCTTCACCATCATGGGTGCTACCAGCAACCATGATGGCACCCTCATCGGGCAATCTATAGTGCTTTTTCGTTTGCTTCACCTGTTCCGGTAACACCTCTTTCAAAGCGTGATCGAACTTGAGATTACCAGTATTCTCCACTCGTCTATCAGGGGCTCCAAGAGCCATAATCCGTTCGGCATCGGTCTGTGATTGCATACAAAAAGCAGAAAATCGATCCAGAATTGGTCGCAGCAGAAAACGTGCAAAACGATAACGGGGAAAAGAGCGATCAGATATACGTCCATTGACTAAAATCAAAGGGATTTTGAGTTGGTGCGCTTGTTTGGTGAAGTTAGGCCAGATTTCTGTCTCGACAATAATAATCATTTCCGGGTGAACCGTGCTGAGTGCCTTGCGTACCGCCCAGGAAAAATCAAAAGGGAAGAACAGACAAATGTCAATTTCTGGATCCTCCAGAGCGATGGCATGCCCGGTTTCGGTCACATTACTGACAAGAATCTGTAAATCGGGATATTTCAGGCGAATTTGTTTGATCAGAGGCATTGCTGCACGGGTTTCCCCCACGGAAACAGCATGAATCCAAATTGTTTTTGTTGTTTGAAACAGGTTTAATTGTTGCGGAGAGTAGTAACCCAATCTCTCTCTGATACCACGACGACTCTTCCCATAACGCAGTCCCCGCAAAAGATAATATGGCACCAGAAAAAGGGTTGAAAGCAACAATAATAGATTATACAGCAGATAAACCATATGATTCCAAACGTGCTTCAGCCTGATGTTGGTTATCGTGCATCGCTTTTTTTAAACGGTTGCGAAATTCATCCACACTCTCTTGTTTATCGAAGTATATAGGGGCTCCAAAAGAGTAAACACCATACGAAAAAGGGAAAGGGAACAGAAAACGATCCCAGGACTTAAATCGATGGCCACGACTGCACACAAAAGCCAGCGGCATAACCGGACGCCCACTCATCCGCGCTAGCTGGATGACACCATCCTTCAACTCATGTCGTGGTCCCCTGGGTCCATCTGGTGTCAGAACAATGTCGGCCTTCTCCTTGCACAAATTCAACATCTCTCTGAAAGCGGCCCGTCCACCACGGGACGAAGAGCCACGAACAGTATCCTGATCGAAATATTTCATTGTTCGCGCAAGCAGTTCACCATCTTTTGAAGAACTGATCAATAATTTTGCATGCTTTCCAGGATAACCAAAAACCAGTAAAAACAGCTGATCATGCCAAAATGGGATAATCACGTGCTCGCCTCGCTCCCAGACACTGCGAAGCAGATCTGCCCCAATAATATCTTTTTTGATCGATAAATTGAGTAAACGCATCACCCGGGATGCGGTAAAAGGAACGAACGTTAAAAGTAGACGATCACTAATTTTCATTGAGAGTGATCCTCAAACTGGGTGTCATAAAGGCGTTTATACAAGCCCCCTTGGTGCAATAGTTCTTCATGACTTCCCGATTGAACAATCTCTCCTTTATCAAGAACCAGAATCCGGTCAGCATGCATGACTGTAGAAAGTCGGTGAGCAATAACAAATGTCGTTCGGTTAGTCATCAGGTTCCCCAAGGCCTGCTGCACCATGGCTTCACTCTCTGTATCAAGAGCACTGGTTGCTTCGTCCAGCAAAAGAATTGGGGCATCTCTTAAAATTGCACGGGCAATACAGATTCTCTGCCGTTGCCCTCCGGACAGGCGCACACCACGATCTCCAATCAGGGTTTCATAACCATCAGGAAGCTGACGGATGAATTCGTCGGCATAGGCCTGAAGTGCTGCAGCTTCAACATCAATGATATCTGCGTCAGATCGTCCGTAACGAATATTATTCATGAGAGTATCGTTGAACAGAAATGTTTCCTGATCAACCAGAGCAAGATTCTCATGCAGACTTTTTTGGGTCAGATTTCGGATATCTTTTCCATCAATCAGAATTTGCCCCTGCTGGGGATCATAAAAACGGTTCAACA
>JAZBPC010000024.1:0-2195 GCA_036351455.1 Desulfuromusa sp.
ATTCACAATCTTCAGCTACCTATCATGCCCCTTTTGTTCTCAATGCTAAAGGACAAATTCTTATCGCCCCCCTCGCGGTTGAAACAGATTCTGATGGTTACAATAAAGCTCTTTTGACTCAGATCAGGCAAGCAGTTGATGGAAGCTTTATGATTTCGCTTCCTCATGAGGGAACGGTCTGGTGTGTATTTAGGTCATTTGAACCTTGGGGCTGGACGATCGGTTATCTCGTACCGCTGACTGTCAAGTATCAACTGGCAAATCAACTGACTCGACTTCTGTGGTTTGTTTTTGGTGGCATTACCTTGATGGTTACTTTGTTGCTGGTGTGGTTAGTGCGGGGGCAGCTCAAACCGATTAGTGAACTAACAGAAATTTCAGCCGAAATGGCTGAAGGCAATCTGGAACGGACAATTCAAACTGGCCGCAAGGACGAGATTGGCATCCTGGCAGACCATTTTAACCGCATGCAGTTTGTTATGAAACAAACCATAGAGTCATTGCAGAGCAGTGAAGAAAATTTGCGAACAACCTTGAATTCACTTGCTGATGCTGTCATTGCAACTGATGCTGATATGTGCGTTATACGAATGAATCCGGTTGCAGAAAAATTGACCGGCTGGTCTGTAGACTCAGCAATTGGAGAGCCTCTGTCGACCGTGTTCCAGATTTTCAACGCTGCGTCCCGTCAACCTTTGGAGAATCCTGCAATTAAGGTCCTCGCTCAAAATAAAATTGTTTCCCTGAGTAAAAATAGATTGTTAATTTCCAAAAACGGTGAAGAGTTCCTTGTCTCTGATACGGCTGCCCCTATAAAAAATGCTGATGATCAAATAACGGGTGTTGTTCTGGTTTTTCGTGACATTACAGAAGAAAAAGCCCTTCAGGAGCAGCTGTTGCAAACTCGTAAAATGGACACAATCGGACAGCTTGCCGGTGGCGTTGCGCACGATTTTAATAATATGCTTGGTGGCATTATTGGCGCGGCAGAGTTGCTTAAACGTAAGCTGCCTAAAGACCCGAAGTGCGATAAATATCTCGGCATGATCATGGATTCAGCGGAGCAAGCGACTAACTTAACTTCACAACTGCTCACTTTCGCCCGGAAGCAACATATCCATTCAACCCCGATTGATGTCCATCTGGTATTGGACAATACTTTGTCTCTCTTCGAGAAGACAGTAGATCGACGCATCCGTGTCTCATTTAATAGGGGGGCTGATACCTGCATGGTTGTGGGTGATTCAACTCAGCTACAAAATGCTTTTCTTAATCTCTGTATTAATGCTGCACAAGCGATGCCTGACGGTGGTGACATCTTGATTTCCTCACAGAACAAGAAACTGGACAAGATTTATTGCGACAATAGTGCTTTCAAGTTGGAACCTGGGCCGTACCTTGATATCCAGTTTAGAGATTGCGGCTGCGGGATTTCAGAAGAGCATTTAAGTAAGGTTTTTGAGCCTTTTTACACGACAAAAGAACTGGGGCAAGGTACTGGACTGGGGTTGTCAGCTGTCCTTGGGACTGTACAAGCACATAACGGTGAGGTCTCTGTTTACAGTGAGATAGGGAAGGGAACGGTTTTTCAGGTTCTGCTGCCACTCACTGAGGCCGAAGCAGAGGACTTACCCACGACTAGTCAGCCACAGTGCGGTTCCGGTTTGATTTTGATTGTCGATGACGAGCATGTAATGCGGGACACTGCCGGTGCGATCCTTGAAGACTTAGGGTATCAAGTATTATTGGCTGAAAATGGTCAGGTCGGATTGGATCTCTACCGTCAAAATAAAAATAAAATTGATCTGGTGTTACTAGATATGATTATGCCTGAAATGAACGGACGAGACTGTTTTTGCGAGATTCGCAAAATTAACCCGAATGCAAAAGTTATTCTCTTGTCCGGATTTACCAAAAGCCAGGACCTGAACGATTTACGTGCGGCTGGGTTGTCCGGATTCATCCGTAAGCCATACCGTGCTGCCGGCTTAAGTGAAATTATAGCTGATGCTATGTCCTCAGGAGATAAAAGACAATTCTTTAGTTGAGACGCACAATACTCTTCCAGGGTTGTTCTAACCGATTGCAGACGATAAGGCGTGTGTTGGATGAGGCATGCTGAAAGTTCTTCCTGTGGGCTTTATGCCCTTGTCAAATATCGGGTGTTCACTTCCCCCTGTGCCAGGATAGTTGTC
>JAZBPC010000025.1:0-19709 GCA_036351455.1 Desulfuromusa sp.
CCTTTAGGACGCACAAACAACACCAGCAACAACACCACAAAAGCAACCACATCCTTGTAAGCGCTCGAAATGTATCCTGCGGAGAGTGATTCCAGCAGGCCCAAACCAAGACCCCCAAGAATCGCTCCCGGAAACGATCCAAAACCACCAAGAATAGCGGCAGCAAAACCTTTCAGGCCGAGCAGGACACCAACATCGTAGTTCAATGTGGTGATCGGGGTGACCAAAACCCCGGCTAAGCCACCCAGGGCCCCGGCGATGGCATAGCTGGTCAGCCGCACCCGACCGGCCGGGATCCCCACAACAGCTGCTGCTGTTGGGTTGGAGGCAACCGCCCGCATCGATAATCCCAGAGAGGTTCGATAAAAGAACCAGGTTAATAATCCAATGGCAATTATGGTCAACAACAGAATCCAGAGAGCCTGTGGCAGGACGCTGGCTCCAAAAATTTTGACCGGAACATCGGGGCTAAGGGGTGGCAGAGCCATGCGGTTTTTCCCCCAGATCAGTTTAATGATTCCACGGAGGATGATTGACAGCCCGACGGTGAGAAAGATCAGGACCAGATGGTTATCTGAGCGTGCCGGGCGGAGGCCGAACCTTTCGACCAGCATTGCCACCAGGGCGACCCCTGAAATAGCGAGAAGCAGTCCCGGTACCATAGGTAGACCCGCAGTGATCAAGGCTGAGAACATCAACATTCCACCCAGAGAAACAAAGTCAACCTGAACAAAATTGACGATCCCCATGGTGTTGTTGACAACACAGAATCCGAGGGCAATCAGGGCGTAGATCGCACCAATAGTAAGCCCTGAAAACAGGTACTGTAGAAAATCCTGAGACATAAAATTGTCCACTCCAGTGTCTATATCTGACTCGGTGAGTACGAAATAAAGAAGGGGAGTGCATCACGAGAAAAGAGTTGACATCTAAACCCTATGTACTATTGTACTAGTACATGAGTGCAAACATAAAACACATAAATTATTTAGTCAATCATTTGCTGAGTCAAGAATCACCTGCAGAGCTGGAAAAAGCACTGCGTGACCTTCTCACTCCCAATGAGCTGATTGATGTCGCCAACCGCCTGCAGATTTTTGAAATGCTGGAACAGGGGATACCGCAACGGCAGATTGCCGATAAGTTGGGGGTTGGTATTGCGACAGTCACACGGGGATCCAATACGTTGAAGAACCGTAAGGGTTGATTGAGAAATTAGACCAGCAGCATCCGGTCAGAGACAAACTCTTCACCACGGACCTTATAAAATTGTTCCAGCAGGTCATCCACGGACATTGCCGCTTTTTCACTTCCCGAAACATCCAGAATAATCCTTCCACCATGAAGCATGATCAGCCGGTTACCCAGTTGCAGCGCCTGACGCATATTGTGGGTGACCATCAGAGCGGTCAAGTGCTGGTCAATAATAAGCTGCTGAGTTAATTCCAGAACTTGTTGCGCTGTTTTGGGATCGAGGGCGGCAGTGTGTTCATCGAGAAGGAGGATTCTTGGTTTCACCAGGGTTGCCATCAATAATGTAAGGGCCTGGCGTTGTCCACCTGAGAGCAAACCAACGCTGTCTTTCAGTCGATTTTCCAATCCCAGGTTGAGTTGGGAGAGCTGCTTGCGGAACAGTGCCCGGTCGCTTTTCTGCACACCCCGCTTCAGACCATGAAATTTGCCACGACGGTTGGCCAGAGCCAGGTTTTGTTCAATTGACAGTGGGCCGCAGGTTCCAAGGAGAGGGTCCTGAAAAACCCGACTGATCTGGGTGGCGCGTTTGTACTCAGGCCAGTGGGAAATATCCTGATCGTCGATGAGGATATGACCGCCATCAATGGGATAGCTACCGGCGAGACAATTCAACAAAGTGCTTTTCCCCGCGCCATTGGACCCGATAACGGTAATAAAATCACCTTTGCGCACTTGCAGATTGACTCCCGATAAAGCCAGCACTTCATTGATGCTGCCCTGGTGGAATATTTTAACCAGATCGTTAATCTCAATCATCGGCTCAACACCTTCCTGCGCAGTTTCGGCAAGGTCAGCGCTCCGACGACAAGCAGGGCGGTCAACAGGTTGAGATCACTTGGAGTAAAAGAGAATCGTCCTAACTTCAGGCTCAGCGCCAGGGCGATGGTTAATCGATAAATCAATGATCCCAGTAAAACCGCGAGCAAGGCGCGACCGATGCTGCGGCAACCGAACAAGGTTTCGCCGACGATCACCGAGGCCAGTCCCGCAACGATGGTTCCAACCCCCATATTGACATCGGCAGCCCCTTGGCTTTGGCAGAGCAGAGCTCCACTCACCGCTGCCAGTCCATTGGAAAGACCAACGGTCAGGATAATCACCCGGTCGGTATTGACCCCCTGACTGGTGATCATTTGCCGATTGACCCCGGTGGCCTGCATGGCCAGACCAAAAGCGGTATTTAGCAGCCAAAACAGCAACAAAAGTGCGAGAATAGAAAGAAGGCCGAAGAGTATTGGTGCCGCATTAAACATTCCGATGCCGGCATTTGTTAACGGTTCCAATATGGTCTGTTTGCCGAGCAAGGTCATGTTCGGTCGCCCCATCACCCTCAGGTTGATAGAATAAAGGGCGATCATGGTCAGAATTGAGGCCAGCAGATGGAGAATTCCGAACTTGGTGTTGAGAATGCCGGTGACTGCTCCAGCCAGAAACCCGGCGATCAGGGCAAATAGCAGCGATAAGAAGGGATTATAACCGGCAGTGATGGCAACAGCCGACACTGCCGCTCCCAGAGGAAGGCTGCCATCAACGGTCAGGTCAGGGAAATCGAGGACCCGGAAGGTCAGGTAGACTCCGAGAACCAGAAAGCCATAGGCGAAGCCCTGTTCGAGGGCTCCCATGAAAGCGAAATAAGTCATCCGTTATCCAGGGAATGCGATAAAAGGGAGAACTGCTGCGTTATGCTCAAGAAGCAAACTTTGCATCTTTACCCTTTCTCACTTTCTAAAAACTGTCTACCTTGAATATGTAGGAGCGAACCTCTGTTTTCGCCCGATTTAACTTTGCTACACTATTCTCAGAATAATTACTCTTTTGCAGAAAATTCAAAGACATTCAAAGACACTTTAACGCAGAGGCGCGGAGAAAAGCAGAGCAGAGATCGCAGAGATTTAATATCTCTCTCTCCAACTTTCCTTCTCACCGTCTCTGCGTTAAGAAAAGATTTTAGTCACTAAGTTCAATCAAGTGGAGAACCAATTTAAAAATTACTCAATGATCTTGTCCGCTTTTTTCAGGACAGATTCTGGAACTTCCAAGCCCATCTTTGCAGCAGAACCAGGATTCAGATGGATATTGAACTCACGCAGGGTTTCCACTGGCATTTCCCCGGGGTTGGCTCCCTTAAAAACCCGGCTCACCATTTCTCCGGTTTGACGACCCATTTTGTAGTAGTCGACAGCGAGGGCGGCGATGGCGCCACGGGCAACAGAATCAGTGTCTGCGGCAAAGACAGGGAGTTTTGCTTGATAGCCGATCTGGGTGATGGCTTCAAATGCTGATACCACCGTGTTGTCGGTGGGGATGTAAACGGCTTCTGCCCGGCCGATCAGGCTTTTTGCTGCCTGAAAAACCCCGGCAGAATTGCTCACAGTTGCTTCTTCAACAGCAATCCCTTTTTTACTCGCCTCTTGCTTGAGAATCTTAACAAGAGTGACGGAATTCGCTTCGCCTGAGTTGTAAATGACGCCAATTGTCTTTATCTTCGGTAGAAATTCAAGGATGAGCTCCAGTTGCCGATCAATCGGACTCATGTCAGAAGTGCCGGTGACATTGCCACCCGGTTTTTCCATGGATTGCACCAGACCGGCACCCACTGGATCGGTGACTGCGGCAAAAACAATCGGAATATCCTTGATCGCCTGAGCACAGGCCTGGGCGGTGGGGGTGGCGATACCAACGGCAACATCGGGTTGTTCACCCAGTATTTGCTTTGCGATCAAGTTGGCGGTCGCAATATTCCCCTGGGCAATGTGGTCATGATATCGAACCGTCAACCCTTGTGCGGCCAATTCATCTTTAACTCCCTGACGCAGAGCATCGAGGGCAGGATGTTCGACAATCTGGTTGAATGAAACCGTATAGTCGGCAGCCAAACTTGGTAATGCTGGTAATAATAGCAGCAGGCAGAAGAGTTGAGAGATAAAACGTTTCATATTGTGTTCTCCATTGAGAAATTTAGTTTGTGGATGAGAAGCAGATATCCTGAAAACAGAAGCGACAATCTAACCTTTAGCACGGTCCGAGGTCAAGAAGGAGCAGGGCCAACCCCTCTTCAGCCGACCCATTAATATATTTATATTGGCTAACACTCATGATTTGGTCTATATTTGTAGGCTAAATGTAAAGTTAAATGCGAAAGGGGACGTCTTATGCTCAAAATTACCATGCTTGCCTATGATAACTGTCTACAATCGGGAATTGCCGGGATGCTTGATCTCTTCACTCTGGCCAATTGGGAGCAGAAACGGCTGTCGCCGGAGGTCAAGGCTCTTTTTTGCCAGACGAAAGTCGTGACTGTTGATGGAGAGCCCGTGACCAGCTTTAATCGCCAGCAGATCACGGCCAACAGCAGTATCGCTGATAGCGGGGAGATGGACCTGCTTATCGTTCCAGGTGTCATGGGACGGCCTGATCGGATATTGGAGCAAACGGAACTGGTCGAATGGATTGGCAAACAGCACAAGAATGGCAAGGTGGTCGCCAGTGCTTGTTCGGGTGCGTTTTTACTTGCTGAAGCGGGGATTTTGAAGGGGCGTGAGGCAACAACCCACTGGCAACTGTCCGATCGTTTTCGGCAGCGCTATCCCAAAACAGATCTGCAGATTAGTCGGCTTATTATTGATGGCGGCGATTATCTGTGTGCAGGGGGCACTGGAGCGCATGTCGATCTTGCTCTTCACCTGATCGAAAGATTTGGATCTAAATCTCTCGCCAAAAGTTGTGCCCGGATGATGTTGATTGACCGGGATCGCTGTGATCAGGCTCCATTTGTTAAATTCAAAGGGAGCCGGGAACATATTGACGATCCAATTCACAAGGTTCAGAAGTGGCTCGATCGTTATTATCGAGAAAAGGTCTCTGTGAAGGTGATGGCCAAGAGGGCCGGGTTGAACGAGCGCACATTTCTCCGTCGTTTCAGAAAAGCAACAGGGGAAGCCCCGCTGGAATACGTGCAGAAGATGCGCATAGAAAAAGCAAAGCAGTTGCTGACAGGAACGAACCAGTCTTTGACAGAGATTACTCAAACTGTCGGTTATGTTGATCTCAGCTCCTTTCGCCGTTTATTCAGGCAGATTGTTGGTATTTCACCCACGGCTTATCGGCAGCGATTCAGGGATTAACTATGGCCTCAGGTTCAAAAAAAGTTATTTATGCAGCCCTTGCAGGAAACACACTGATCGCAATAACAAAATTCATTGCTGCGTCTATGACCGGAAGTTCGGCCATGCTTTCTGAAGCCATCCACTCTCTGGTCGATACGGGTAATCAGGGGCTGCTTCTCTATGGGATGAAAAGAGCGGCAAAACCTGCTGACAAAAATTATCCCTTTGGGCATGGCAAGGAGATCTATTTCTGGAGCTTCGTTGTTGCCATCCTGATTTTCGCCTTGGGGGGTGGTATTTCTGTGTATGAGGGGATCCATCACCTTCTCTATCCCCAGCCGGCCACGAGTCCTTTAATCAATTATATTGTTTTGCTTCTGGCAATGGCATTTGAGGGGACGGCGTGGTTTTTTGCTCTGCGTGAATTCAGGAAAAGCAAGGGGAAGAGTGGTTATATCGACGCGATTAACCTGACCAAAGATCCCTCGGTTCTTGTCGTTCTGTTTGAGGACTCTGCCGCAATGCTTGGTCTTTTTGTTGCCCTGGTCGGCGTGACCCTGACTCACTTGACGGGAAGTTTTTATTATGATGGCACAGCTTCAATCCTGATTGGTCTGATCCTGATCGGAACCGCAATCTGGTTGGCCCGTGAAACCAAAGGGTTGCTGATTGGCGAAAGTGCTGATCCGCAGATTGTCCAGGGAATCCAGGAGATGGTGCAAGGCAATTCCATCGTCGAAGGGATCAATGAGATCCTCACCATGCATGTGGGGCCCGATTTTATTCTGGTGACGTTAAGCGCTGATTTTATCGACAGCGCCTCTTCGGTAGATGTTGAAGAGCAGGTCGCAAAGCTGGATCAGCAGATAAAAGCCCGTTTTCCAAGGGTTAAGCGAGTTTTTATTGAGGCGGAAAAGATGGTGAGGAAGAAAGTCATCTCTTGATCTGTTAGTGATAACAAGAAGTCAGAATTTCCAAAGGCAAATTGTATCAATGTGTGATGAACTAGAAAATGACTATCAACTGATATTCACGACTTCAATGATCGACCCTAAACTGGACAAAAGTGAATATGTTGTTGGCCCCCATTACAAAAAAGGGGAACATACTCTCGCCCTAAACTAGAAAAAAGGGGTCAAATTTTTGCTTGACCCATATGACAAATCTGAAAATCATAAGCTCGCGTCTACATATTTCATTTTGTGGAAAGTGCAGGTACGGTCGCATGATTTATGAATCAATATTTCTCTTTTATTCCGAACCTTCAGTGTCCTGATTCGATCATTGAAGCAACTGTTGCGCATTCTCTTTAAAATGGACTCGCCAGGGCATTGGATCTTTGAACTGGCTGAGATCCCGGCTGGCGACCCATGCTAATTCTTGTTGTGATTTGAGCTTCTCGCCATGGATTGGATAATAATATTTCCCCATAGCCCAGCGTGGCAGTAACCAATCTTCATTGTCAGCAACCGCTTGTTGCATTGCTTGGTCACCTTTTTCTTTATCACCACCCTTGAACGAAGGCAGGGCGTAATAGCAAATTGCCTTGCACAACTCAACGGCACCACCGTCAAGCTGCGGATCAACCTCTTCAATGCGATGGATCATTGTCAGTGCGTGGTTAAGTTTCTCAAGATTGATAATCTTCCCGTAGAGGGACATCACTTCCTTAAACTGATATTGAATGGCTTTAACCCAAAACAGCATCGCTTCGCTCTCGTTTGCAGTGAGAACGTCAACGGCTTGCCACGGTTTTTGTCCTTGTTCAATTCTGTTTCGAAACTGTGGGTTGGTGTACATCGCCCATTCGGCATAAACAATGGCTTGTTTAAAATGCTCTGCCTTCTCAGCTTTTTTATCCGTGTAGGCGGTTCCGAGTAAAATATACTGAGTGCTCAATCTCTGCAGCGCTTCGTAGTTCTCAGGATCGGCCGCTAATACCAATTGGTAAGCCCGGATTGAAGAAGAGAGTTTCTCACCATTATCAGCATGTTCAAACTTCTCTCGGGCCTGTTGTAACAGTTGTTCGACTGATTGTTGGCTCTTGGTCGATATTGATTGTTGCCAAGTTGGTTCCCATTGCTTCGCGCAACCACTGAGAATAAAGGCGATCAATAAGAATTGTAAAAATTTGCTGAAATAGTGCATCGTGAATTCCTTTATCTTAACGCGGGAATGGATCCTTTTGAATGAATCGATGGCTGTAGCGCGATATTTGAAGTATGCCACAGTTTTTGCTGTTTGCCACAGAGCAGGCGGCTATTGGGCGATAGATCAGGATATTACCGTTTTGTACCCCCCATTGGTCTTATCAGGGGTGAAGTCGAGAAAGTTCCGGATACTCTCCAGGCTATCTTCCTGATAATGAGACACATACAGAAGCTGGCTGAGGTTTTCTCTGGCGATGAGTTCCAGCGTATTTTTGATCAGTCTTCTCCCCAGATAATCAAGCCCTTGATAAGGTTCATCCAATATTAACAGGGTCGGTTGTTTGACCAGGGCTCTTGCAATCAGTAACAAGCGCTGCTGCCCATATTCCAACTTTCTGAAGGATGTATTGCCAAGCTCGGTCATATGCAGGATCTCCAGCCACTCTTTGGCAATTTCCTGCTCCCGTTTGCTTGGTTTTTGATAAAGACCGATGGAGTCATAGAAACCGGACAAGATCACTTTCAGAGCACTGCAACCAACCCGGTATTGCAGGTGTAAGGCAGAGGAGACCATGCCGATATGTTTCTTGATGTCCCAAATCGTTTCCCCTGTACCCCGTTGTCTGCCGAAGATCTGAATATTATTGCTGTAGCATTGTGGATGATCGCCAAAAATCAAACCTAGCAAGGTACTTTTACCGCAGCCGTTAGGCCCCCTGACTTGCCAGTGCTCCCCTTTGTTGACGCACCAGTTGACAGCAGAAAAAATATTTTTGTCTGTGTAGGCAACCTGTACATTTTTAAGTTCAAAAATGGGGTCGTCAAATTGGGAGCTATGCCGATGGCGTTGGATAAGCTCCATCATCTGTTCACTCTGCTCTTGAGATTGAGACTTGATCTGCGAAACCACAGGGTGAGTCTCCCAGGTTGTCTTATCCATAAGGCTGTCGAGCCTGCCCACGTCAAACAGCGCAATTTTGTCTATCCACTCAGGGATCTCTTCTTCACGGGAAACAACGACCATCATTTGTATCGAGTGGGATAACTTTGAGAGGTAATCTGCCAACGATTTTCTGTGGGCGATATCCAGCCCGGCGTAGGGTTCATCCAGCACCAGAAAGTCTGGCTGAGTGGCCAGTGCTCTAGCCAGCATGACACGGCGTGATTCACCGGAAGAAAGAACCCTGAATCCACTCTCCTGCAAATGATGCAAATCGAGTTCCTGCAGCAAAAGGAGAGTGAGCTCCTTATCTCTTGACCGTTGATAAATAAGATCGTAAACGGTACTTCCTGTATCAATGCGATCCAGAAAATCGGTGTCGTCTTCGGCAATTTCCTGTTCCAATAAACGCTGTTGTTCGACGAATGAGACCTGGGCAATATGTCCTGGACTTTTCAGGATGTTACCGGATGAAGCAAAGGATTCACCACAGAGCAGGTCGCCAAGCAACGAACCAACGTCCCCTTCTGTACTGAAAACTCCCCAGGACTGTTGCTCCTGAATCACCCAGCGGTCGATCTCCAGGGTAAAGGTGGCTGTCTTTGCTTTGAGTTGTTCAAATTGAATCTTCATGTTGACTGATATATCTCTAGGTTATGTTCAAGGGTTGAAAATTGGGAAATAAAATTCCTCAGGTCCATTAAACTTTAAAAAAATATTTGCAATAAAGCGATGCTTAATCTGTTAATGTACTACTTTTCACCATCCTTGTCCTGACGGATTGTTGTCTGCTAAGCTTATCTTCAATGTCTTTATATAGAAACCGGAGTTTTTCATGTTAAAAAAACTGTTTATATATTTGTTTTTATTGCTGTCTGTTCCAGGTCTCTCCTCAGCAGCTGAGATCTCTTTGGGTGATATCGTTACCGCATTGGAAACGCCATTCAAAGCTGAAACCAAGAGTTCAGAACAGATTCACGATTTTAGTGCCAAATTTTTTCAGGAGTCCCTTGTTGCTTCGATTGGACGCACCCAGAAGGGCGAAGGGACGGTGCGGTTTAAATTTGAAGCCGCGACAGAACAGGACAAAAACATAGCAAAATTTTTCTGGGAGTACAGCAAGCCCAGTGTCCAGGAGATTATTTCTGATGGGTTGACCATGTGGGTCTATCTCCCCGAAAACCGTCAGGTGATTGAAAGTGATATCAGTCAGATCAATTCTGAGCAGGGAGAAAATCCTGTCACTTTTCTCAGTGGTCTGGGGAACCTGTCTCGGGATTTTTCTATTGCTTGGGGAACACCGCAAAAGACCGAGTCTGGAGATTATCGATTACTGCTTAAGCCGCTTAAAGAGTCACAGTTAATTCAACAGATAGAAATTGTCGTCAATGGAAAAGCTGTAAATAGCTGGCTGAAAAAGCATAAAACGGGGGAAATTTTTCCCTTGTTAGCAACTCTGGTGACCGACACGAGTGGCAATCGTACGGCGATTGAGTTTCGAGAGGTGCAGGTCAACCGCAAGCTTGCTGACCAGCTATTTTATTTTGAAAGGCCGGAAGGCGTTGAATTGATAGATCCCGCCGAGCAAATGAACTTTTAAATTATTTGCGCCCAGATATTTTTACCCTATGGCCGTTCCGTTGCTTTTATCACGGGGCGGTTTTGTGTTATAAGTCTTCGATTCTTTGGGCTTTTTATACAACTGAATCAGAAAATGGATCGACAGGTATAAGTGCACACTCCTTTTCTGTCACCGACCTGCTGATTCAGGATACACACTTTGCAAACGATAAGGAGATGGACGATGCCAAGTTTTGATATTGTTTCGAAGGTTGATATGCAGGAAGTGGATAATGCCGTCAATCAGGCGATCAAAGAAATTGCTCAGCGTTATGATTTTAAGGGGACAACCAACGAGGTGACGCTGGAGAAAGATCACCTGAACATTCTGGCCGCTGATGATTACAAATTGCAGGCGATTAAGGACATTTTGATTGCCAAATTGGTGCGTCGGCAGGTTTCTCCCAAATGTTTCCATTACGGTAAAGAAGAGACTGCTTCTGCCGGGGCAGTGCGGGTCAAAGCTTCAATCCAGCAGGGGATCAGTAAGGAAAAAGGGAAAGAGATTGTCAAATTGATCAAAGAGACAAAACTGAAAGTCCAGGCGCAGATCATGGAAGATCAGGTGCGGGTGACGGGTAAGAAAATTGACGATCTGCAGGAGACAATGCAGATGTTAAAAGGGAAAGATCTGGAAATTGAACTCCAGTTTGAGAACATGAGATCGTAGTAGACTGAAAAAACTAGACTCAATCAGGAAATTAAATACGTGGATAAATTAAAAGTCAGTCTGGTCAGCCTTGGCTGTCCAAAAAACCTGGTCGATTCAGAGGTCATGCTGGGTCATTTGCCGCTGGATCGTTACGAAATCATCCTTGATGACAGCCAGGCCGACATTATTATTGTCAATACTTGCGCATTCATTAATGACGCCAAGGAGGAGTCGGTCGATACCATCCTTGAGGTCAGTGATTATAAAGAGCATGGCAATTGCAAGCTGCTGGTGGTCGCAGGTTGTCTGCCGCAACGTTACCAGAAAGTTTTAAAGGAGCAATTGCCGGAGGTTGATCTGTTTATCGGCACCTCTGAAGGCCCCAGGATTGTTGAACTGATCGAACAACAGTTACAGAGTGAGGTTTCCGCTGAGAATGTCGGTATTCCCGATTATCTTTATGACCATGAAACCCCGCGGGTGAATTCATCGCCAACCTACAGCAGTTATGTCAAAATTGCCGAAGGTTGTTCCAATCATTGTTCCTACTGCATTATCCCGCAATTGCGTGGCAAGTTGCGTTCGCGCAGTATCGAGTCGGTGGTCGAGGAAGTGCAAAATCTGGCCGCACAGGGGGTGACTGAGATCGTCCTGATTGCTCAGGACATTACCGATTTTGGTGCTGATCGTGACGATGGTGCAACGCTGGAAAAGCTACTGAAAGAGTTGGTCAAGGTTGACAATATCGTCTGGATTCGCCTTCTTTATGCTTATCCGGATGGCGTTTCCGATGAGCTTATTGAGCTGATCGCCACGGAAGATAAAATCTGCAAGTATCTGGACTTACCGTTACAGCATATTGATGATCATCTTCTGACACAGATGAATCGGCATCTTGATGAGGCGCAAACCCGTAATCTGGTGCAACGGTTGCGGGATCGGATTCCCGATTTGACCCTGCGAACCTCATTTATTGTCGGCTTTCCCGGCGAAACCAATGAGCAGTTCAACAAACTTTTAAAATTTGTAGAAGAGGGGCATTTTGAGCGCGTCGGGGTTTTTCGTTATTCCCGTGAAGAGGGAACCGTGGCGGCAAAATTCCCCGAACAGGTTCCGGCACGGACGAAAAAAAGTCGTTTAAACAAATTGATGAAGGCACAAGCCCGGGTCTCATTCAACAAAAACCGATCTCTTGTTGGACGCACAGAGCTGGTTCTGGTTGAAGGTTACAGTGAAGAGACCGATTTGTTGTTAAAGGGGCGTAGTGCCAGACAGGCTCCTGAGATTGATGGTCAGTATCTGATTACCTCGGGAATTGCAGATGTTGGTGAATATGTGCAGCTGAAGATTACCGACTCATCTGAATATGATCTCATTGGTGAGATTGTCGAGGAGTAATGGTGGTTGAGCGATGAAGGCAATGGGTTGGACAAAGCACTTAACGGCTTTTGATCGTAAGTTGTTAATTGTTGTTGCCATACTGGTTGCACTCTCTTTTTCATTGTTGCTGCGTCAGAGTTCCGGAGCTCGTGTCATTGTAAGATCCGATGATCGGATTGTTTTTGTTGCCCCCCTGGACAAAGATCAACGGGTGGAATTGGAAGGTCCTCTGGGAGTCACCATTTTACAGATTGAAAACGGTGCCGCCCGGGTTGTCAGTTCTCCTTGTGCCAATAAAGTTTGCATCCATATGGGTGAAGCACGCCATACGGGTGATCTGCTTGCTTGCGTCCCGAACCAGCTGGTGATTACGATCGAAGGAGACAAAACTGAGGAGGATGCGGAGTATGACTTCATCCGGCGTTGATTCTCAGGATCTGGAACAGGTCAGGCGCAGGGTTTTTCTGGCACTGTTTGTTGCTTTGGCGGTTGCTCTGCATACGGTAGAAGTTTTGTTGCCGAATCCGCTCCCCTGGTTCCGAATCGGACTGGCAAATATTCTTGCCCTGACCGCTTTGTTCAGTTATGGCATTCAAGCCCTCTGGATTGTCAGTATCTCCCGTATCTTCATCGGTAGTTTGTTACTTGGCAGTCTGTTTTCACCTGGTTTTTTATTGTCGCTGGGTGGGGGACTTTTTGCCAATAGCATGATGAGTCTCGGCTACCGACTCTGGCAGGGTAAAATTGGTCCCATTGGAGTTTCAGTTCTTGGTGCGTTGGGACATGTCACCGGGCAGTTATTGATTGCCTGGCTGGTGGTCATTCGCCATCCTTCAATCTGGATGTTACTGCCGTTTTTCCTGCTCTTTGCTTTGATAAGTGGTATCATAAATGGGCTAGCCGCCGACTATCTGCTGACCTCTTTGTCTAAGCACCCAGCTTTTGCAAAGTTGAAGATTGGGACCGCCGCGGCGAAAGATGGGAAAGATTTAGAACCTTAAACGAATATTTTTTTGGAGGGAAGACCATGAAAGTTATCTTGCCGGTTGCAGGAAAAGGAACACGCCTGCGTCCTCATACCCACACAAAAGCCAAATCACTGGTGAGCGTTGCCGGTAAAACGGTGCTCGAGCATATCATTGAGCGCTTACAAGCTATTGATGTTGAGGAGTACATCTTCATCATTGATGAGAATGGTCAGCAGATCAGTGACTTTATGGCTCTGAAGTTTCCAGGGTTAAAATGTAGCTACTACGTTCAGCATGATCGTTTGGGGCCAGCCCATGCGGTTGCTTTGGGCTCACCTTCAGTGAAAGCTGGTGACGATTTACTGGTGGTGTTCAATGATACGATCTTTGTGACGGATCTTGCACAAATTGATGCTCTTTGCAACAACGCAGATGGTTTAATTTATTCGAAAGAGGTTGAAGACTATCAACGCTTTGGGGTGAATGTTCTGGAAGGGGATTTTATTGTCGATATGGTGGAAAAACCTGACACCCCAATTTCACGCCTGGCCCAGGTGGGTCTCTATTATTTGAAAGATGGGGCCGCTTTTATCGCTGCTATTGAAGCAACGATTGCAGCCGGAGAGACCGTTAAGGGTGAATATTATCTCCCCTCTGTGTTTATGCGGATGATTGCAGATGGGCAAAAATTTAAGGCCCCCGAAATTGATGCCTGGCTTGATTGCGGAAAACCGGAAACCTTGCTTGAGACCAACCGTTTTCTTCTTAACGGTCGCCACCATATCCATGGTGACGTTCAGGACAGCGTTTTGATTGAACCGGTCCATGTGGAATCAGGTGCTGTGGTGAAGAACTCTATTATTGGACCCAATGTTTCGATTGCTGCCGGGAGCGTGATTGAAAATAGTGTCATCAGTGAATCTATTATCAATAAGAATAATATCGTCAAATCTTTGATTCTCGATCAATCCTTGTTGGGGGATTCGGTGAATTTGATTGGCTCACCACGGCGGATGAATATCGGTGATCATTCACACATTGTTATGGATCAGTAAAAGAAAGGCTTTTAATGGAGAGACGCAGAGTTGGAGAGAGATCTAAACAATAGCCGCCAAGACTCCAAGGACACCAAGAAAAAACAATAAAAGCTTTTGGGCATGGTTCTCTTGGCGAACTTGGTGCCTTGGTGGCAAATTGGCTGTATGAATCGGATTTAGTTTCTCTCTATCTACTCCGTTGAAATGATTTTAAGGGTAAAATCGACAATATGGATTATCAACAATATCTTCCCTATATTATTCCTCCGCTACTGGGGGGAGTGATTGGTTACGTCACTAACTACATTGCGATTCGGATGTTGTTTCGGCCATTACGTGCCTGGCGTATTCTGGGGGTTAGAGTGCCTCTTACCCCGGGAATTATTCCCGCCAAACGGGGTGAACTAGCCGTCAAAATGGGGGAAATGGTTGGCGCCCATCTTCTTACTGCTGATGATGTTGGACGTGCCTTTGCCAAAGATTCGATTCAGCGAGAACTGCGTTTAACCGTAACCGATAAGTTGGGTTCTTTGTTGGATCAACCCCTCGGTACGGTGGAATCATTGGTCCCCAAACATTTTCGCCCTAGATTTCGTGAGATAATCAGCATCTTTCAGGTGAAATTAGCCAAATTAATTTTTGACTACCTGCAGAGCGATCAATTTGAACAGAGACTGAGAGAATATCTGCAAGAACAATCGGATCAATTTCTGGCCCGGGATCTTGCCAGTTTTTTAACCCCGGAGCACTACCAGGCGGCGCAGAATCACTTTTCTGTTAAGTACAACGACTTTTTCCAATCTCCGAAAACGGCTGCTATGGTCGGAGATTATGTCGATCGCAAGACTGGACAATTGTTAGCAACGGACCTTCCTTTGCGCAAACTGCTCCCGGAAGATCTGGTTGAATTGATTCTGACCCAGTTGGAAAAAGAGCTTCCCCCATTAGCTGAAAAATTTGGTGGTATGCTCTATGACCCGACATTTCGTGCCCGTCTGGTAAAAAAGGGGAAGCAGGCGATTGATTCTTTCCTCGACTCTCTTGGGGGGTTGGCCGGACTTCTCAGCGGCTTCATGGATCTGAATAAAATTTATGATAAGATCCCTCAATTTCTTGATAAAGCCGGGGATGAAATTGCTGACTGGCTCAAGGAAGAGCGGACCCAACAACAGTTGGCAAAACTCTTACGTGAACGCGCTGATGCTCTGCTGGACCGTTCTCTAGCCAGTTATGTTGAGAAGATGCCCTATGAAAAGATCGAAGGGGTCCGGCAGTTTGTTAAAGATCAGGTCGTTGGTACTGTCCAGTCTCACAAAACCGTCGATACCGCCCTGATTTTGACGGAAAGTGCTGTTGATCGTCTCAAAGATAAATCGTTTGCCGAATTACTCAGTCGGGTTCTGCCGGAAAATGGGGTGCAACTTGGCCGAGAACGGATCGCTGATAAATTGTTGCAGTTAATTCGATCACCCCAGGCACGGGCAACACTGGAAGCAGTGTTGGTGGAGCAAAGCAATCAATGGCTCTATCAGAAACCGCTGGGTTTGTTGTCCGCACGTTTGCCAGGTGATTTACGGCAGGAACTGGAAACCGGGATCTGTCAACTGGTTGAGGAAATGTTAAAAAAAGAAGCCCCGCGGTTGGTCGACACACTCAATGTCCGGCGGATGGTGGAAGAAAAGGTCAACAGTCTCGATTTGCTGCAAGTGGAAGATTTGTTGATGGGGGTGATGAAAGAACAGTTTAAATACATAAACCTTTTTGGCGCCCTGCTTGGTTTTCTGATTGGGTTTATCAATATCCTGGCGTTTCAATTGATGTAATTTCGTCATAATTTGACCCACGGAGTGAATTGTGTTGAGTGATGAAGATCTAAAAGCGCAGTTACAGCGGGTGCTGGCGTCGGTTGAACAGTTGCTGCCAAAGGCGGTCGATAAGATTGACTGGAGTCAAAGCTGGGCCGCAAATTGGCGCAGATATTCGTTTGCCGGTTATCTCGAAGCGATCCATGATCTGGATCCGGTCACCCTGGATGATTTGCTTGGAATTGACAAGCAAAAGCAAATTCTGGAAGACAATACCCGTCAGTTCGTAAAGGGGTTTCCTGCGAACAACGTCCTTCTTTGGGGGACCCGTGGAACGGGAAAGTCAACCCTGGTTCGTGCGCTGTTAAACGCCTATGGGGAAAAGGGTTTGCGGGTTATCCAGGTGGATAAAGACGATCTGGTCAACCTTGCTGATATCTTTGCTGCGATAAAAGGGGAACCGTACCGTTTTATTATCCTCTGCGATGATCTCTCTTTTGAGCCGGGAGAGTCGAGCTATAAAGTTCTCAAAAGTGCTCTGGACGGGGCGGTGTACGCTGCTCCAGAGCATGTCCGCTTTTATGTTACATCGAACCGACGCCATTTGCTGCCTGAATATGAAACCGATAACCTCGGCTTTAAAATGGTCAATAATGAGCTTCATGCTGGTGAAGGGGTTGAGGAAAAGACATCGCTTTCTGACCGGTTTGGTCTGTGGGTGCCGTTCCATATTTTTAGTCAGGATCAATATCTGGAATTGGTGGGGCAGTTGGTAAAAAAACATTCTCTTGAATACCAGCTTGACCTCAATCTGGACGAAGAGTTATACGCTGCCGCTTTAAAGTGGTCCCATGAAAAGAGTAAGCGTTGCGGCAGAACGGCCCTGCAATTTTCCCGCTATTGGGTTGGTCAACAACTATTGAAACAGAGGATATGATGGAAAGAGCAACGTTTGCTGGCGGATGTTTTTGGGGGGTTGAAGAAGCTTTCAGAACTTTGGATGGGGTGATTGAAACTGCGGTCGGCTATATGGGCGGAACGACAGAAAACCCAACCTATAAAGTGGTTTGTAGCGGAGTAACGGGCCATGCCGAAGTGGTTGATATCAAATTTGATCCGGATGTCATCAGCTATTTGCAGCTGGTTGAATTTTTCTGGGAGCAACATAATCCAACCAGCTTGAACTTTCAGGGGGTAGATGTCGGGACACAATATCGATCGGCAATTTTTTACCATAGCGATGATCAACGTCAGCAGGCAGAAGAATCAAAGAGAACTCTCAATGTTTCCGGGAAGTATGCCATCCCCGTAGTGACTGAAATTACCCCGGCGGGACCTTTCTGGCGCGCAGAAGAATATCACCAGCAATATTTTAAGAAGCAAAAATCCGATTTTATGCTGTAATAAGCTGGAGCTAAACCAATTATCCTCCGATCATTCATACAAGTACGTTGGTCCCATCTATTGCAGATAGCTGCCTTTGTTTTGCTGTTGTGGGGGTGCTATCTGGGTTTGATGCAGGGGGCGGAAAACCTCGGCTATAACTGGCAGTGGAACCGGGTCACCCGTTATTTAATCAGCTTCTCAGCAGATGGCTGGAAGTTCGGGCCATTGATGCAGGGTTTATGGCTGACGTTGGAAATAACATTTTTAAGCCTTTGTCTCTCTTTGACTATCGGCCTGATTTCCGCTTTGATGAGATTGTCAGTCAGTCCTGTGGCCAGAGGTATTGCCTGGACTTACCTTGAACTGATCCGAAATACTCCCCTTTTGATTCAAATTTTTATTATTTATTTTGTTTTTGCCCCAATTCTTGACCTGGGTCGGCTCTCTTCAGCGATATTGGCACTCAGCCTGTTTGAAGGGGCTTATGCTTCAGAGATTATTCGGGCTGGGATCCTGGCGATTCCTGCTGGACAGTGGGAAGCTTCGGCTTCACTGGGCATGAACAAGGGGCAAAGCTACCGTTATATCATTCTCCCACAGGCTTTAAGGCAGATGATTCCACCACTGACCAGCCAGGGAATTTCACTGGTGAAAGACTCTGCTCTGGTCTCTACGATTGCCATCTACGATTTGACCATGCAGGGGCAACAAATTATTGCAGAAACATTTTTGACGTTTGAGATCTGGTTTGTGGTGGCCGCAATTTATCTGGCAGTCACCATGATTCTGTCAATTCTGGTAAAATACTTGGAATATCGATTTTCCGGACATCTAAACTGAATAAACAAAAGAGGAGATGATTATGAAGATGCGAATAACGTTGGCTTTCTTACTGGCCCTGACGATTTTATCCACGCCGCTGTGGGCAGCAAATGCTCGCCAGGATCTGGTGAGAGCTGGAATCCTCGAGCAGGTTATATCGAAAAACAAATTGCGGATTGGCTTCTCGACCTTTGTCCCCTGGGCAATGAAAGACAAACAGGGGGGGTATACCGGATTTGAAATTGAAGTGGCTAAACAGTTGGCGGCAGATATGGGGGTCGAGGCTGTTTTTATCCCAACCAAGTGGTCGGGAATCATCCCGGCACTGTTGACCGGCAAATTTGATATTATTATCGGTGGAATGGGTATTACCCCGGCAAGAAATTTGAAAGTGAATTTTAGCGATCCTTATGAATTTTCAGGGATGTCGTTAGTTGCAAACAACAAACTTGCAGCTGGCAACTCAGGTCTTGATGCATTTAACCGCCCTGATGTCACAGTTGTTGCCCGAATTGGAACAACTGCAGCCAGTGCAGCAAAAAAATATTTTCCAGAAGCGAAGTTGCGTTTGTTCGATGATGAAGGGCAGGCCCTGCAAGAAGTGTTAAATCAGCGTGCTGCAGCGATGGTTTCTTCACAGCCTTTTCCAGAGTTTCAGGCTCTGAAATATTCAGAAAAACTCTTTTTACCCTTGGCGGGGAAGACCTTTACCAAAGAACCTATCGGCTTCGCTATCCAAAAAGGGGATGTTGATTTTCTGAATTTTTTGAATAACTGGATTCGGGTAAAAAATGCTGATGGCTGGTTGCAGGATCGGTATGATTACTGGTTTACAACCCAGGATTGGAAGAGCCAGGTTGAGTAGTCTCAGTAACCTGTTTTCAGGAGTTTGAACTTTGTTGCCACACCACCGATCCCGTTGGGGAAAAATTGACGCCGTTTTGCTCCTGCTACTCTTTTGTGCAGTAGCTTATCTCGGTTACCGGATCAATGCCGGGTTGGAATATCGGTGGAACTGGCAGGTTATCCCTCAATATTTATTTCGCCATGATCCGGTTGAGGGATGGGTCCCGAATCTGTTGGTGCTCGGACTATTAACAACCATTCGCCTGAGCTTCTGGAGTTTAATTTTAGCTCTGCCCATTGGTCTGGTTGCCGGACTGCTGCGGACCAGTACCTATTTGTTCAACCGCCTGCTGGGAGGGACTTACGTCACCCTGCTCAGGAATTTACCTCCTCTGGTGCTGATTTTTATCTTTTATTTCTTTATCAGCGACCAGGTTCTGCCGTTATTGAATCTGGGTGAACGGATTGCTGAGGCACCACAGTGGTTGCAAAGGATAGCAACATTGTTGGTGGCTCCCCCGGACCAACTGGAAGCTTTTATAGCGGCAGTTGTCACCTTGGCTCTATTTGAAGGGGCTTACGTCGGTGAGATCGTTCGTGCTGGAATCAACAGCATTGAGTCCGGTCAGTGGGAGGCTGCCAGAGCTCTGGGAATGCGGCGTTGGCAGGTGCTTCAGGATGTTATCCTGCCACAGGCATTTCAACGGATGGTTCCTCCTCTGGCTGGGCAGGCCATCTCAACC
>JAZBPC010000026.1:0-3044 GCA_036351455.1 Desulfuromusa sp.
AAAAATTTTGTCCGCCCCGGCAAAGCTGGTTGAAAAGTCTTCTCGATTATTAACATCGTCAGCGGTCGGACCAACCATAATAGGGCCATCAACGGTGGGGATAATAAGAACCCCCTTACTGGTCGCTGAAGGGGTGGGGAAAATCAGATGGGTGACGATCCCCTGCAGACGCCGATCGAGCATATACTCCTCCCCTTTGCGCGGAAGGATTTTAAAGTTATCAGCATTGACCATAGCTGCGATCTGGTCAGCAAACACTCCAGCGACATTAAGTACGATACGACTTTGAAAGTTTTGCAGTGGTGTTTGTAGAGAAAACCCATCAGCATTTTTCTTGATAGAAATAACGGGGCAGCCGCAGAAAAGATCAACTCCATTTTTTCGAGCAGATTCGATCAGTCCAAAGCAGGCTTCATAGGGATTGATAACCGCCGCTGTTGGGGCATGAAGAGCTTGAAGAATAGAGTGGCTGAGGTTGGGTTCCTCTTTTCGCAGCTGTTTTGTCCCCCAGAGTTCAAGACCGGTCACCCCTCTTGACTCCCCTTGCTTTTTGAGATCGGTCAGAAACTTCTGATCCTCAGGTTTCTGCGCAATAAGCAACTCACCAATCCGCTTAAAACCAAACTTGAGATCTCTTGCGAGATCGTCCCACATCTGGTTGCCGGTCCATTCGAATTTGCTTTTAAGAGTCCCGGAAGGCGAATGATGTCCCGCATGAATGATTCCTGAGTTGGTTTTACTCGTCCCAAAACCAACTTCAACCTCCTTTTCAATCAAGGCGAGGTGCAAATTATAACGGGACAGTTCTCTCGCCAGAGCACAGCCGACGACTCCCCCACCGATAATGATGACATCATACATTTTGTGGTCTCCTCAAATTATCAACCCTCGATTAAAGAGTTAAATCTATTCCAGCCCGTGAATAGATCCATCCTGCTGTAACTGCCAACGCTCAGCACTTGGATGTTTCGGTAACCCCGGCATGCGCAAAATTTCACCGGTTAAAACCACCAGAAATCCTGCTCCTGAATTAATTTGAATACTACGTACGGTGATGTCAAAATGGCGTGGTCGCCCCAGCAACTTGGGATCGTCTGAAAGTGAACCCGGAGCTTTGGCAATACATACCGGCAGATTTTCAAAACCAAGCTGCTGAATCTGGAGCAGATCTTTGGCCGCTTGTTTTGTAAAAGCAACATCGTCTGCTCCGTATATTTCCCGACTGACAATCCGTATCTTTTCCTCAACTGCAAGATCAAGGGAGTAAAGAGGACGGAAGGGCTGACTTTGATTGGCGACCTGCAGCACCTGTTTAGCCAGTTCAATCGCTCCTTCGCCACCATTGGCAAAATGATCACAAAGAGCAAACGGAGTGTTTAGTTTCTGACAGTGCTTTTGGATCAACTCCAGCTCTTCGCTATCATCCCCGGAAAAGAGATTAAGAGACACGACAGCTTGTTTATTAAATTTACGGACATTCTCAATGTGCTTGTCGAGATTGTCCAATCCTTTGCGTAATGCCCGTAAGTCTTTACCACCAAGAGTATCTGGAGATTTACCCCCGTGCAGCTTCAACGCTCTGGTTGTGGTTACCAGCACCACTGCCACGGGGTCTAAATTGCCGATTCGGCACTTGATATCAAAAAACTTTTCGGCCCCGAGATCAAAACCAAAGCCGGCCTCAGTAATCGCCCAATCGGCATAATGTTGAGCCATTCTTGTGGCAATCAAACTGTTGCAACCATGGGCAATGTTGGCAAAAGGACCACCATGGACAAAAGTTGGCACCCCTTCCAAACTCTGCACCAGATTGGGATGGATGGCCTCACGTAGTAAGGCTAGCATAGCACCGGTGACCTGCAACTGCTTCGCAAAAACAGGTTCACCACTATAAGTGAAAGCAACCAAGGTATTTTCCAGACGATGAGAAAAATCATCCAAGTCCGATGCCAGACAGAGCATCGCCATCACTTCAGATGCAGCGGTAATGTCAAATCCCCCCTCACGGGGGATGCCCTGCATTTTCCCACCCAAACCTAAAACGATATGGCGCAAACTTCGGTCGTTCATATCCATCACCCGTCGCCAGAGAATCCGGCGGGGATCGATGTTCAATTCGTTACCGTGATAGATATGGTTATCGATCACCGCTGAAAGAAGATTATTCGCACTGGTCATCGCGTGGAAATCACCCGTAAAATGCATGTTAATCCGATCACTCGGCACAATCTGGCTATAACCTCCACCAGTGGCCCCCCCTTTCATTCCCAAACAGGGACCGAGTGAAGGTTCCCGCAATGCCAGACAGACCGATTCTCCCAATTTGGCAAAAGCCTGCCCCAGACCAATTGTGGTGGTTGTTTTCCCTTCACCTGCAGCCGTAGGAGTTGTCGCTGAAACCAAAACCAAATTCCCCTGTCGCCTGCCCGGCCGCTGCAATGCATTCACATGAACCTTAGCCATTTCCCGGCCATAAGGGAGAAGGTCAGACTTATCGATACCCAATTGATCGGCAACCTGGCCAATCGGCCTAGGCTTGATGTGGTGGGCAATCACAGCATTACTCAGCATAGAAAAACCTCCCATGGGAAAGGATCTCGATCCATCTTTCAACTTACATTTTAACACCAGAAGCAGAAATTACACTGGAGGGTGGATAAAAGAGTCAGGCGGTAAACGGAGCAACAGTCCCTGCTCGGTAAGGCAATATAGATAGGCTGGTTGAGTATTGCTTTGGTTTTATCAGCATTTCACCCCCCATAGCGGAGCCATGATTATGATGGTTCAGCTATTTTTTATGGCAGGTCTACTTCACATTTACTTCATATTTTGCCGTGGTTTCATATTCTTGCTTAAATCAGCCATCTGTTCATATATGAAACCTACCACTAAATTCTGTTAGAAAACCGCCAGCTCTTGAATAAAGGAATGGCATTTGCGAAACTTACCAGATGTGAAAATCATCCGGTTGACTCAAAATTCCAGCGTCAAAATTAAATTTCTGATTTATGAAACAAAAAAAGCGGAGCCATTACTGACCCCGC
>JAZBPC010000027.1:0-13491 GCA_036351455.1 Desulfuromusa sp.
TAATAGCTCCGCTGGTTCTGCCTCCACAACGACCCAAAGCAGCACTCCTGCAACAACTCAAAATGCTCATTCAATCTCCATCCCATATACCGCCAGGGAGGGATACGCAAACCGGGTTATTATCGATGTAACTTTCAATAGCCAAATTACCGTACCGATGATGGTTGATACCGGTTCACCGGGTCTGGTTATATCCAACAGCCTTGCTGATCGTCTTAACCTGTTTGATGAGGAAGGTGGTAGGCTGATGGTGATTATTTCTGGCATTGGTGGTCGGGAAATCGCCACAAAAGCCATTATTGACAAATTGACGATAGGGGAGATCACTGAGAAATTCATACCTGCTCATATTGTTTCTGGCATGTCATCGGGTCATTACTATGGTCTGATCGGCATGGATGTTCTTTCAAGCTACATCATGACTATCGATCCAATTGAGCACCGACTGATTGCCAATCTGATTCCAGCGGCTCAAGATCAACCGGCAGGACGAAATAGGTCCTGGTGGATGGCCAACTTCAGGGAGTTCGGTTTTTATCAGAAATTCTGGAAAGAGCAGGAGGAAAAGGTTGGTCAAAGTGATTCACCATACTCCAGGCTTGCAGGTAGTGAACAGGAACGTGTGAAAAGGTTTATTCTGCAACAGAAAGCAAAGGCAGATGAGCTCTATGAGCAATTGGAACGTTATGCCAGATATAACGGGGTACCACGTCATTGGCGAAGATAAAACACAGCATATAAACAAAGAAAGCGGTGGGGTAGAGTTGCCTTTGGCCGCTGATAAAGCTATAAATAATTAAATATACAAGTTTTGATTCAAATCTAACAGACGCAGCAGATGTTCTTACGAGGTATTTACTGACATGGGTAAGGCAAAAAAAATATTTATCGCGGCGGTTGATAAAAATGCTGGAAAAACAACTACAAGCATAGCTTTGATGGCCCTTGCTATGAAAAAATATGACCGCGTTGGCTATATTAAACCTTTTGGTGGTCAAACAGTGACCTATAAAGGACGAGTTGTCGACAAGGATGTTGCTTTGATGGCTCAAGTTTTTGGTCTGAACAAACATTTGGACTATATGTCGCCAGTTGTCCTGTCGTCTGATATCACCCATAAAGTTGTTGACGGGCTAATATCTCCTCAAGATCTTCAAGACAAGATAGTGCACGCATACAATGAGCTTGAAAAGAAGTGTGACTTCATCCTGATTGAAGGCTCCGGCCATCCAGGGGTAGGTTCTGTTATGCAGATTTCCAATGCCCGTATAGCTCATTTGCTGAAAGCGCCGGTTCTGATGGTCACTGGTGGCGGCTTAGGAAATGTCGTGGACAGACTGTCGATGACGCAACTCCTTTTTGAAAAGGAAAACGTCGATGTCAAGGCGATACTGGTCAACATGCTCGTTCCGGAAAAAAGGGATAGAAGCCTCGATTATTTAACACGTGCGTTGAAAGACGAATCATTCAAAGTCATAGGCGGTTTCGACTATCAACCCATTTTGGCTAATCCAACCCTTAGACGTATTTCAACGGTGCTTGATCTGCCTTTGCATGGGAATAAGCGTGAATTGCAGAGAATTATCCATAAGGTACAGGTTGGTGCAGCATCTACCCAGCGAGTTGCAGAACTGATTCAGGAACCATCGTTAATCATTCTCACAAGCAGTAGGGACGAATTGATTGTTACCCTGTCACATCTTTACAAAATGCCTCAATATAAAGGCTTGATCGTAGGACTGGTAATATCCGGTACGACAGCCATCAGCCCGATGAGCCAGCAGATTCTTGATGATAGCCATATTCCTTATATAAGAGCAGACAAAATGATAACCGCTGAGCTGTATCACACCATCAATAAAGATGTGTCTAAAATTGTCGCAGAAGACAAAGAAAAGCTTGACCTGATAAAGGTTCTTGCCGAAAAGCGTTTTGATTTTGATGTTATAGACGGATTGATTTCCGACTAAATACATTATTGATATCGTCCTTACGGTGATTTGAAATCCGTCAATATTTTCGGTAGGGGTGACTTTGAGAGATCGGTGCAGATAAGAGAATAGCGAGGTCATAGAGAGACCCCGCTACAGTTTATTGAATATTTAACGTCGCATAATATATATTATGTAAACTAAATCGTCTGGAACTCCATATTAAAAGGTTGGCAACTCCTCAGAATTCGATTCCAAAGTATCAGCACGATATTTAAGCTGGACCCCTTTAAGGAAGTTACGAAAGATTTGATCATTACAATCACGGTAGTGTTTATGCCCTGATCGCCTGAAAAATGCACTTAGCTCGTGCTTGCTTATCTGTGTATCAGCTAAGATCATAATCTCCAAGATTTCTTCAGCTTGCAGGTTCAGTGCGATTTTTAATTTTCTGAAGATGATATTATTATTTAAGCGCGTCTCTGGTTCGGGTTGTGGTCCCTTGTTTTTGCCACGTTTATCGATAATCAATCCATTCAAGAAAATCGCCAGTTGCGTATCGCTACAATCCTGATACGCAGGGTCATCATCTTTTTTCAGCCAGGCACTGATCTGCTCCCGCGATACCTGATACCCTGTCAGACCGAACAGAGACATCATTTTTGAATCGTTAAAATCGAAAATAAAGCGGATGCGGCGTAAAACATCATTATTTGTCACTGATATGCTCCAATCAAAACAAAAATATTAAGATAATCGGGTTCTATTTTTTCTATTCTGCCTGTTCTATGTTCAGATTTACTGAATCTTCAACTTCTACTGGCCCCTCATCCTTGGGCTTTTTACTTCGATACCCTGGCTTGGCTAGAATTTCCAAATAAAAAGATTCGAGCTGTTCTGATTCGGCTTGAGAAATAGACTTATTGATGGCAGAGAGATGGATAACCTGACTACTTGCTTCATCAACGCCAAAACGACAGTCAAAATCCCAAAAATCAACACCAGGTGGGAGTTTCTTTCCCCGTTCTCTTTTTATATATTTTTTAGCTTCATATTTGATGGCCTCAACTAGCCTCGGAGTTTTGATCTTTGGATGAGTCATTTTAAACGTTTTTTTCATAGCAATTCCAAAAGAGATGAAGAATTAAAAGTAATACCTTGATTGTACAGGTGGAGTGTTGCCAGGGGTATTCACTGCGCTTTCTTACCCTAGCATAGGTTAGCTGAGACGAACTTATAAAAAATACCTACTGTCCAGATCGACAGTAGGTATTGTCATGAAAGTTTCGTTGGTCTGCTACTTGTTCTAAGGAATAAGAATAATCTTTCCGTAAATCCCCTCCTGCATCACCAGTTCATGAGCTTTGGGAGCTTCTGCAAGTGGTAACTCAGTATGAATAACCGGCTTATAGCGGCCATCAATCAAACCTGCTTTAACGGCTGCATGGATTTGATTCATGGTTTTCGCATCAACGTTAAATAATGTCATTCCATGGATCGATGCATTTTTCCCCATGGTGTCACGCGGATCAATTTCTATTCTGCCTCGATTTCCGACAACCACAACCCTGCCAAATTTAGCGAGAGCCTTGAGGTCAGCGTCCAGGTTGACATTAGCAAGCATTTCCAGAATGACATCAACACCCTGCCCACAGGTCAATTCTTCCAGAGCATCAAGATAACCTTCTTCTCTGTGATTTAAGGCGGCAATAACACCCTGAGACTTGATGAGTTCCAAGCCCTGCTCAGTACCTGCAGTGCCAATAACGCGCAATCCTTTTGCTTTGGCAATCTGAATGGCTGCAATGCCAACGGATCCACTAGCACCGTGAATCAGCAGAGTTTCCCCTGGTAAGGCATGAGCACGAAAATTTAGTGCGAAATAGGCCGTACTATATGGCACTCCAAGTGCGGCTCCGGCACTAAATTCTATGTTGTCAGGCAAGATATAAGCCTGATCTTCATCGCAAACCAACTGTTGCCCATAACTACCGGATGGGCATCCGCAGACATAAATGCGATCACCAATTTTCCTGTGGGAAACAGCTGAACCCACTTCAGTAACTATTCCGGCTGCATCTTTTCCCGGAGTGAAAGGTAGCTCTGGTTTTATTGGATAGATTCCAGCACGGATATAAGTATCAACGGGGTTAATACCGATGGCTTTAACTTCAATTTTGAGTTGATTTGGTCCTGGGACAAGATCGGGTATCTCTTCAACTTTCATGACTTCCGGACCACCAAAATTATGAACCTGTATTGCTTTCATCGTCATACTCCCTTTGTATTAGTTGTTCTATAAACACTAACATCTCGGGCTGATTGATGCCAAGTCTATGAATCAACCAATAGCCGCTAATTCAAGTCGACCACCCCAGCGACGAATCAATTCTCTTTTGACGGGTTCCGCATCGACTGTGCTGAGTTGATTGGTCTGCTTAACATAGTCAAAAGCTTCCTGACGCGCTTGTTCGAGGATGCGGATATCCTTCAACAGGCTGGCAACACGAAAATCAGGCAGCCCTGCTTGCCGGGTTCCTAGAAAATCACCAGGACCGCGGATTTCCAGATCGGCCTCAGCAAGGCGAAAACCATCTTCCGTATCAACCATCACCCGTAACCTGCGCCGTGCATCCTCACTGTAATGTTCGGAAGGAATCAGCAGACAGTAACTTTTATCAGCCCCCCTGCCAACGCGACCGCGTAACTGGTGCAACTGCGAAAGACCAAAACGATCAGCATGTTCAATCATCATCACTGTTGCATTTGGCACATCAACACCGACTTCAATAACAGTTGTTGACACCAGAAGCTGAATATCACCCTGACGAAATTGATTCATCACCAGATCTTTTTCAGCGGTTTTCATCCGACCATGAATCAAGCCAACGTTAAACTCAGAGAAAATCTCATTAGCAAAGGTTTCTGCAGCCACAGTTGCCGCTTGCAGGTCACTTTTTTCGGATTCTTCAACCAGAGGATAAACAACATACGCTTGTCTCCCCTGCTTTAATTCCTGTCGTATCCGCTGATATGCCTCACTTTTATGTCCAGAACGGTACAATTCTGTGGTAATCGGTTTTCGTCCCGGAGGCAACTGATCAATGACGGAAACCGAAAGATCGCCATACAGGGTCATGGAGAGAGTCCGAGGAATTGGTGTTGCAGTCATAACTAAAATGTCGGGGTTCACCCCTTTATGCTTCAAAAGACTTCTTTGGCGGACGCCAAAGCGGTGTTGTTCATCAACAATCCCCAAACCGAGGCGATGAAATTGGACTCCATCCTGCAATACTGCATGAGTCCCTACAACCAGATCAATCTCTCCACTGGCTATCTTTTCCAGCAGATTTCTTTTTGTTGCTGCTGGCATACTTCCTTGAAGGAGTCCTGTTTTCAAGCCGAGTTTCTCCAACCACATACTGAAGGTTTGATAATGTTGTTCCGCCAAAATTTCAGTTGGAGCCACAATAGCGACTTGTGCCCGATTTTCGATGGCAATCAGTGCTGACATCAGTGCAACCAGGGTCTTGCCACTACCAACATCACCCTGCAATAATCGGTGCATCGGTTGCGGTGCCATCATGTCATACTTGATTTCACCCAGGACTCTACGTTGGGCATCAGTTAGTTTGAAGGGCAACAATTTGTTCAAAGGAATGGTAAACTTATGCTCAAACTCAAAGGCTATCCCCTCTTCCAGTTGTACCCCTGCCCTTTTCAAAGCCAAACCTAGTTCCAGATAAAAAAATTCGTCAAAAACCAAAGAATATCGGGCTTTATCTCGCCCTCTCTCCAAAGTCTCCAAATTTGTTGCAGTGTCGGGCCAATGCACCAACGTCAAAGCCTCTGATGTTGGAAGCAAATCATATTTCTGTTTTATTTTCAGAGGGATATAAGATTGGATACAGTGTGCATACTGCTCGATCAAGCGGTGCCAGATCTTTCGTGCCTGTTTTTGGGTCAACCCTTCGGTGAGTGCATAAACGGGAAGAATTCTGCCAAAATTGAGAGGGTCAGAGATTAACAACTGTTCCGGGTCTTGATCTGAATTGATCAGTTCAGAGTCAGGGTGATGGATTTCTCGGATGGCGGCAAAACGCTTAACTTCACCGATAAATATAGCTTTTTGTCCGACAGGAAAACGCTTTTGCAGCCAAGGTTTACGATAACGGAACCACTTCAGGGAAATCTTGCCACTGTTGTCACCCACAATCACTTCATAGATACGGCGACGGCTACGGGTTGTGACCGATTCACCTGATGCGAGGACGGATGCGACAAAAACTTCCTGCTGATTATCCTTTAATTGACTGATTTTTTTAAACTGACGGCGATCTTCATATCTGACTGGCAGGTGATAAAGTGCATCTTCAACTGTCCTCAGACCAAGTTTATGAAGCTTGGGAAGCATTTTCGGCCCGACACCGTGGAGGGTATCGAGGGGTTTATTGAGGTCGATATGAGGATTGAGCGGAGAACGATATGGTGTCATTCCCCAGGCTCAATCTTCAAAAATAGCGTTCAACTCGATAAGGATTGCGTCAATATCAAGACCGTGAGCTTTTGCCCCCTGGGCCAGAGATTCTGTCGTTGCCCCGAGACATTCTCCACAATCCAGATTGAATTTTTTAAGAACTTTACAAACATCCGGGCTCATTTGTAAAACCTGATAAAAAGTCATATCCTGCGTAATTTTCTGAGCCATTATTACCTCCTGAAACGGGGTACAACTTCCTAAAAATTAACCAGATTTTCCCAGAATAGTTATTGAAATGCAACTAACTGTTTTTTTGCGTTTTTCTCAGCTGTATTCGATCTTAGTCACTTCATACACCTTGACCCCTGATGGGACGTTGATCGTCACTTCCTCATCAACCCGGTGCCCGACTAAAGCTTTGCCAACAGGTGAACTGATGGAAATTTTGCCAACCTTGATATCGGCTTCATCAACACCAACAATCTGGTAGGTTACTTCTTTATCGGTATCGATATCAATCAAAGTAACTTTAGCCCCAAAGACAATCTTATCGGTTTTAATCGTTTTAGGATCAACGACCTGAGCCATAGCAATTTTATGGTTCAGTTCTTTGATGCGACCTTCGACAAAACCTTGTTTGTCTTTAGCGGCGTCATATTCTGCATTTTCCGATAGATCGCCATGACTCCGCGCTTCAGCGATATCCTGGACGACTTTTGGGCGTTCAACCCGTACCAGCTGTTTCAATTCTTCCTGCAATCGTTGATGCCCTTCGATTGTCATAGGAACTGATTCTTCCATACCTGATAACTCCTCAAAAAAAACAGTGGACGGGAAAACCGTCCACTGGGTTAGTACTTGTTTTTGTGAAAACCTCAATGGTTTAGATAATACTCTTGTAGAGGTTTAACGTCAAGATTTTCTCGCAACATCGCCAGAATCCCATCAGTACCGGCTTTTATCCCTTCCATGGTGGTGAAATAAGCGATTTCATAGATGATGACCGAGCGACGGATTGAATAGGAATCGGAAACAGACTGGGCTCCCATTGTGGTGTTAAAAACAAGGCAAATTTCACCACTTTTGATCGCATCAACACAGTGCGGACGACCTTCTTTGACTTTGTTGATAGACTCAGCAACGATTCCCTGC
Source organism: Desulfuromusa sp. (assembly GCA_036351455.1). Taxonomy (GTDB): domain Bacteria; phylum Desulfobacterota; class Desulfuromonadia; order Desulfuromonadales; family Geopsychrobacteraceae; genus Desulfuromusa. The sequence goes on from JAZBPC010000027.1 coordinate 7,564, forward strand.
TGGTTCAGATATTCTGCTGTCCCTTTGGTCGCAACAATTGAAAAACCAGCAGCAATCAGTTTTCTGGTAGGTTCGAGTATCGCTTCTTTATCAGCATCTTTGACACTGATAAAGATTTTACCGCTGCGGGGCAACTTAACCCCGGCACCCAATTGTGATTTAGCATAGGCATTACCAAAATCGTAGTCGATGCCCATGACTTCACCCGTTGATTTCATCTCTGGACCCAGCAAGGTATCGACTCCGGGAAATTTCACAAATGGGAAAACCGCTTCTTTGACGGAAATATAGTCAGGAATGATTTCTCCAGAGATACCGAGATCCGTTAGACTCTGACCTGCCATCACTTTTGCAGCTATTTGCGCCAGGGGACGCCCGGTGGCCTTGGAGACGAACGGAACGGTACGACTGGCACGGGGATTGACCTCAAGCAGATAAACATCGCCATCTTTGACAGCAAACTGAATATTCATCAGGCCAATGACTTGCAGTTCCAGGGCAAGAGCTATGGTCTGACGCCGAATTTCAGCAATAATCGTCTCCGGCAAAGAAAAAGGTGGCAGTGTACAGGCCGAATCACCGGAGTGAATCCCGGCTTCTTCAATATGCTGCATGATCCCGCCGATAACGACATTAGTTCCATCGGCCAGAGCATCGACATCGACTTCGATGGCATGCTGGAGAAATTTATCAATCAGAACCGGATGCTCTGGAGAGGCATTGACAGCATACTTCATATAGTCCCGCAGACGATCTACGCTATAAACAATCTCCATGGCGCGACCACCCAGAACATAAGAGGGTCTAACGACGACCGGGTAACCAATCCTCTCGGCGATGATTTCAGCTTCATCATAGGCTCGGGCAAGCCCATTTTGTGGCTGGAGAAGATTCAATTTATTTAACAGCGCCTGAAAGCGTTCCCGATCTTCTGCCCTGTCAATCGCATCGGGTGATGTTCCAATGATCGGCACCCCAGCTTTTTCCAGAGCCATGGCCAGCTTCAACGGGGTTTGCCCGCCATATTGGACAATGACACCTTCCGGCTTTTCAATTTCAACGATGGCCAAGACATCTTCCAGGGTCAATGGCTCAAAATAGAGCCGGTCAGAGGTGTCATAGTCGGTTGAGACCGTTTCGGGGTTACAATTGACCATAATGGTTTCAAACCCGGCTTCAGCCAGAGAAAAAGCCCCATGAACACAACAATAATCAAATTCGATCCCTTGACCGATGCGATTTGGACCACCGCCAAGGATCATGATCTTCCGCTTGTCAGTCGGACTGGCTTCACATTCTGATTCATAGGTAGAATAGAGATACGGGGTATAAGCTTCAAATTCGGCTCCGCAGGTATCCACCCGTTTATACACTGGGAGAACAGCAAGTTTATGGCGCATCCCCCGAACATCGTCCTCAGTAACCCCCCAAAGGAAGGCCAAACGCCGATCAGAAAAACCATATTGTTTAGCTTCACGTAATAGCTCGACAAAATCTTCAGTATCGGTATTCAATTGGTCTTTATGGGTGAGTAAAACGGATTCCATTTCAATTATCTGGGCGATATTTGACAGAAACCATGGGTCTATTCCACTTAATTGATGGATTTTATCGATACTGAAGCCAGCACGAATAGCATCGGCCAGATACCACATTCGCTCCCAGCTAGGAATCTGTAACTGGGTCACAAGCTGATCATTCTCATCTGCGGAAATTTTGCGAACATAATCTGCAGGATGTTTAAAAATCCGACTTTCAAATCCGTAAGAATCAATTTCCAGAGACCGGAGTGATTTCTGTAGACTCTCTTTAAAGGTGCGGCCGATTGCCATAGCTTCACCAACTGACTTCATTTGTGTCGTCAATGTCGCATCAGATTGGGGAAATTTTTCAAAGGTAAATCGGGGAACCTTGGTAACAACATAGTCAATCGTGGGTTCAAAAGAAGCCAGAGTTTCTCGAGTGATGTCGTTTTGTATCTCATCAAGGCGATAACCGACTGATAATTTCGCAGCAATTTTGGCAATAGGGAATCCCGTTGCCTTGGAGGCCAGAGCCGAAGAGCGTGAAACCCGTGGGTTCATCTCAATCACCACCAGACGACCATCTTTTGGGTTGATCCCGAACTGGATATTTGAACCACCCGTTTCAACGCCAATTTCCCGAATGATTCGCAGTGATGCATCACGTAAAATCTGGTATTCCTTGTCGGTCAGTGTCTGTGCTGGTGCAACAGTAATGGAATCGCCGGTATGGACGCCCATAGCGTCAAAATTTTCTATTGAGCAGATGATGACGACGTTGTCAGCTGTATCACGCATCACTTCCAGTTCATATTCTTTCCAACCAATGATTGATTCTTCAATCAAAATTTCGCTGGTCGGAGAAGCGTCTATTCCCGCAATCGCCATGCGATTATAATCTTCGCGGTTATAAGCGATACCACCACCCGTACCACCCAGAGTAAAAGAAGGGCGAATGATAGCGGGGAACCCTATCTCTTCAATAATCTCCATGGCCTCGACATAGTTGTGCGCCAGACCTGAAAGCGGCACATCAATATCGATCCGCTGCATGGCCTGCTTGAACAAGGTGCGGTCTTCCGCTTTTTTAATTGAATCGAGCTTCGCTCCTATCAGTTCAACATTGTATTTGTCCAGAATGCCGGATTCTGCGACAGCAACTGCAGTATTAAGAGCCGTCTGGCCACCCAGGGTTGGCAATAAGGCATCAGGACGTTCTTTAATGATGATCTGAGTCAGAACGTCCGGGGTGACCGGTTCAATGTAAGTCCGATCGGCAAAATCAGGATCAGTCATGATTGTTGCGGGATTAGAATTCAACAGCACGACCTCATAACCCTCTTCTTTGAGGGCTTTACAGGCCTGAGTTCCTGAGTAATCGAACTCGCACGCCTGGCCAATAACGATAGGGCCGGCACCGACAATCAGAATTTTTTTAATATCCTCACGCTTAGGCATGGTCAATCTCTCTTTTATGTTGTTTCATCATATCTATAAAACGTTCAAACAAGTATTGGGCATCATGAGGGCCGGGAGAGGCTTCAGGGTGATACTGAACCGAAAATGCCGGTGATGAGAGGAGCTGAATCCCCTCAACGGTTTTGTCATTCAAATTGATATGGGTCACTTTCACTTGTCCCTCAAGGCTTTTTGCATCAACAGCAAAGCCATGATTTTGTGACGTAATTTCTACCCGTTGCCGCTTGTAATCGAGAACAGGTTGATTTCCTCCCCGATGACCAAACTTGAGTTTATAGGTTTTTCCACCTGAAGCTATGGCGAGCAGTTGATGTCCAAGGCAAATCCCAAAGACAGGAATCTTACCTAATAACTGACGAATGTTATCCTGAGCATAGTGCAACGGTTCAGGATCTCCGGGGCCATTACTCAGGAAAACCCCGTCAGGATTCATTGCCAGGACTTCTGCAGCCGAAGTTGTTGCCGGTACGACTGTCACATCACACCCCAGGGAAGTCAGATTGCGTAGAATATTACGCTTGATGCCAAAGTCATAAGCAACAACTTTATAAATGGCATCAATATCGTCTGCAGAAGCATATCCTGTGCCTAAGGCCCACAACCCTTCAGATGAGTGGTACGGTTCTTTGCAGGTCACTTCCTTAACCAGATCACGCCCGACAATGGAAGGAGCTTGCCTGGCTTTTTCAACTAAACTTTCCGGGTCCGTATCGATTGAAGAGATAATCCCGGTTTGAGCCCCTACTGTACGGATGTGTCGAACCAACGCCCGGGTATCAATGCCCTCAATACTGACAATATTATTGTCTTTAAGATAAGCATCAAGGCTCATCTGCGAACGAAAGTTACTCGGAAATGGGCAAGACTCTTTAACCACAAACCCGGAAAGAAAAGGCCGGCCGGACTCAACATCTTCCGGATTGATTCCATAATTCCCAATCTGTGGATAGGTCATGGTCACGATTTCACCATGATAAGAAGGGTCCGTCAGGATTTCCTGATAGCCGGTCATACTGGTATTGAAGACCACTTCACCGGTGACTTCACCAATTGCTCCCAGCGCTTTTCCACAAAATACCTTGCCATCGGCAAGAGCCAAAACTGCTTTCATTGAGACCTCAATCTTTAATTATTTACATTAAGTTAATAGTTTTATCATCCTGATATAAGGAGACTATCTCTCAAAAACGATTTTCCCTGCCAACAGAGTCTTTACTGCGGCACCCTTCATTTTCCAATCAATAAATGGGGTGTTTTTACTCTTTGAGTGGAGATTCTCTGCGGTAAAATTCCATTCAAGTTCTGGATCGATCAATGCAATATCAGCAACAGCGCCCACCGATAAAGTTCCGCGGTCAATACCGATAACCCTGGCCGGTTGAACGGTCAACAGTGAAACTGCTTTATTCAGATCGATGATACCAGCATCAACCAGTTTCAAGCTGAGTGGCAGTAAAGATTCCAATCCAACAATACCATTCATGGCGATGGCAAACTCAACATTTTTTTCATCATAATGGTGTGGGGCATGGTCTGTGGCTATCGCATCAATGGTACCATCCGCCAGCCCGGCACGAACCGCATCAACATCTTCCTGACTCCGTAGTGGTGGATTCATTTTGGCGTTGGTATTGTAGCCTCGTACGGCTTCATCGGTCAGGGTAAAATGGTGCGGTGCTGCTTCACAGCTGACCCTGACTCCACGCGCTTTAGCCTGACGTACAAGGTCGACACTTCCTTTCGTGGAAACATGACAGACATGCAATCGTCCACCGGTAAATTCTGCCAGCATGATCTCACGGGCCGTTGCAGCATCTTCTGCAACCCAGGGAATCCCCTGCAGCCCTAATTCAGTAGCAACGGGACCATCATTCATACAACCAGAACCAACCAAAGAAAGATCTTCAGCGTGAGTTATAATAGGCATAGAAAACGTATCAGCATATTCAAATGCCCGACGCATCAGTTCACCATTGGATACAGGGACACCATCATCTGAGAAGCCAACGCAGCCCGCTTCTTTCAATTCACCCATTTCGGCGAGAATTTCACCTTTCATCCCTTTGCTGATACAACCAATCGGGAAAACATTGGCGCTCCCCTGCTCTTTTGCTTTATCAATAATATATTTGGTAATCGCCAGGGTATCATTAACCGGGCTGGTATTTGGCATACATGCCAGTGAGGTAACGCCTCCGGCAGCAGCAGCACGGGTTCCAGAGACAATATCTTCCTTATATTCCTGTCCCGGATCACGCAGATGGGTATGAATATCGACAAGACCGGGAGTCACCAGTAAACCGTTCGCATCAATGAATTCATCTGCAGCAGCGTTGATTTCAGCAGAAACCTCTGTAATAATTCCATCTTCAATTAAAATATCACAAACGGCGTCTATGTTGTTTGCCGGGTCAATCACACGGCCATTTTTTATCAGAATTTTCATTATATCAACCTTTCTTGAATTGTTAACTAATCCTGCAGTTTCTCACCACCAGCAACCAGATAGAGCAGTGCCATCCGGACAGCAACCCCATTCTCAACCTGGTCAAGGATGACATTTTGTTTGCCGTCAGCAACCGAAGACGATATTTCTACGCCGCGATTAATTGGCCCCGGGTGCATAACGATTGCATCCTCTTTCGCCAATTTCAAATTATTGTCATTAAGACCAAAAAAACGGGAATATTCACGCAGCGAAGGAATTAATGTCTTTCCCTGGCGCTCATGCTGGATCCGCAACATCATAATACAATCAGCATCGGTTATTGCATCTTTTAGGTTGTTATGAACTTCACAACCCAGTTTTTCAAGACCCGGTGGCAACATGGTTCTTGGACCAGCAATTTTTACCTTTGCTCCGAGTTTATTGAGACAGTAGATATTGGAACGTACCACTCGGCTATGGGCAACATCACCTGCGATA
>JAZBPC010000028.1:0-2474 GCA_036351455.1 Desulfuromusa sp.
CAGGGAACAATGAATAACTTTGTCTATGGTAATGCCACTCATCAAAACTATGAAACAATTTGTGGCGGAACCGGAGCCGGGCCCGATCACCCTGGAACCAGTGCAGTACACAGTCACATGACCAATACCCGTATGACTGACCCGGAAGTTGTGGAGCACCGCTTCCCAGTGCGAGTTGAATCCTTTGCTATTAGAAAAGGTTCCGGAGGACAAGGTTTATTCTCTGGCGGTGATGGAGTTGTTCGCACTATTCGCTTTTTAGAACCGATGACAGCAACCATTCTATCATCCCACCGAGAAACTGTCCCCTACGGCCTCAAGGGTGGTTCTCCAGGCAAAAGAGGGAAGAACATCGTTACTCGGGCTAATGGAAGTACACAGAAACTTTCTGGAAATGATGAGGTTTTTTTATCTGCCAATGATTGTATCACCATAAAAACTCCCGGAGGAGGTGGTTACGGAAAGCAATAAGATTCAACTACTTACAAGATACAGTTTACAAGAGATTTTAAAAGAGTAAGAAATTATTCAAGGAAGGAATTCTTGGGCTGGATTACTGGATAACATTATGTTATCTTAGACCTGTTTACTGGTTAAGAGAATGTTTTTGTGTAGGAATCCGAGAAACTCTTCAAGGAGAAAAGAATGAAAACCCCAGTACGTGTCGCAATCACCGGTGCTGCCGGCCAAATCAGCTATTCGCTTATTTTCAGGGTAGCCGCAGGGGATATGCTAGGAAAAGACCAGCCTGTCATCCTTCAACTCTTAGAAATACCTCCCGCCATGGACGCCCTTAAAGGTGTGGTGATGGAGCTTAACGACTGCGCATTTCCACTTGTCGCTGGTATTGTCGCAACCGACGATCCGAATGTCGCATTCAAAGATATCGATTTCGGCCTTCTTGTCGGCTCACGTCCTCGTGGTCCCGGTATGGAACGCTCTGATCTTTTAAAAGCAAACGGTGCCATCTTTACTGTTCAGGGCAAAGCATTAAATGACCATGCGAGTCGCGACGTAAAGATTCTGGTTGTTGGAAACCCAGCTAACACCAACTGTCTCATTGCTATGAAAAATGCGCCGGATCTCAAACCTAGCAGCTTTACTGCAATGATGCGACTCGACCACAATCGCGCACTCTCACAAATCGCTGAAAAGACCGGAAGCCATTCAACAAAAGTTGAAAAAATGGTCGTCTGGGGAAATCATTCAGCAACTCAGTTCCCAGACATTGCTTATGCAACTGTTGATGGTGTCTCTGTAAAAGATAAGGTTGATAACGACTGGTACGTCAACGAGTTCATCCCAACTGTACAACAGCGGGGGGCCGCAATCATTAAAGCCCGTGGAGCATCCAGTGCTGCATCGGCCGCTTCTGCTGCCATTGACCACATGAGAAGCTGGGCACTTGGCTCAAATGGTGGTTGGGTAAGCATGGGTGTTCCAAGCATGGGGAACAGCTACGGAATTGACGAGGAACTCATTTACGCCCGTCCAATCACTTGCGAAAACGGTGAATGGAAAGAAGTCACAGGTCTTGAGATCAGTGAATTTCAGCGCAGTATGATGAAAGCTACTGAAGAGGAACTCCTCAGTGAAAAAGCTGCCATCGCAGATCTGCTGTAGCATCAGAATTATTGAAAAACAAAAACGGGGTGACTGCTCAAAGGCAGTTACCCCGTTTTTGTTTTTTTGAGCTCAACTAGTTTTAATTTACACTACAACTCACGTTGTCATTGCGTCTGGATCTGATGGGGCCTCATCATTGATAAGTCCCATTATTCGCTCTCCGTATGTCTTTTTCAAATCATCGAGATAGGTTTTATCAACGGGCCCTTTCCAGGTTTCAACTTGATAAAAGCGCTTGGGAATTGAAAAGTTTTCCGGGTTAAATCCTGTCTGAGCACGAACTTTCCACCTCAACCTTCTAATGTGTTCTGACGCCTGGGGAATATTTCCTGCCAGAGTTTCATAACCGACTGAGCTGAGGCATTTAGACAGCATATCTTCTGAGTACACAGAGCGGGCAAAAAGGCAGGCCACCATGGATGTTAAAAATGCTCTTCCCGGCTCATCTGAGATAAGAAAATCAACAGCCTTACCAACATTTTTTTCACTGTTCTTCTGATCATAGCCATAGGCTCCAGTGTCGAGGTGTGAATGCCTGAACCCTAGCGTTTGTGCAGCAAAAAACAATTCACCCGTCGCATACCCAGCCATTTCCTGACCAAGTACGCAACCAAACTCACTCCCTCCGTACACTTCAGCGGCCTTCAATGTTCCAAGCCCAAGCAGACGATAGAAATCATTGGTTCCACGCCCTAGATATTTTGCAGCCTGCTGATATCCATCTGCATCACCAAACTTAAGAGAAACAAGTGTTTCTTTTTCTGACACCAAGCCCTGCTCCATAGCTTCTGTGGCCCAGGCCAAAGCCACTCCTCCTGACATAGCATCAAGCCCCACCTTTTCCATCA
>JAZBPC010000029.1:0-5223 GCA_036351455.1 Desulfuromusa sp.
ACCACCGACTTCACCGGCGGCGACAAGATTGACATAGAGTTCGTTAAAAGCTTTCGGGTGTTTTTTTAAGGCATCCGCAAAGGTTGATCCGGACTCTACATCCTCTTTAACCTTGAGCAGAATTTCTTTAAAGGTTTTATTCTCCTGCTGCGTAGACAGAATATCTAAACATTGCACCAGAGGAAGACCCGCATCAATCATCGTGGCAAACTGACGGGTAAAAACAACAATATCCTTGGTTGTTATTTTAGGTTTAAGAAAGCCAATATTCAGCTCTGCATTCAGCCCTTTACCAGCCTGCTTTATCTTGTTTGCCTGCACCCCTTGGCGACGCAAATTTGCCATAACCGCCGCTTCACTGGGAGCATCCATGGTCCCTTTGGCACTTTTTCCATCCCTAGCCCGACCTGTCCAAGCAAATGTTGGCATGGTCTACCCCTTTCCACTTACTAAATGCGTTAAATGTTTACTATCTTCCTTGCCCCGCGTTGATTGCTTTTTTTCGACCCAGAACTGCTCCTGGGTTAGCAAACATCTGTTTTAACTCGTCCAGATCATGAGAACGCATCATAGCGTCTTCCTGACTGATCTGGCGTGAGTGGGCCAGTAGAAACAATGACTGATTGAGCGTCTGCATGGAAAACTTATCCTGACCAACCTGCATCTGCGAATAAATTTGATGAATCTTATCCTCACGAATCAGATTTCTAATCGCCGGATTAGGAACCATCACTTCCAAAGCCATCACCCGCCCTTTGCCATCCGCACGCGGCATCAAGGTCTGTGACAAAACCCCCTCCAGAACAAAAGAGAGCTGCGTCCGCACCTGAGATTGCTGCGTATCAGGAAAGACATCAATAATCCGGTTCATGGTTTGTACACAGGAGTTGGTATGCAAAGTTGCAAAACAAAGATGACCGGTTTCTGCGATTGTTAAAGCAGCTTCAATTGTTTCTATGTCACGTAACTCACCAAGCAAAACAACATCAGGATCTTGACGTAAAATATATTTCAATGCCTTCTTGAATGATTGGGTGTCAGCACCAACTTCTCGCTGGTTTACCAGACATTTTTTGTGTGGATGCAAATACTCTATCGGATCTTCAATGGTAATAATATGTTCACTCCGCTCACTATTGATTGCATCAATAATGGCAGCTAACGTTGTTGTCTTGCCGCTACCCGTTGGGCCAGTAACGAGAACTAACCCCCGAGGTTTCTTTGACAATCCTCTGACAACTGGTGGCAGATTAAGATCATCGAAGCTCTTGATCTCGAAAGGAATAGCACGGAAAGCACCTGATACAGCTCCCCGTTGGACAAAGATATTCCCCCGAAAACGGGACAATCCTTTAACCCCAAAAGAGAGGTCAAGCTCGCTTTCCTCTTCAAACTTACGCTTTTGGGCATCAGTCAAGACACTATAGCAAAGCTGTTTGGTTTCGGCAGAAGTCAGATTTTCTCCACCAATGGTGGTCATCTTTCCATCGATCCTGATTTGAGGAGTTGACCCCGTCGATATATGCAAGTCTGAAGCACCTTGCTCAATCATCGATTTGAGCAATTGATGCATATTAGCCATGAATTAATCCTTTCAGGTGAGTTCAATAATTTGTTGGGCCCTTCAGCCTAACAACCTTCAGCCTGCCCTCAGAGCTACTCATCAGTAACGGTCGTCCGTAGCACTTCTTCCAGAGTCGTTACCCCTTCCATCAACTTAGTTAAGGCTGATTGGCGCATGGTTTTAACACCAAGACGCATGGATTCCTGCTTGATTTCAGCCGTATTGGCACCTGACAAGATCATTTCTTTGATGTCTTCAAACATCGGCATGACCTGATAGAAACCAACGCGACCTTTATAACCGGTATCATTACAAACGGTGCAACCTCGCCCTTTATAAGCCGTAAATTTACCAATTTGATCTTCAGGAATTCCCGCCGTAATAAACGCTTCTTTGGGATGTTTTTCTGGTTCTTTACATTCTGAACAAACTCTTCGGCCAAGCCGCTGAGCAGAAATCAGGTTAACGGCTGATGCAACCAAAAAGGGCTCAATCCCCATATTCAAAAGCCGGTTAACCGTACTGGGAGCATCGTTTGTATGCAGAGTCGAAAGAACCATGTGCCCCGTCAACGCTGCTTTAACACCAATTTCAGCCGTTTCAAAGTCACGAATCTCACCAATCATAATGATATCCGGATCTTGACGCAAAAAAGCCCGAAGATCTGCAGCAAAATTAAGGCCAATTTCTTCGTGCATCTGAACCTGATTGATGCCTGCAAAGTTAAATTCCACCGGATCTTCGGCGGTTGAGATATTTTCTGTTGTCCCATTCAACTCAGACAGAGCGGAATACAGGGAAACGGTTTTTCCACTTCCTGTCGGCCCAGTGACCAGAACCATCCCGAAAGGTTTGTGGATTTCCCTTTTGAACCATTCCAGAGCTTTCTCTTCATAACCCAGTTTCGTCATATCGAGCTGCAGGTTACTTTTATCGAGTAGCCGTAGAACAACTTTTTCACCAAAAAGGGTGGGCAAACAATTGACCCGATAATCCATTTCCTGATTACGGCCCATTTTGATTTTAATCCGTCCGTCCTGGGGCAAGCGTCTTTCGGCAATATCCATCGTTGCCATAATTTTAAGGCGGGAAGTAATAGCATTTTTGAGTTTACGTGGAGGCTTCATCACCTCATAAAGCACCCCATCAATCCGGTAGCGCACCCGGAATGCATGTTCATAGGGCTCAATATGGATATCTGAGGCTTTTTTCTTGATAGCATCGGTGAGAATCAGATTGACCAGTTTAACAACCGGGGCATCCTCGCTGGCACGCTCCAGCTCACTGACATCGTCAAAGGACTCACCATCGACAAACTCCAGATCATCAAAATCTTCAAGCCCCTCCAACGCATCAGCCATGGATGAACTTTGGTCATAAAGCTTATCTATGGCATCCTTAATTGCGGCTTCAGCAGCAACGACAACTTCAACATTGAAGCCGGTCATGAATTTGATGTCGTCAATTGCAAAGATATTGGACGGGTCAGCCATAGCAACAATCAAAGTTGCTCCAGCACGATTGATAGGGACAAGTTGGTATTTTTGAGCGACCTCAGAAGGAACTAAGGAAACAATGGCCGGATCAACATCAAACTCGGCAAGATCAATTGAAGGGACACCATAGTGCTTAGATAAAAAAGAGGCGAGATCATGTTCCTGAACATAGCCGAGCTTAACTAAAGCAGCTCCCAGGCGAATACCCTCTTTTTTTTGTTCTGAGATGGCATTAGCCAACTGATTATCAGAAATCAATTGATTTCGAACCAGTAATTCTCCAAGTCGACTGACACTCATCTAACAACAACCCCTTCCATTTACATTTAATGTGCGTTGACCTTTAATCCTCAGACCTCATCCAGCCACAAGACACTGCCGCATAAAACCAGATGGAAGCCTGATCCCTGTCCAGAGAAAAAAAGCATCTTCTCCTTGAGCCGCCAACATGCCCAAACCATCAGCACAAAGCAATCCGAGCGAACGAGCACTTTTAATAAGCGGAGTCTCAGTTGGCGAATATATCATATCAAATATTAATGCGCTACACTTAATATTCTCCAATGGTAAAAAATTTACATCTTCTCCATGTAAACCAACGGATGTTGTATTGACGACTAAATCTGCAGAGGATAATGAATCAAAAAACATCTCCTCCTGATAGTTCGTTGCAAAAAACTGAACTGCTGGGAAATGAATTTCAAGATCTCTCATCAGATCTTCCGCCCTGGTTTGGTGCCTATTCGCAACTGTCATAGTTTTCACACCAGCAGTCGCTAATGCCACTGCAGCTGCGCGGCTTGCCCCACCCGCCCCCAAAATTAAAACGTCACAGCCTGCAGGTTGAAACTTTAATTCCTGCTGAATAGCACTGATGAAACCACTGGCATCAGTATTGTAACCGATCAAAGTTCCGTTATTATTGACAACAGTATTCACAGCACCAATGAATTGAGCCGCTGGATCCACTTGATCAAGATATGGTAGAATTGTTTCTTTATGAGGAATTGTGACATTAACACCAGCCACATTCAAAGCACGAAGACCAGCTACAGCTGCAGACAAATCACCTGGGACAACATGAAAAGGGACATAGACGGCATCGATATTATAAGAGTGCAATGCATGATTTTGCATGAGAGGAGAAAGAGAATGGGCAACAGGGTCACCGAGAATGCCATAGACTTTGCTTTTTGCCGATAAAGAGAACATAATTTTCAAAACCTTTTTCCACTGAAAACACGGAAGTCACAGAAAAGTCATCTCAAGTGTCTTTTTTTCCGAGCATTCCGTGTTTTCTTTGGACAGCTTACCCGCACTTATTTTGTCTTTATTTGTCCAAAAAAATCATTTCAACGAAAGGTATTCACGATACTGAATGATTTGTGTGGCCTGTAGAATCGGTCGAGCCTTAGCAATATCGCCCTCTATGGCACCAACAAGCTGATCGACACTGGAAAATTTCTGTTCACCACGCAGTCGTTCAACGAAATACATCCTCAATTTTTGCCCGTACAGCTGCCCAGTATAATCCAGGAGATAAACCTCAATTGTCGAAGTTTTTCCACTAAAGGTTGGTCGGGTGCCAATATTAACAACGCCTTCATATTCCTGCAGATCATGACGAACTTTGACCGCATAAACACCCGGAGCAGGTAACAATTCTTTATCCGTCTCCAGATTTGCTGTCGGAAACCCCAACTCTCGACCGCGTTGGTCACCCGGAACAACCACACCCTCCAAATTGTAATGACGCCCGAGCAATTTAACAACATTAGCGACATCACCTGCTGCAACCAGCTTACGAATCCGGGTGGAACTGTACGGCAAACCATCAGCCCCCACAGGCTGCAACACCTCTACATCAAACCCTTTTTCACGGCCATAAGCTTTAAGAAACTCGGTGTCTCCGCACCTCCCTTTACCAAACGCATAGTCGTAACCAACCACCAGAGCTTTGACATGCAATTTAGCAATCAGAATATCATCGACAAATTGTTCGGGTGACATCGTTGCAAAATCAGCTGTAAAAGGCGATTCGACCAGATAATCGACATGGGAAGCAGCAATCAGGCGTTGTTTTTCTGCTGGCGTGTTCAACAATAATGGCGCTTTTTCGGGGGCAAGAAATTTAAGCGGATGAGGATCAAATGTATAAACAAC
>JAZBPC010000030.1:0-13309 GCA_036351455.1 Desulfuromusa sp.
CCCACATAAAAAAGCTGATTCTGTTGCACACAGAGATAATAAAACGTTTACTCGAGTTTTTGATGGAACGGTTAAAACATCTAAGATTATTGAGGATTCTCAATTTCAGGCCGCTGAATTAGCAAGGTTTTCACAACTCCATTTGTTGCAGGGATTGTTTTCAGATGATGATGAAAATGGAGATGGTGGTTTTTTCTCAAATCTTCGGCAGCTCGAATCTCTGGAGAAAACGGTTGCCCAGAAAAGTCAGATTATTGACAAATACTATGCTGCGCAAAATCCCTCTCTCCTTAAGCCGGAGCAAAAAGAACGAAGCGAGATTGATCAAATGATCGACAAAGTGGCAAAAAAATTCAGTTTGTCTCCGAAATTAATCCATTCTGTTGTTTCGGCCGAAAGTGCCTATAATCCCACAGCTGTATCACATGCGGGGGCACAGGGGTTGATGCAATTGATGCCGGAAACGGCCAAAGAGCTTGGTGTGCAGGATAGCTTTAACCCACAGCAGAACCTGTTTGGTGGCAGTAAATATCTGAAACAACTGCTGGATAAATATGAAGGTGATCTTGATTCTGCTTTAGCGGCTTACAACTGGGGACAGGGGAACGTTGATCGACACGGGTTGGAGAAGATGCCGACTGAGACACGTGACTATCTGGCAAAAATTAAATCACAGATTGGCAGACAACAAACGTAGATTAAGTCTTCAACTTCGGCTTGCTGAAAAAACCAGAGAGTTCAGAAAAGAGCATCCCTGCAAGCATCAAAGCACAACCAAATAGACCGCGAAGAGAAAGAACTTCTCCCAACAGTAACCAGCCACCTATTGCGGCAAAAAGACCTTCAAGACTCAGGATGATCGCTGAATGAGCTGGATGAGCATCGCGTTGAGCGATAACCTGCAGGGTGTAGGCGATCCCAACGGAGCCAATTCCTCCGTAGAGAATGGGGACAGCCGCCTGCCAGATTGAGGCAATGCTTATGGTTTCGATGGCCAGTGCAGTCAGTAAGCTGAGCAGTGAGCAGACGGCAAATTGAGCGGCAGCAAGTTTTAGCGAATCGGTTCGTGGCGCCAGCCAGCCGATCAGCAGCACATGCCCAGCCCAGAAAAAAGCCCCGATCAGAACCAACAGATCACCGAAAGAGATATGGAATTCTTTGGTGATACTTAGAAAGTAGAGACCGACAGCGGCAAGAATAGCCCCCATCCATGTGCCAATTTGCGGGCGTTGATGCCAGAATAGTCCGAGTAATGGCACAATCACCACGTAGAGACCGGTGATAAAGCCAGCTTTCCCCGCTGTGGTGTAAACCAATCCTGCCTGTTGTAATGAAGCCCCGGCAAATAGTGCCCCACCAGTCAAGAGCCCAGCGAACCAAACTGATTTGCAGACTCCATCAGGCTGTGGTCGGGTATCAGCCCCTGGTTGCTTTTTCTGCAGTAGCAGGATCAGTGGCAGTAGCGAAAGACTGCCGAGGGCAAAACGCACGGCATTAAAAGTGAAGGGGCCGACAAAATCCATTCCGACCCTTTGGGCTACAAAGGCAAATCCCCAGATAGTTGCAGTGAGTAACAGCAGGATGTCAGCTTTAACGGTTCCGGTTTTCATCATGTCTCTGTATCAGTGAAGGCGATTTTCTGGTGAGACTCATATTTGCTAGCAACAATCTCTGAGAAAATCAGCACTGCGGAGTGAACGAGGAATATATAAATTTTTTAAAACGAGGACGATAATATGCCCATCAGTTTCACGATTTAGAAAACCGCCTCAATGATTTTTCGTGTGTTATCAGACACCCCGTAGGTATAGATGTGCAGACTGGGGACATTGTGTGCGACAAGATCTTTTGACTGGTGGATAGCCCACTCCGTTCCCACAACTTTCGCGTCATCATTACTTTTACATTTTGCCAGCTCTGCTGCCAGTTCCTGTGGCAGGTTGATGCTGAAGAGTTTGGGGAGTACTGTCAGTTGATTTGTCAGATTGATGGGTTTAATGCCGGGAATAATGGGGACATTGATCCCTGAGGCACGACATTTTTCGACAAAATCGAAATAAACCTGATTATCAAAAAACATCTGGGTGACAATATAATCTGCCCCTGCATCCACTTTCTGTTTCAGGTAATTCAGATCTGTATCAAAGTTTGGGGCTTCAAAATGTTTTTCCGGATAACCGGCAACCCCGATACAAAAATCCAGGGGGGCCGTGTTTTTCAGGTCAGATTCCAGGTATTTCCCTGCTCGCAAGTTGACGATTTGCTTGACGAGTTCGCTGGCATTAGCATGGCCTTCAGGGCTTGGGCGAAAAACATGATCTGTCTTCACGCCATCTCCCCGTAATGCCAGAACATTGCTGATTCCCATAAAATTGAGGTCAATCAGGACATGTTCTGTCTCACTTTTTGAAAAGCCACCACAAAGGATATGTGGCACAACCGGAATCCCGTATTTGTGCTGAATCGCTGCGGCAATGGCGACAGTTCCCGGACGTTTACGAACGGTTCTTTTTTCAATCGTTCCATCTGCTAATTCGATGAATACCATCTCATCGCGATGGGTTGTAATGTTGATATATTTAGGATCAAAATCGACTAAACTCTCAATGGTACGATAAATTTTACCAGCATCACTCCCTTTAAGTGGAGGAAGCAGCTCAAATGAAAATACAGTTTTGTCACTGTTGTTGATGATATCGATCACGTTCATATTGGAATCCTAAAGTGGTAAGTACAGGGTTGTGAAAATACAGTTTTTCCCTTTTGATTGCTGAGCCTTGCAATGTAGTAACAGGCTGTGTTGCTCTTTTTAACCCATTACAGGTAAATCGACAATCACCTTTTTAAATTTCTTGGACATCATTATTAGAATTGTTGACAGTGAGAGTTTTCAGCTCTATTCTGACATTAACAATAGTAAATTTCGTGTCGAGCTCCTGAAGCTTAACCAGGCCGATAAAAGCAAAGCCAGAGAAATCTGGTGACGCAAAGCCACGGGTCCTTATTTGCGTACCGATGCAAATGGATCGCCGGGTTACCGAAGAATGGAAATGACATGGGCAACAGTGATACAAGACGTCGTTTCTTTTTATTAAGGTACGGCGTTTTTTTATTCTGTCTGCTCAAATTTAAACACGAGGGAGCAAATCATTATTCATCTTAAATTTTCGAGGTCGGACAGCATGCGATATCAACCAGAAGTATCATCGATACTGCATCATAATAATTCTGCTGATAGACCCGCCCAATCTGATCTGTCAGCGATTGCTTTTGGTCACGGAGAAACCATCCTTCTGGCGGACTGCAACGAAAATCTTTTGAAACTTGGCTGTTCATTACTTACCAAGCTTAATTATCAGGTCGTGACCGCCAGCAATGAAAAACAGGTCATCAAACAATTTACTTCTACAGATAAAAAAATTGATCTTCTTATCCTTGATACGGATATTCCGAGGGAAGAAGGGCAAAAATTCATAGATGAAATGACGACTTATCAGCCGCATGCCAAAGCTCTATTTTATACTGTCTGTGACGCTTTGATTGATCCAGTCTGCCGCAAAAAAATCGGCAGTGCACCGGTTATAAGCAAACCCTATAGCATCCGCGAGCTCAGCAGAGTGATCTATCAAACCTTGTATACCTTGCATTAATGCAAGTCTTAACCAAATGAATAACTTGTCGAGTAAAAAGGGCGTGGTAAAATATTTTGGATAGTTGATCAGTGAAGAGACGTTGATGCCCGATCGTGTAAAGGATTGAGAGTCATGAAACTCCAAACGAAGTTGCTACTCACGTTCGGTTTAATGCTGATAACTTCATTTATCCTGGTCGAATTTTATGGCTACCAGCAGACACAACAAGAGATCCTTTCGGGAGTGCGTCAAGAAGCAAAGGTTGTCCGGAGTATTTTGATGGCGACTCGCCGAGTCTATCATCATCAATTCCTTAATAGTGGGATTCCTCTTAACGATAAAACTCTTGGATTTCTCCCTGCCCATGCTCTCAGTCTCATCTCAAAAGATTTCTTGAACTGGAGTCAATCTGAGCTGACATTTAACAATGTCAGCGACCGATCCCGAAATGCAGATAATCAGGCCGATGAAATCGAACTGGAGGCGATGGCCTATTTCCGTGCTCATCCAGCGGCTACAGAAAGGATGATCACTTACAAAAATAAAAACAAACAAGTTTTTTACCACTTTTCCAGCCCCATTTGGGTTGAACAATATTGCCTCAAATGCCATGGGTCCAGAGAAAGCTCTCCCGAAACCATAAGTACGACCTATAATACCGCCTACGATTATAAGGTTGGCGAGTTACGTGGTCTGATGAGTATCAAGCTACCGTCCTCTTTAGTGACTGCCGGCATTATAAATACACGTCTAAAAGTTGCGACTAGCCATTTATTGACCTTCGTTGCCAGCTTTATTTTTGGTGCCTGGCTACTGCGGATATTGGTTATCAGGAAACTCTCTAGCATTAAAGCAGCGACAACTCGTATCGGCACGGGAGACTTTACAGCCAGAGTTCCGGTTCTTGGAAAGGATGAGTTATCTGATGTTGCTGTTGCCTTGAATGAAATGGCGGAACAACGTCTTCAGGCTGAAGCAACGCGGTTAGAACTGGAGTCGCAACTGCTCCAGAAACACAAAATGGAAGCCATTGGATACATGGCAGGAGGGATAGCACACAATTTCAACAATGACCTTTTCGTTGTTCTTGGTAATGTTGAACTTTCACAGCTCAAAACTCAAGATCCTAAAATTCAAGATTTATTGGAGGATGCAAAAAAAGCTATTCTTCACTCCCGAGACCTTATCAATCAAATTATGACCTACAGCCGGCAGGGAGTCCAGCATAAGGTGCGGGTGCATCTCTCTGAAGTTGTCGATGAAACAATGGCGATATTGCGACTCACTTTAGCCCCGACGATTAATTTGCAAATGAATTTTAGCTCCAAGAGTCACTCAGCTTTTATTGATGCCGATGTTTTAAATATCAAGGCTATTTTAGTCAATCTTTGTAATAACGCTGCTCGGGCAATGAAGGAGAAGGGTGATTTAATCATCTCACTCGATTTAGTTGATCTCAGTGCTGAAGAAATTCCTGCCCAGTATGAAGCCGACCCTGGTTTCTACGCCAAACTCAGCTTTAAAGATACGGGTTGCGGCATGGATACAAAAATGGTGGATAAAATTTTTGATCCATTTTTCACGACTAAAGAAGAGTACGAAGGGGCAGGTATGGGGCTGGCAACAGTGCAAGGGATTGTTGCTCAACATGGCGGAGTGATCAAAGTTAACAGCATTCCGGGAGAAGGAACTGTATTTGATCTCTACTTTCCTGTTGCTGATAATGCCGATATGGAGTCTGACCAGCCCAGTAGTAAAATGACCAGAGGAACAGAAAAGATCCTCTATATTGACGATGATGAGATGCTGGTTAGTCTTATTGAGAAGCTGCTTTCTGAGAAGGGGTATCAGGTTGTAACCGTGGACGAAGGCCAAGAAGCGTTGAAGCTTTTTACCGCCAAACCTGATTTTTTTGATCTGGTGATTACCGGTCAAACCATGCCGGACTTATCTGGCGAGGATTTGATCCGGGAGCTGAAAAAGGCTCATCCTGATTTAAGAACCATCCTCTGTACTGAATACAGCGGTCAGGTTGATGAAATTCAAGCCAAACAACAAGGGATTGACGCTTGCTGTGTGAAACCTCTGAATTTGCCTGAATTTTTACAGACGATAAGACAGGTGCTGGATGGAGTACGGTCATAACTCTCAATCCATTAAGCGAATACAGCCATTATTTACAAGCCGTTAAGAAGTTGAAAATACTCCTGAAGGGTTCGAATTGACTGCATGGTGGTTTGATATAAGACCAAACTGAGAACAATGACTCCCACTGTGAGACCAATTTTCCATGCCAGAGACGTTCGCGGTCGCCACCAGATCAGCGGTAACGCCAGTGGACCGACACTGGCGAGAGCGATGATAATCGTCGACTTTCTAAAGTACCATGGTGAATTCTCTTGTTTCAGATGCGCTGGTACCGCAGTTAAAAATTCCCCGCAGTGTTTACATTTTATCGCTTCATCCTGAATATCTTCAGCACAGAAAGGACATTTTTTCATGGTCATTTTCCTGTTTCAGGATGTTGCCTGGCGTGTTCTTCTGAAAAGCCAAACAGACTTCTGATATCTTCCAGAATAATATAGAGGGTTGGAATCAGTAGCAGGGTGATGCCGGTAGCAAACAGAATACCAAACCCCAGGGAGATAGCCATAGGGACCAGAAACTGCGCTTGCACGCTGGTTTCCAATATCATTGGAGACAGGCCAAAGAAGGTTGTCAGGGATGTCAGCACAATGGGCCGGAAGCGTCGCGTTCCTGCAGCAATAATCGCTTCCCGTGGGGACATCCCTTCACGACGGAAGCTATTTGCTTTGTCAATCAACAGGAGCGAATCGTTGACAACAACACCAGATAGAGCAACCAGACCGAACATGCTTAACAAACTCAAGTTGAAGCCCATGATAATGTGTCCCAGAACTGCGCCGATCATGCCGAAGGGGATAGCTATCATGATCAGCAGTGGTTGGCTGTAGCTGCGGAAAGGAATAGCCAGAAGGGCGAAAATAGCAACCATCGCCAGTTTGAAGCCACCCAACATACTTCCCAGGGATTCTTTGCGTTCTTTTTCTTCTCCTTCCATGTCCCAACTCAAACCGGGATAGTCAGCTGTCAACTGCGGAAGCAGGTTTTGTTTCAGGTCAGTAATGATTTCCTGAGCGTTGCTCTGTTTATTATCGACCGTCGCAGAAATATTGATGACCCGTTTCCGGTCAGTACGATTGATTTCTGAAAAGCCTTGTCCTTCAATAATCTCTGCGGCCTGTAATAAGGGGACTTCTTCACCGGCGGGGGTGCGGATCCGCATTGTTTCCAAATTCCACAATTCACGCCGGTTGGCATCAGGATATCTGACCATAACCTTTATTTCGTTGCGACCGCGTTGCAGGCGTAGTGCTTCTGCTCCGTAAAAGGCGGCTCGTACCTGACGACCTAGGTCAGCTTCGGTGATTCCCAAGGTTCGGGCCGCAGGTTTAAGCTTCAATTTGATTTCACGCTTGCCACGTGCAAAGGTATCTTCAATATCGCTGACACCTTGATATTCACCCAGAAGCTTGCGGATACGTTCGGAGGCTTGATCTAAAACAGCAAAATCCTGATGCGCGATAAGAACATCGATATTGGCTCCCATTCGTACCAGACTGGAGCGGAATGTGAGAGAATCAAGACCTGGAATCTCCCCGACTTTGTTTCGCCATGCGGTGGAAATTTCGGTTGCTGGAATGTTGCGGAGTTCACTTTTGGTGAGAAACATGGCGATATTGCTGATATTGGTTGCAGTGGTAGCGGAACCACCTCCTGGGCCACCGCCGGCGATATTGCCACCGACAACAGTATAAACATTGCGGAGGATACTGTCTCCGGTTGCACGGCCCTGATCATACTCAGCAATTGTTTCCATCCCTTTTTCCAGGATGAAGTCGGCAACTCTCCCTGTTTCTTCGATGGGGACCCCCTGGTTCATCTGAATTCCAACCGTAATGCGGTCACCGTCAACTTCAGGCATGAAGGTGAACTTGATCAGGCCATTTTTGACCACCCCAATTGTTATAATCATGGCCACAATCCCAAAAGCCAGGGAGGCGTAACGGTAGTTGATGTTCAGTTGCAGAAACCATTGATAGGGGCCGTTAACAAAACGTTGCAGGCCGTGACTGAACAGATTGCGGATTTTCTCAATCCCGCCCAGTATGCCACCTTTGACAGGGCGTGCTTTTCCGGAACTTAAATGAGCTGGTAACACCAGTAACGATTCGACTAGTGACATCAGTAACAGGGTGATAACAATGATCGGGATAACCTTGATGAATTTCCCCATCATCCCGCTGACAAAAATGAGCGGTAAAAAGGCTGCTACCGTGGTCAGAATTGAAAAGGTGACCGGTACGGCCACTTCAAGAGCTCCGTCAATCGCCGCCTGGGCATA
Organism: Desulfuromusa sp.; assembly: GCA_036351455.1. Lineage (GTDB taxonomy): Bacteria > Desulfobacterota > Desulfuromonadia > Desulfuromonadales > Geopsychrobacteraceae > Desulfuromusa. Next base: position 8,059 of record JAZBPC010000030.1, read on the forward strand.
AGGCTTTCCACGTTGCCGGTGCTCATAGATATTTTCACCAACGACGATAGCATCATCAACAATAATCCCAAGCGCCAGAATAAAGGCAAACAACGAGATCATATTGATTGAAACTCCGAGCCAGGGCATGACAAACAGAGTGCCGAAAAACGAGATTGGTATGCCGAGCATAACCCAGCCAGCTAAGCGTATTTCCAGAAACAGACCGAGGATAATAACCACAAGTCCCAGTCCTAAAAGAGCATTCTTCTGCAATAAGCTCATGCGACTGTTGAAAATTTCAGTGGTATCATTCCAGATTGCTAAGTTCAGACTTTCTGGAAAATTGGCGCTGTTTTCTTCAACATACGAGATAACCTGCGCAGAAATTTCGGTCGGCTTCTGCTCACCAATACGGAACACTTTGAGCATCGCCGCAGGTTTGCCATCAAAGCGACCATAGGTTTCGCTGTCAGCGAACCCGTCGACAACATTGGCAATATCTCCCAGTTTGACCTGAGTCCCATCTGGATTTGCCAGAACAGTGATGTCTGCGTATTCAGGACCCCAGTAGCGGCGCTCTTTGGTCCGTAGCAGAATTTCGCCACCGGTGGTTTTGATTGTTCCACCGGGAAGGTCCAGTGAAGCAGCACGGATCGTCGCTGCGACTTGCTCAAGGGTCAGGTTGTAGCGTTGCAGGGTGTGTTCCGGGATTTCGATGGTAATTTCAAAGGGACGTACACCGCCGAGGTCAACCTGAGTAATGTTCGGGAGTTCGAGTAATTCATCCCGAATCCGTTCGGCTTGTTCACGCAAAACCCGTTCTGTGGCATCGCCATAAATAACCAGCGAGATAACTTCACGGCGGTTGGATAATTTACTGATGACCGGCTTTTCAGCATCTTCGGGAAAGGTGGTGATCCGATCGACCTCACTTTTGATATCCTGGAGGACGTCATCAACATTTTCATTGGCATAAACTTCAGCCATGACAGTTCCAAAGCCTTCGTTGGCAGTCGCTTTTAACTGTTTAATTCCATCGACAGCTGTCAGACTTTCCTCGACCTTAATGATGATGCCTTCTTCAACCTCTTCAGGTCCGGCACCAGGATAGGCAACTGAGACAGAAATCCGGTCAAGAGAAACTTCCGGGAAGACTTCCTCTTTGATGCTTGGCGCCATAATAAAACCACCAATGACTAGAACCAGCATCAGTAGATTGGCAGCTACGTGATTCATAGCCATCCATTTGACGGCTCCGTTCATTGCGGAACCTCCTGTAAAACAGGTCTAAGAAGAAGGCCTTCTGTTGCTCCTGAGAGAGTTGTCAACACCAGTTTTTCTCCGGCCTGGACTCCACCCCTGATAAAGATCTGTTGCTTTTCGCGGCGCAGGATTTCCACCGTGCGCAAGCGGAGATGATTTTCGTTGTCAGCAATCCAGACCAGATTATCAGCATGGAGCGCTTTCCGTGGGATGCTGATAATATTGGCAATGTGTTCACCATGAATCTCGACATCGACAAACAGACCATTCTGCAACTCTGGTGTTTTTGTTGTATCCCTCTGTTGATAAGGATCTTCAACCATGACGACCAGGGTTGCCATGCGGCTGGTCGGGTCAATCTCGCCGAGACTGCGTACGACTTTTCCTGTCCATTTGCTGCTTTTGTTGCCTGGGAGATAAATGTCGGCAGACGATCCTTGTTTTTGTGTTGTCGATGGAATACTCACCCAGGAGAGTTCTCGAGCGGGCAAAGGAATATAGATCTCTGCTCTATCGGTGCCGGCAAAGCTACCGATACTGGTTCCACTGCGCAGATATTGACCAAGACCAACCTGTTCCTGACGAATACGGCCATTAAATGGGGCTTTCAGCTCGGTGCGCTGAAGATTTAATTGGGCGAGCTCCAGATTCGCTTTTGCGGCGGCAAGATTGGCCTGTTGCTGTTGCATCTGGATCTCCCGGGTGACCAGCGGCCCAGGGGTCCCTTTGTTGGGAATATCAATCCGATCCCATTCGGCCAACGCAACCTTGGCTTGCTCACGCTCAGTTTCGAGTGCAACCTGAACCTGGGCAATCTCGGCACGCGCTTTTTCTATTGCGAGTTGGAAATCACTGGTCTCAATTCGAAGTAAAGGTTCCCCTTTTTTGAAGAATCCTCCACTGACCAATTGCGGAGAGATCCAACTGACTTTACCACTGACCTCAGGGACCAAAGAAATCTCCTGCTCTGCCTGAACTGTTCCCGTTGAATGAACTGTGACCTGATGGGTTTTTGCTTTCAGCTCAACAACGTCGACCAAAATTCCTTGTTGTGGCGGACGTTGTCGCTGTGGCGATTTTTTAAGCTTTCCCATCATATTGAATCCTGCGAAACCTATGATCAGTATCAGCAGAGGGAGGATAATTTTTACGGCTAGATGTGGTTTTTTCTTGGGTTCAGTCATTGGTCCCATCCTGCTCTTGTTTGAGAGTTTGCTGTTGTTGCTTAACTTTTTCTGTCATCCAACTGCCACCTAATGAACGTGCCAGGGTGATGCGATTATTGATTTGTTGCCTCTGGGTGATCAGTTTCTGACTGAGAATATCCAATTGCGTCATTTGGCTGAGCAGCAAATCCCTGCTATCGGTCAAACCGTACAAATAATTATTCTGCGTCAGTTGCAAGTTTTTCTCATTGATCTGCCGCTGGTGTTCCAGCCTGGTTGCTTTATCAGTGCTGTTGCTCTCAGCAACCAGTGATGATTCGACTTCTTGAAATGCTGTCAGCAACGTTTGTTGATAGGCGGCCAGTCTCTCTGCACGAATAGCTTGCTGTCGTTCTGTTTCTGCTTGGCGACGGCCACCGTCAATCAGGGGTTGTGCTACCCCGAGAAGCAGATTCCAGAAGGTTCCTTCAATGTCTCCAGACGCTAAACGGGTTGCAGAACGACCCAGGGTTGCCGAAATATTGATGGCCGGCAATCTTTCCGCCAAAGCTGCGGCCAACTCACGATCTGCTGCCTGGAGCTGCAGAAAGGCTGCTGCAACATCGGGGCGACGGGACAGAAGATCCGCCGGCAGACCGATATCAACAATGTTGTTTAATTGTGGCAGTTTATCCCGGGCGATTGAAACCGATCCCGGCAGTTGTCCGAGCAGAAGGGCAATACTGTTTTCCGCCTGATTCAGTGCCGTTTGATGTTCAGGGATCTGAGTCTCAATGATGGCCAGGTTCTGTTGTGCCTGATAGACTTCAGTGGCTTTCGAGAGTCCCGTTCGGTAACGTGCTGTTACGGTCTGCAAAAAATCGGCTTTTAGGGCCGACTGTTGTTGAAGTAATTGCAGATGCGCTTGTTGTCCAACAGCAAGAAAATATTGCTCGGTCAGTTGCGCACTCAAGCTGAGAAGCAGTGCCTGAACGTCACTTTCACCGGCCCGCAATCGCAATTCTGCTGCTTTGTCTTTATCTCTGAGTTTCTTCCATAAATCAATTTCATAACTTGCAGCAATAGAGAGACGCGTCGTTGTCGATGTGGTTTCGCCGGTCATTGCCTGTGATTGGTCACGGCTGAGTGATCCGTTCAGGTTGAGCTGTGGAGAGAGCGAGGCTCCACTCATTTTCTGCAAAGCTTCCAGTTGCTGGAGCCGATACAGCGCCTGTCGAAGATTGAGATTATTGGAAAATAACTGCTGTTGCAGTCTGTTTAACTGCGGGTCGTTGAAGTCTTCCCACCAATGCTCTGACAGCTGCGTGATCGACCCCGATTGTTCGGTTGCATAGTCCTGTGGGAGCTCGGGCGGTTGAAGCTGTGAAGGGCGGAGGGGATTGCAGGCTGCCAGCAATAACAGGCAGAGCAGTAAAAATTTCATTCAGGGGCCTCCAGTCCGGCGAGGGCAAATATTAATAATTGATCTGTCAAAGCTTTTGCTTCCAGAGATGGGGCCAGGCCCGGAGGGGGAGCAGAATGGCTGCCCATACACATAACATGGCTCATGCTTCCCATAATAAACTGCAGCCTGGCCAGCAGGACCTCTGGAGCGAGATGGGGGAGTGCTTCGCTCAGACCTTGAAACAGCCTTTGGATCAAAGGTGATACGAGTTGCAGAAAACAGTTGCGGATGGTTTCGTCGGGATCAATCAGTGCACGTCCGATCAGGTTAATAAAATCTTGAGCTCCGGGACTGGAACTTCGAAATTCAAGCGTAGGTTCAATAAAGGCACGCAACAGGTCTTCGGCAGAAGGCAAGTGTAAATTTTGTTTTGCCTGGGTAAGAATCGTTTCAATTTTTTCTGCCCGAATGGCATTGAGAGGGAGCAATCGCCGCTCAATAACGGCTTGAAGCAGAGCCTCCTTAGAGCCAAAGTGGTAGTTGACAGCGGCCAGGTTGACTTCGGCCTGACTGGTCAGGGCCCGAAGAGAAGTATTGTGAAATCCCTCACGAGCAAACAGCTGCTCAGCTCCATCCAGAATGCGTATTTTTGTATCACTATGTGACATGATCGCTCCGCGTTAAGGTAATTTCTTGATTTAAACACTTGTTTGAAACGAGTGTCAATATCAGTCGCCACCATTTTCTATTTTTTACTGCTTAGTGGTTGGGCAAGAGCGGATATCCCTGCCTAAAAATAAGGCATCAATGTGTACGATCAATCTATTAGCTACCAAATAACAGCTAGTTATAGTTTTGGCACACTGAATGCTAAAGCAGTTATGGAATTATGATGATTGCCTATAGATGTTTCTTGAAAGGAGAACTTCAGAATGAAAAAGGTGGAATGCATTATCAAACCGTTCAAACTGGATGATGTCAAAACAGCGATGACGGAAATGGGGATCAGCGGAATGACGGTCAGTGAAGTCCGTGGATTCGGGCGGCAGAAAGGGCATACCGAATTGTATCGTGGGGCTGAGTATCAGATCGATTTTATCCCTAAAATTAAAATTGAGCTGGTGGTTTCTGCAGAACAGGTCGAGGCCGTTGTCTCGGCGGTCCAACGCGAAGCAAGCACCGGACGAATCGGCGATGGCAAGATTTTTGTCAGCGCCATCGAACAGTCCATTCGGATCCGTACCGGGGAATCCGGAGAAGATTCTCTTTAGTCCTGATAAAACGTGATTTTGTGTTCACAATTTTATAGAAGGAGAAAAAAATGAACAAAATAATTTCAATTCTGTTCACAGGTTTATTGCTTTTACCCACCTTGGCTCTGGCAGAAGATGCTCCTGTTTCAGAGATATCCTATGTCCTTAACACCTTTTCCTTCCTGGTGATGGGTATCCTGGTC